>JBCKHJ010000008.1:0-33572 GCA_038905915.1 Candidatus Planktophila sp. | reverse complement strand
CGCGAACTAATTGATCTTCAATAACTTTCTGTAGTTCAACTTCATCCTCGGGAATCGAGTGAACACGATATGCAACGGCGCCAGTTTCTCTTACCGCAGTTGTGAGTAACCAAGAATTAATTTCAAATTCTTCTTCACCTGAAAGTTTTTGTCCCGGTTCGACCAAATTGGGCCCCGCTGAAAGCACAACAACTCGGGGATGTGGGCGGGTAGGTAAATGATCCTTACCGATTGATGCTGCTAATCCAATTTGCGTCGAACGAATACGGCTACCTTCACGTAAAACTAGACGATCACCTGAATAAATATCGGCAGCCAAGGTTGCCCCATGGGCATCTAGTAGGGGCATCTCAAAAGATTCAAGTGGCTTGCAAATCGCGAGCAACGAAGTTAGAAAGTCGTCGACTCTAGTGTGCTCTGCCATAATCACACCATACTTGTTGAACACTGACTTCTAGGGGATTTGATGAATCAAAGCGAGAAAAAAGATGAACTTCGCCAAAGATTTCGTCATGAGCGCACACAAAAATTCATTCCGTCTTCCTTTGCAATTATCTTGAAAGCACTAGAAGTTATCTCCGCCACAGTTGTAACAAGTTATCTCTCATTTGCCCAAGAGCCGAGCACGGTGGAAATCAATAAAGAACTTCTTGCCGTTGGAAAGACGCTTTTATTACCAAGAATCGTTGGAGACGAATTGGAGTGGGTATCTTGGAATGGAGATGATTCACAATTAAATACTAAGAAGAGAATCCCCGAACCTTTAGGGGAAACCTTTACAGATTTGTCATCGATTGGCGCTGTTATTGTTCCGGCACTTCGAATTGATCAAGAAGGTTTCAGGCTCGGTCAAGGTGGCGGATATTACGACAAGGCGCTTCCAAAATTAAATGGTTGGAAGATCGGCTTAGTACATTCAGGTGAATTGACGAGCGAAAAATTACCACGCGAAGACCATGATATTGCCCTAGATGCTGCTGCTACTCCAGAAATAATCGTGCGCTTTAAAAGAAATTAATTTGTTGGGAGATTTCTAGCCATAACAATGCGTTGAATTTGATTGGTACCTTCATAAATTTGGGTTAATTTGGCATCGCGCATCATACGTTCGACTGGATAATCCGAGACATAGCCATAACCACCTAAAACTTGTATTGCATCTTGCGTAACTTTCATCGCCACATCACTTGCAAAACACTTAGATGCCGCCGAGAAAAATTTCAAATCTTTTTCACCATTTTCGCTCTTTACCGCGGCGGCATAAGTTAACTGCCGCGCGGCTTCGATATTCATCGCCATATCTGCCAACATAAATTGAATAGCTTGAAAATCAAATATAGGCTTACCAAATTGTTTACGCTCATGTGAATATTTCGCTGCAACATCTAAGGCGCCTTGAGCAAGCCCAAGTGCTTGCGCGGCAATGGTAATTCTAGTGTGATCCAAAGTATTCATCGCTAATGTAAAACCTTCGCCAATTTCACTAATGCGCCGATCATCTCCAAGGATTACATTGTCAAAATAAACTTCACATGTTGGAGAACCGCGAAAACCCATTTTCTTTTCCGGCGAACCAAAGGAAACGCCTTCATCAGATTTTTCGACAATAAATGCCGTAATTCCTTTTGCGCCCTTGGATGAGTCGCCTTGGGCAATAACTGTATAAAACTCAGAAACACCGGCATTTGAAACCCATTTCTTACTGCCATTTAAAATCCAACCATCGCCAACGCGTTCAACTTTTGTTCTAAGCGCAGATGCATCCGAACCCGCACCAGACTCGGAAAGACAATAAGAAAAACCTTTACCTTGGACAAGTGGTGTTAACCAACGTTTTTTCTGCTCTGAATTTCCGCCGAAAATTAGCGGAAGTGAACCCAATTTGTTAACTGCTGGAATAAGTGAAGATGAACCGCAGACTCGAGCAACTTCTTCAATTATCAAAACCATTGCAAGCGCATCGGCGCCATCGCCACCAAATTCAGTTGGAACATGCGCTGCAAATAATCCGGCCTTGGTAAGGGCAATCGCTGCTTCTTTTGGATAGCGGTGATCTTCATCGACGGCTAGCGCAAATGGGGCAATCTCTTTCTCGGCAAGCGAACGAATACTTGCGCGCAATTCTTTGTACTCAATTGGTAAGTCAAAAACTGACTCCATCATTTTTCTTTCCTGTCTCGTTCTGCTAGATCCGTTAAATATCGATTGTAATCGGTTAATTCATCGGGCTGACCCATGGCGGCTTTCCTAGAAAGTAGAGTCATCTATCTTTAAAGATTTTCCGTGCATAGAGTGAGAGGCCAACTAAAACGAAAAATGCCAGAACTAGCGCTCCGATTACAAAAACGCTAGTTCCCCAACTGCTGCTCGCGCTTTTTGCTGGAACCGTTGAATGCGGTTGCGTGGTCGCAATTGTGCTGGGCGCTGAAAAATTGAAATTAAAACTTCCTTCGAGCGCAGATTCGCCTTCTGCTATTAAAATGTAATTAACTTTATAAACTCCAGCATCTACCAAAGGCTTTAGCCCTACGGTGGCACTCATATCGATAATTGTTAAGGTGCCATCATCTACGCGATTTCCGGCAGAATCAGTTACGGTTACTTCGTTTCCGTCGGGCAACAAAATAGCTTGACCTGTGACCGTTACAGAGCTTGGAGAAATTGAAACCGTTGATCCACTAATTGGTGAAGTGCTAACTAGGGAATTTGCCTTAGCCGTAGCTATAGGCAAGATTGCGAAAAAAAAGATCAGCATTGCAGGTGCGACGTATTGAAATTTTGGAGTTTTCACAATCTCACTTCCAATCCCCTAAAAAGCAGGCGCTGTTCAGGCTTTAATTCGCCACTATCGTCTCACTTCTCTAGACTTATCCTCTACCCCTAGCGATAAAAATTTTAGGGCGAGCGGCGGCAATAGCCATGAGCGGAGAAACTATGCCTACATATCAATATGCATGCAATTCTTGTGACCATGAATTTGAGATTATTCAAACTTTTGCCGAAAACTCACTGACCGAGTGTCCTGGGTGCAAGAGTGAATTACGTAAGGTTTTCTCAGCAGTTGGAGTTGTTTTTAAAGGCGCAGGTTTTTACAAAAATGATTCAAATAAAAAAGCTGTCAAGAAAAGTACGCCAGAACCAGTGGCTTCCGTCACTCCTGCAACTGCGCCAGCACCTAAGGCTGACTAATCTTCGTGATGTGGTGGTTTATCTAACTTAATTTCTTCTTCTCGTTTCCTTTTTTCCGCATCCTCATCAAGCTCAATCTCATCAGATGTAATTTTCGGAAAGAGGTCGCTCATACTTAGAATTATACTTACATTTTTAAGGAGATTGAGCTGTGTTTGAGTCTTTGGCTCGTTTTGTTGTGCGGCGGCGTAAGGGTGTTTTAATTCTATTTGTAATTGGAATCTTGACTGCCGGTGGTGTTGGCTCACTGGCATTTGGAAAACTCGATACGGGTGGCTATTCCGATCCCAATAGTGAATCTGCAAAAGCCACTACTTACTTGACGGAAAAATTCAAAGTACAAGAACCTGTCGCCGTTTTCGTCATCGATTCAGGGAGGCAAGATGTTTCAACTCCTAGCGTTGTAAGTGCAGCACTTGCTTTAGAAAAATCGGTTTCACAAGTTCCAGGAGTTATTAGGACTCTTTCTTATTGGTCTGCCGGCCTAACACCAAACCTTAAATCAGATGACTCAAAGGCCGCTTTTCTCTTTATTTATGCCGATCCAAATTCTAGAGACTGGGGCAAACTCGGAAAACTTGGTGCATTGCTTCAGGAAAAATTTGATGGCAAAAGAGAAGGCTTAACAGTCTATGCATCTGGCCCAGGAGTAATTACGCATGCAATAAATGAGAAGATTGAAAAAGATTTAGCTCTAGCCGAAACTATTGCTATTCCCTTGACCTTTGTTTTGTTGTCATTTGTTTTTGGGGCCTTAGTTGCATCAGTTACACCATTATTCGTGGGAATTAGCGCAATTCTTGGATCGCTTTTATTGATCTATATCTTTTCGCTATTTACTAATGTGAGTGTTTTTGCACTTAATTTAATAACTGGCCTTGGCTTAGGTCTTGGAATTGATTACGCACTTTTGATGGTTAATCGCTTCCGTGAAGAATTACACCACGGCAAAAGCGTCGACGAGGCCGTCTTTGTGACCGTAACAACTGCTGGGAAGACGGTTCTATATTCAGGTATTGCCGTCTTTGTGACTTTAAGTTCAATGCTTCTATTTCCACTTAGTTTTTTGAAATCTTTCGGTATGGCTGGTCTTTCAGTAGTAACCTTCGCCGTTCTAGGCGCACTCTTTCCTTTGCCCGCACTTTTCGCAATTCTTGGTCATAAAATTAATAAGGGTGTTGTCAGACGAGGTGCTATAACTCCAAAAGAAGATGGTCGTTGGGCACACACTGCGCGCAACGTTATGAATCGACCACTTCCCGTAACAATTGGCTCGTTATTACTTCTGGGAATTCTTGCCGCTCCAATTGTAAATATTGGTTTTGCCCAAATTGATTCGCGGGTATTGCCAGCATCTAATCCCGCAGCAATTTCAGCAAAGGTGATAGGTGATCGCTTCTCTGGTTTTGAAGGTTCACCAATTGAAGTTGTTGTTCCAGATGGCGTGGGTCGGGAAAGCGAAATAACAACTTATTTAAATAAAGTTAAAAACGTTGCAGGAATATCACGAATTGGAAATTTTGAAATTTACGGCAAGGATATTCGCATTCAGATCATCTCATCAGAATCTTCTCGCAGTAGTGTTTCCGCAAAAATCATTCATGAAATACGAGCCATTGATGGGCCTGAAGGAACGCTAATTGGTGGCGCGGCAGCCGACTTCACAGATTCACAGGATGGCATTGCCAATAAATTGCCTTGGGCGCTCGGCTGGATTGCTATCAGTGTCTTAATTCTTGTATTTGTTTTCACAGGTTCGATTATTTTGCCAATCAAAGCGGTAATTCTTAACGTCCTATCGCTCATGGCAACTCTTGGCGTAATTACATGGGTATTTATTGATGGCCATCTTAAATGGCTCGTTGGTGACTTCACCGTTACCGGAACTTTAGATACTGGTTCGGTAATCCTTCTCGCCGTCGTCGTCTTTAGTTTATCGATGGACTACGAACTCTTTCTACTTTCACGTATCCGCGAAGAACATCTTGCTGGCAAATCCAATATTGAATCTGTAGCAACTGGTTTGCAAAAATCAGCGCGAATTATTACTGCAGCAGCACTATTATTAGCTGTGGTCTTTGCATCATTTATTACAAGTGGTGTTACCTCAATAAAGATGCTTGGTTTTGGTGTTGCCTTTGCAATTCTACTCGATGCAACCTTAATTCGTGCCCTGTTGGTTCCAGCTTTAATGCGTTTATTTGGAGAACGAAATTGGTGGGCTCCTAAATCAATGCAACGTTTTACTTTAAAACATTAAATACTTTTTAATAAGTGTCCCCGGCGGGAGTTGAACCTGCGACCTACCGCTTAGGAGGCGGTTGCTCTATCCACTGAGCTACGGGGACTTATAAAATTTTTCAATTTCATGCGCAATCTTGTCAGAAAAATGTCTTTCTACTAGACTTAGTTTTCTACTGATACGGAGTTTTTCCCATGAGGGGCCAACAATGAAGGCGCTCGTAATTGGCGCGGGAGGTGTTGGCAGAGCAATAGTCAATATTGCTTCCCGTAGATCATTTATTTCATCGATGGTTATCGCAGATCGCACCCTTTCGCGTGCAGAAGATGCGGTTGCGCGGGTAAAAGACGCACGGTTTTCTGCAGCCGCAGTAAATGCTGCCGAACTTGAAGATATCCGCGCCTTGATTCGCAAAGCCGATCCAGATGTGGTTATCAACGCAGTTGATCCGCGCTTTGTAATGCCAATTTTCTTGGCGTGCGAAATTGAAAACCGTAATTACATTGACATGGCTATGTCACTATCTCGGCCACATCCGCATTACCCAAATACTGAAACGGGCGTAAAGCTTGGCGATGAGCAATTTGCGCGCGACTGGAATTGGGGCGAACGCGGAATTTACGCACTTGTTGGCATGGGAATCGAACCCGGCTTGAGCGATGTCTTTGCACGCTATGCATCAGATTTTCTCTTTAGCCGAATTGATTCCATAACTATTTTAGATGGTTCAAATTTAACGGTTGAGGGTCATAATTTTGCACCATTTTTTTCAATCTGGACAACGATTGAAGAATGTCTTAATCCACCCTTGGTTTGGGAGGACGGACGTGGTTGGTTTACGACCGAACCATTTAGCGAAATCGAGGTCTTCGATTTTCCTGAAGGAATTGGTTCAGTTGAATGTGTAAATGTTGAACACGAAGAAGTCGTACTAATTCCACAAAAAGTTGATGCTAAAAAAGTTAACTTCAAATACGGTCTTGGTGCACAATTCATTACTACTTTAAAGACAATTCACATGCTGGGTTTGGATCGCAAAGACCATGTCGATGTTCAGGGAATATCGGTTTCACCACGCGACTTACTCGCTGCAGCATTGCCAGATCCTGCAACCCTTGGTGAACGCATGTATGGAAAAACTTGCGCCGGGGCTCTCGTTAAGGGTTTAAATAAAGAAGGTAAACCTTATGCATGCTATATATACAACGTAATTGATAATGCTTGGTCAATGTCTGAATACGGTGACCAAGCCGTTGTTTGGCAGACTGCGGTTAATCCTGTTATTGCAATGGAATTAATCCACACAGGAATATGGAAACCGGAAGGCGTTAATGGCCCTGAATGGTTTGAACCAAAGCCATTCTTGGATCTTTTGGAATCTCATGGAACTTCGTGGACGATTCGCGAAGAAGATGCATCTGGTATTACCGTTTAATCGCTTTGGTATAGCTATTTGCGGTATTTGGGCAAAGGGGATCGTGTGAGTAAATGGGCAATCGTGACGGGTGCAACTGCAGGTATTGGTGAGAGTTTTACGCGGTTATTAGCATCTAAAGGTTTTAATATCGTACTGGTCGCACGCGACTTGCCGCGCATGCAAGAACGTGCCAGCGCTCTTGCATCAACCTACAAAATTGCCACACAGATAATTCAAGCCGATCTTTCAACCGATGCCGGTTGCAGTGCTGTCGAAAAATATATTGCAAATAACGAGATTGAAGTACTTATTAATAACGCAGGCTTCGGAATTAAAAAAGCATTTACAAGCAGTGAAATTGAACTGGAAGAAGATTTACTCAATCTTTTAGTGCGCACACCTATGCGCTTAATGCATTCAATTCTGCCGGGGATGAAAGCGCGCAATTGCGGAACAATCATTAATGTCTCATCGGTTGCGGGCTGGACCGCAGGGGGAACATATAGCGCTTCGAAATCCTATTTGACCGTCCTATCTGAATCACTTCACACTGAGATGAACGGCACGCAGGTAAAAATAAGTGCCCTTTGCCCAGGTTTTACTCGTACTGAATTTCACCAACGTGGTCGAATGAAGATGAATTCCTTGCCAAACTTCATGTGGCTAGATGCCGATAAGTTAGTTGCAACATCTTGGCGCCAATCGCAACGCGGTAGCGTTCTTTCGGTCCCAGGTTGGCAGTACAAAATTTTAACTTCAGTGGCGCGCTTTGGACCAAGGCCCATGGTTCGAAAACTAGGAATGAATATTCGGCTTCGCCAACGTCGCTAACCCAGCGCCATTGAAAATTTCACCACATTCTCCGTAATTTCTAAACCTTTCTAGCGTGTTATAAGCAGATTTATCAAATATAATCGCTATTATTCCCAGATAATCAATGGAGGTTTTCTAATGTTTCGTAAAGCCACAACAGCATCAATTGCCCTGATAGTTGCCGCAGGTTTTCTAACTGCCGCACCAGCATCGGCTGCGAGACATATTAGCAACGGCGTTACTTGCACCAAAGCTGGTGCAACATCTAAGACAAGTGCCGGAACTTATAAGTGTGCAAAGAATCCCATTGTCAAAAATTCAAAATTGACTTGGCTCTCTGTTGATTGCCTAAATACCGCAAATAGCTATATCAAAACGAAAAAGAACTTGCCCACAATTAAAACTGCAACTGATACAACCATTGCAGAACTTGATGCTAACATCATCGTTCAACAAAAAGTATTAGCGGACTCTCTTGCTCTCCTCATCGTGCAACAAAAAGAATTAGTGGAATTTCGCGCGGTTGCTCTTGCTAACATTGAAACCTACAAAGTAAAAATTGTGGGTATCACCGCAAAACTAACAACAATAAAAGCTGATGCGGCAAACTTAACTAAGAATTCTGCCAACATTGCGACTTATGAAAAAGCAATCAAGGCATATGAAACAGCAATCAAGGCATATGAAACAGCAATCAAGGCAAAAGAAAGAACAGTAGCATCAAATAATAGTGCGACAAGTGCAACTGGAGCGATTCAACGTGCCATAAATCGAATCACTACATCACGTGCTCAGGCGTTAACTGGTTATGAAAATGCCAAGCTCGATGTTAAAGATGGCCTAGATATGACAAAACTTATTTGCGGTAAGGGCTACTAACCAATAGTTAAGGTCGTAGCGTTTCTCCTAATTGGCAAAGTTTGAAGTGGCGTATTTGCGCACAAGAGTGTTCTGCGTGAAAGATTTATTGGCTTCTCCGTGCTCATCTATGGCTTCCCCTATTCATAACTAGTTCTAAATCGTTTTTACAATTACAAGTGCGAAGCAACACGGTTCTGAGATTTTTAGGCCCCATATTTTTGCTGATTCATTTACTCACTCGGAGTAACTCGGCAGAACCAGCCATTTTTAGCGAGATATATGTATATAACGCTGTGGCAATCGTATCGATAATTTCTATTGCACGTTCGCCAAAATTTACTGACCCGATTGCAAAAGTATTCTTGATGAGCGCAATATCCTTCTGGCTATTAGGCTCGATTATTTCTAGCGCTCAATCTTTCTACTCCATTTCAAATTACGCCCAAATAACTTCCAATATTTGTTATCTGCTCTTCTACCCATTTGCAATTATCGGCCTGCCCAGACTGATTTCTCCCAGCAGGAAAATTAAAGTATTGGAAATATTCGATGCCTCCATCTTTGGTCTTGGACTAAGCACCCTTGGGGCAACTTTTCTACTTAAACCTGTTCTACCACATTTCGATGGCGACTTACCAACAACTCTTTTTGCAATCACTTATCCAGTTGCAGATCTGATTTTAATTTCAGTGGCAATAAGCGCGGTGGCGATTCAGAGATTTTCTATTCGATCAATTTTTTTAATAAGTGGCGTTATTTTCTTTGCGCTTTCAGATTTCTTATATCTCTGGATGAGCGTTAATGGTACATATCGTTTTGGTTCCTTAGTCGATAATGGTTGGTTAGTCGGAATCCTCTTAATCTCGGAGAGTTTCTGGCGAATCGGTTCTGATTCGAAGGATGAGCGAAATATAAATCCGGTTCTCATCGCGCTATCGGTCTTTTTCAGCGCAACGCTCTTGGCTCTAACTGCACTGCGCCCTGGTTATTTTCCTACTTTTATTTTGTTTCCAGCAATTTCAACTCTTCTATTGGCTTTTATCCGCATGACAATTGCCCTGCGCCAGGCTAGAAATATCGGCGAAGAACGAATCCTCGCCCGCACTGATGAATTAACCGGACTGCCAAATCGGCGCAGTTTAATTTCAGAACTTGCCAACTTCGCCGAAAAAGATGGGGCGCTACTGCTATTAGATCTTGATGGTTTCAAGCCTATAAATGATTCCTACGGTCATGAAGCCGGTGATAAAGTTTTACAGCAAGTTGCTTCACGCTTTAGCCGCTCGCTTCCTCATGGCGCATTTCTTGCTCGTCTAGGCGGTGATGAATTTGGTGTTCTGCTTGAAGGAAATCCAGCATCAATTTTGGAAGCTGCGCTGGCTCTTCGTGCAACAGTTAGTTATCCATTTGAGATTCGCAATGAAAAGGTAAACGTCGGAGTCAGTATTGGCTACGTCACAAATGATGGTTCATCTGATCTCCTAAGGCGCGCAGATCTTGCGATGTATCACGCCAAACGTGAAGGCCTTGGGGTTTGGGCGAGTAAAAACTGATTTTAATTTGACCTCTCTATGCCTTATCGTTTGCCATTACTGCGCAAAATTTCCGACAAGCGCACGAGCGATGAGGTCTAATTGTCTGCATCCTTCCATAATCGTGTTCTTGTTTTAGGCGCTGGTTCAGTTTCACAGTGTGTAGTCCCACTGCTAATAGAACATTTAGTGGCTGCCAAACAGATCACAATTGTGGATCAACGCGACACGCAATCACGCTTTACTGCCTCAATTGAAAAGGGCGCAACGTATTTAATTGATCAACTCACTCGCGAAAATATGAGCGAATTTCTTGGTAAATATTTATCTGCTGGAGATTTTCTGTTAGACCTTGCGTGGAATATCGATGCCAATGACATTATTGGCTGGGCTCACGATCATGGAGTTATTTATTTAAATACATCTCTTGAATTATGGGATCCTAATTCAAATCCATCAGCACGAACTCCGCAAGAGCGAACTCTTTATTACCGCCACATGAAATTGCGTAAATTAACAGATACCTGGGCAGGAAAAGGCCCTACTGCAATTGTTGAGCATGGCGCCAACCCAGGTTTAGTTTCACAGTTAACTAAAAAAGCTTTGGTTGATATTGCAACGCAAACACTTAAAGATGGAATCGCTGGCGATGGGGTTGAAACGGCACTTAACACTGATAATTATCCAAAATTAGCGCGCGCCCTTGGTGTAAAAGTCATTCACATTGCTGAACGAGATACGCAAGTTTCAGATAAGCCAAAGTTGCTTAACGAGTTTGTAAATACTTGGAGTGTTGAAGGTTTCTATGAAGAAGGTATCGCGCCTGCAGAACTTGGATGGGGTACGCATGAAAAAACTCTACCCGTTAAGGCATTCACGCACTCCGGTGGACCTGAAAACCAGATTGGAATCGCGCAACCTGGAGCTACTACATGGGTTAGGTCATGGGTGCCAAATATGGAAATAATTGGCATGCTTATTCGCCACGGTGAAGCATTTACGATTTCAGATCACTTAACTGTTTGGGAAGGTGGGAAGGCGGTTTATCGTCCAACAGTTCACTATGCATACTGCCCAACTGATGCTGCGATTGCATCAATGCGTGAACTTGAAATGATGCAGTGGAACATTACGGAAAACCAGCGGATCATGAATGATGAAATCATCGACGGAGCTGATCATCTAGGTGTTCTGGTTATGGGTCATCCTTATAAATCATGGTGGACGGGTTCACTCTTAAATATTCATGATGCGCGTAAGTTAATCCCAGGTCAATCTGCAACTACTGTTCAAGTCGGCTCTGCAGTCTTTGCTGCAATTGCTTGGGCGATGGCAAACCCAGAACGCGGATTTATGGTTCCAGATGACATGCCTTGGCGAGAAGTTCTACCTTATGCCGAACGTTACTGGGGTGGTTATGTTTCAGCTGCTGCAGATTGGGATCCACTCAAATTCCGAAATGATTTATTTAAAGGATGGAATGGTCGTACTTATGACGAGAGCGACCCATGGCAATTTTCTAACTTCCTAGCTTAATTACCTATGCAGCTGCTCCACTCTGGCATCCCAGCCTTTTACATCCTCAGGTTTGCGAGGGCCCTTACCAATGTAGCGCGCAGAGGGGCGAATTAAACGGCCGGTGCGCTTTTGTTCCAAAATATGAGCCGACCAGCCTGCAGTGCGGGCGGCAGTAAACATTGTTGTAAATAGTGGACTTGGAATTTGCGCAAAATCTAAAATTATTGCGGCCCAAAATTCAACGTTGGTCTCCAAAACACGTTCTGGATGGCGCTCATGTAATTCTGCAAGTGCTGCTTTCTCAAGTGCGAGTGCAACTTCATAACGTGGTGCACCTAATTCTTTTGCTGTGCGGCGCAGAGTGCGTGCACGTGGATCTTCGGCACGATAAACACGATGACCAAATCCCATTAAACGTTCCCCGCGATCCATAACTCCTTTAACGTAAGCAATGGCGTCGCCAGATTTTTCAACTTCTTCAATCATTCCTAATACACGGGCCGGTGCACCGCCATGTAGTGGACCTGACATTGCACCGATTGCACCCGAAAGTGCGGCGGCAACATCGGCACCAGTTGATGCAATCACACGTGCTGTAAATGTTGATGCATTCATTCCGTGTTCGGCTGCAGAAACAAAATACGCATCGATTGCACGCACATGTAATGGATCTGGTTCGCCGCGCCAGCGAATCATCATGCGTTCAACAACAGTGTGTGCTTTATCAATCTCTGATTCTGGAACTGGGGCTGCGATTATTCCGCGCGCAGCTTGGGCTAAATAAGAAAGCACCATGACCGAAGCCCGTGCAAGATTATTTCGAGCCTCGTCATCAGAAATATCTAGTAATGGTTTAAGACCCCATGCTGGCGCAAGCATTGAAATTGCTGCTTGAACATCGACTCTAACATCACCTGAATGCACTGGTAGTGGAAATGATTCGGCATTTGGTAGACCAGGATTGAATTCATCATCGACTAACAAGCCCCATACATTTCCAAAGGAAACTCGACCAACTAAATCATCGATATCAACGCCGCGATAACGCAGCGCGCTACCTTCTTTATCCGGTTCAGCAATTTGCGATTCAAATGCGATTACGCCTTCAAGGCCGGGCTTGAAATCATCAGACACGAAAGTACTCCCTCGAAATATTTAACTAATTCTGAGCCTAATTCTGCACCTAATCGCAAGAAATTTCGACTAGATTGGCGCAGGATGCACTAAGACCGAAAGTGACGTTAGATACATCTATGAGCGAAATGGAGCGAGATGCCATAGGTCAAATGCGCCGTTCCTATGGCGAAGTCGGCTTGGATCCCCTGCCCGCCGATCCCTTAGTTGCCTTTGCGCAATGGCTGAAAGAGGCCAGTGAAAATCTGGTAATTGTTGAAGCAAATGCGATGGTTCTTTCAACGCTTGGACAGGGATTAGAAATTACGACCAGAACTGTTTTATTAAAAGATATCTCTGAAAATGGTTTTACTTTCTTTACAAATTATTCTTCACGAAAAGCCCATGCAATCGAATTAAATCCGCAAGTAACTTTGCTCTTTCCTTGGCATGCAATGGAACGACAGGTTGTAATAAGTGGAATTGCAGCAAAAGTTACCGCAGAAGAATCTCAGGAATACTTTGCAACACGTCCGTGGTCTAGCCAAATCGGCGCTTGGGCAAGTCATCAATCTTCGGAACTTTCATCGCGCGAAGAATTGGAACAACGATGGCAAGGTGCTGCGCAAAAATGGCCCGAAGGGAGTAAAGTTCCATGTCCGTCACATTGGGGTGGTTACCGAGTAAATCCAATATCAATTGAATTTTGGCAAGGTGGTTATTCTCGTTTACATGATCGCCTTCGCTATGAGCGAAGCAATAACACGGATTGGGAAATCACTCGGTACTACCCATAGGCTAAGACGGTGAGCGCCGAAATAATAATTCCCAGCAACCTAAAACCACTCGATGGACGTTTTGGTTGCGGCCCATCAAAGATTCGCCCTGATGCAATCAATTCTCTTTTAAAAAATAATTCTCTGGTGCTTGGAACTTCTCACCGACAGAAACCGGTTAAGAACGTAGTTAAGAGCATTCGCGAAGGTTTGCATTCACTTTTTTCACTTCCAGATGGTTATGAAGTAATTCTTG
This sequence comes from Candidatus Planktophila sp., assembly GCA_038905915.1. Lineage (GTDB taxonomy): Bacteria > Actinomycetota > Actinomycetes > Nanopelagicales > Nanopelagicaceae > Planktophila. The sequence continues at coordinate 19,855 of JBCKHJ010000008.1, read as the reverse complement.
GTAATGGTGGCTCGACTGCATTTTGGGATATTGCCACACTTGGGCTAATTGAAAACCGTTCACAGCATTTAGTTTTCGGTGAATTTTCCTCAAAGTTCGCATCCGCCGTTAAAGAAGCACCGTTTCTAGATGACCCCAGCGTTATCAAATCTAAACCAGGAACTCATCCATTTTCCGTTGCTGAAGATGGAATAGATGTATATGCCTTAACGCATAATGAAACTAGTACCGGTGTATCTATGCCGATTATTCGCCCACAGGGCACTGATGGCGCCTTGGTTCTCGTTGATGCAACAAGTGCTGCAGGTGGACTTAGCGTTGATGCTAAAGAATTTGATACCTATTTCTTTGCTCCGCAGAAATCTTTTGCCTCCGATGGCGGTTTATGGATTGCTTTAATGAGCCCTGCGGCAATTGCCCGCGCCGAGAAAATTAAGAGTACCGATCGCTGGATTCCTGCCTTTTTTGATTTGGGAATTGCGGTTGAAAATTCACGCCTTGATCAAACATATAACACACCAGCAGTTGCAACGCTAATTTTGCTTGCCGAACAGATTCAATGGATGAATACAAATGGTGGGCTTTCATTTTCTGCAGGGCGGAGCGCAGATTCGGCTTCAAAACTTTACGGTTGGGCCGAGAAAACTTCTTACACATCACCTTTCGTAAGCGATCCCGCAATGCGCAGTAAAGTGGTTGGAACAATTAATTTTGACGGTTCAATAGATGCAACAAAAGTTGCCGCCACGCTTCGTGCAAATGGAATAGTTGATACCGAGCCATACCGTAAATTAGGCAAGAACCAATTACGAATTGGAATGTTTCCGGCAATTGATCCATCTGATATTGATGCATTGACTGCGTGCATTGATTTTGTCGTAGCAGCACTTTAAATGAATTATAAGACCCGCAGGATTGTTACTCTGGTTGTGCTCTTTGGTTTAATCGTTTTAATCGCGATTAGTGGTCTTTAATACACCATCGATTGAAATATCACTCGGTACTTCTACTTTATCTGCAAATCTAAACCAAATTATCAAAGTTGCAAGCAACGATATTGCACCGCAAGCGGCAATTGTTTCTCTTATTCCTATAACTTCTGACAAAATGCCAATAAGTGGTGAACCAAATGGTGTGCCACCCATAAAAATAAGAAGATAAATGCCCATCACTCTGCCTCTTATTTTGTGGTCGCTATTTACCTGAACAATTGAATTAGCAGTAATCAAAGTTATAAGCGCTGTGACCCCACATATTGGCAGCCACAGTGCATAACTGACGTAATTAGGCATTATTGATAAAACAATCACGGTAAGCGAGAAAACTCCACCAGCAATAATTACAAATCGTGTTTTTCTAAAGCGTTCAAGCCGAGTAGAAAAAATCGCTCCAGAAAATGATCCGATAGCGATAAAAGTTCCGAGCAGACCGTATGCGGCTGCACCTTTGTGAAATTCTTTTGTAGCCATTAGCGCGTTAAACATTTGAAAATTTAAACCAAAAGTTGCGATAAAAAAGACTATGAGCATTACAACATAGATATCAGGCCGCGCTTTTGCATACCGCAAACCTTCGCGCACGCTTGTCATCCCCATCCCCGAAGCGCGATCTATATGAAAAAAAGCTCTTTCGTCTAATTTCATTAGTGCGATAATTACGAAGAAATATGTAAGGCCGTTTAAAATAAATGAGGGTCCAGTGCCAAAGGCGGCAATTAACAAACCCGATAGCGCAGGTCCGATAAGACGCCCTGCATTAAAGTTTGCTGAATTTAAACTTACCGCATTAGGTAAATCGCTTTGGCCTACCACTTCGGTTGTAAAACTCTGTCTAACAGGTGCGTCTATTGCCGTTGATATTCCCAAAACACTTGCAAAAACAAATACATGCCACAATTTAATCTGTCCAGTTATTACAAGCGTGCCAAGTCCGAGTGATGCCAACCCGCCAAGAATATTTGTTGCAATTAAAACTTTTCGTTTGTTGTACCGATCTGCCAGTGCGCCACCATGAAGGCTAAAGAAAAGCACTGGCGCGAATTGAAGAGCTGTCACAACTCCTAAATAAATTCCACTGTTCGTTAATTCAAGGACAAGCCAATCTTGAGCAATTCTTTGTGCCCAACTTCCAATATTTGAAACTGCATTGGCTGGAAAGAGAATACGATAATTACGGTGGCGAAATGAACGCCAATTTCCGTCATCTTTTACCGAAAATCGCATTACTCTTCTCTCATGAAATACAACTTGCGCACCGTTGTAATCCTAGTAGCAATCGGAACGATATGTTGGTTAGTTGCTGGAATAATTGCAGTTGCACTAAACTTGGACGCAAAAATTATTTGGACATGCGTGGCAGGTGCAACACTTGGAGCAACGGGAATTCGTTACACAATACGGCGCAACAAACGCACTGTAATTTAAGCTTCTAGTTGCCCAGCAATGCCGCGTAGCACACGACCTACGCGTTGCGCTTCTGGTCCCGATGGATAACGTCCGTGACGTAATCCATTTCCGACTTTGTCTAAAATTTTAATTGTGTCTTCAATCATCGCTGCAAGGTCATCGGGATTAACGCGACCATTTTCAACAAGCGAAGGTGGTGCATCAATGATGCGCACTGATAAAGCTTGCGGTCCGCGGCGACCATCGGCAACACCAAATTCCAATTTTGTTCCAGGTTTAATAGTTGTAACACCTTCTGGAAGTGATGTGGCAGCAAGATAAACATCTTCGCCTTCATCGGATGCTATGAATCCAAAACCTTTTTCTAGGGAGAACCATTTAACGTGGCCTGATGGCATGGGGTTTACTCCTTTTAAATTTCCAAATTCGTTTGGGCCGCAGGGGTGCGAGCAGGCGTTAAGTTTACTACAGGTTAAGCAAAGGTTGCTTCGGAGTGAGCGCCACATCCATGATCAACGGAAACCACGCGTGCATCTTCTGGTGAAATCGCATTTGCGCATACGCCAAAAGCCGAGCGCATTGAACCTGAAATGGGAAGAAAGAAACCACAACTGGAACAGGGTTTTGGTGCTGCCTGTGCCATTGGTGTTTTTGGTCCGCGATCACTTTCATACCAACGCTTACTTGCTTGGTCGCGACCTTCGATTGACATAACTCGTGCGCGACCCAAACCTAACTCGAATGCAAAAGCAGTTTCTAAATCTTCATCTTGCGGGAGCCCTTGCGCGCCAGCAACTAAACGAGTGTCATCGAGTGAACTTGGAACAATATCGCCAACGCCAACATCACCAGGTTGAATTCGGTCGCGATAAGGAATCCAATCAGGAGCCAATAGCGCATCTGGACCGGGCAAAACAACAACATCACAAATAGTGGCAGGTGAATCTGCATTAACTTTTGCAACAGTTACACACCATCTCCAGCCTTTATATCCCGATAATTTTGCTTCAAATAAATAAGTTGCTACGCGATCTTCATCATCGAATTCAACAGAGATGTAATCACCAACATGTGTTTTATTTTCTGTGTTTGCAATTACTGCCAAGCGGGCAAGGTCGAGTGCATCAAAAGCCGAATTCACAGTTGGTATAACTGTGGCCTTAGAAAAAATTTTCTTTAAAGATTTCTTTGCCATGGGGTAAGGGTAAAGCAGAACGCCACCCTCGCGTTAATCGAGGATGGCGTTAAGCGTATATATTTGGACTTTTTAGAAATCCATATCCCCGCCGCCGCCACCAGGTGCTTGTTTCTTTTCTGGCTTATCGGCAATAACTGCTTCGGTTGTAATAAATAACGCCGCAATGGATGCGGCATTTTGTAGTGCAGAGCGAGTTACTTTGGTAGGATCGATGATTCCAGCTTTAATCATGTCAACATATTCGCCAGTTGCAGCATTTAATCCAAAACCTGCAGGAAGGTGACTTACCTTTTCTACAACGACTCCGCCTTCAAAGCCGGCATTACTTGCAATCTGCTTTAACGGTGCTGCAACTGCATATTCAACAATTTTCGCGCCAGTTGCTTCGTCGCCTTCTAATTTCAATTTAGTGAAAGCAATCTTTGATGCCTGCAATAGCGCAACGCCACCACCAGCAACAATGCCTTCTTCAACTGCCGCTTTAGCATTTAGCACGGCATCTTCGATGCGGTGCTTGCGCTCTTTAAGTTCAACTTCGGTCGCAGCTCCAGCTTTAATAATTGCAACGCCACCAGCAAGTTTTGCTAGACGCTCTTGCAATTTTTCGCGATCGTAATCTGAATCGCTCTTCTCAATTTCCGCACGAATCTGTGCTACCCGACCCTTAATTTGCGCATCGTCTCCGCCACCTTCAATAATGGTGGTTTCTTCTTTGCCAATTACGACCTTGCGGGCTTTTCCAAGAAGTTCAAGACCAGTTTGATCAAGCTTTAAACCAACTTCTTCTGAAATAACAGTTGCGCCAGTTAAAATTGCAATGTCTTGCAACATTGCTTTGCGGCGATCACCAAAGCCAGGGGCTTTGACAGCGGCCGAACGGAAAGTCCCGCGAATTTTGTTAACAACTAAAGTTGCAAGGGCTTCGCCTTCAACATCTTCCGCAATGATTGCAAGCGGCTTACCTGATTGCATAACTTTTTCAAGTACAGGAATTAAGTCCTTAATACTTGCAATCTTTGAGTTCGCAATCAAGATGTAAGCATCTTCTAGAACAACTTCCATGCGATCTTGGTCAGTTACAAAATATGGTGAAATGTAACCCTTATCAAAACGCATACCTTCGGTAAGTTCTAGCTCAAGACCAAAAGTATTTGATTCTTCAACGGTTATAACGCCTTCTTTGCCGACCTTGTCCATTGCTTCAGCAATCATTTCGCCGATTGTCGCATCGGCTGCAGAGATAGATGCAGTTGCGGCAATCTGTTCTTTTGAATCAACTTTCTTAGACATTGCGGCAAGTTCGGCAACAATGGCATCGACCGCCTTTTCAATTCCACGCTTAAGCGCTATTGGGTTTGATCCAGCAGAAACGTTACGAAGGCCTTCGCGTATAAGTGCTTGAGCCAAAACCGTTGCGGTAGTTGTTCCATCGCCTGCAACGTCATCGGTCTTCTTAGCAACTTCTTTAACTAATTCTGCGCCAATTTTTTCCCATGGATCTTCCAAGTCAATCTCTTTTGCAATTGAAACGCCATCATTAGTAATTGTTGGGGCGCCCCACTTCTTTTCGAGAACAACGTTACGTCCGCGAGGTCCAAGGGTTACCTTGACCGCATCGGCCAAGATGTTCATGCCGCGTTCTAATCCGCGACGTGCTTCTTCATTAAAGGCAATCTGCTTTGCCATGCTTTTACTCCTTGAGTTTGACTAAGTTGGAGGGGCGTTTTATCACTCACACCCCGAGAGTGCTAACGCCAAATCTACGGGACCCATCCCCCGATGGCAAAACGAGGCTTTTAGCGGGAGGTGCGAGCGCTCATACGGGCTTCACGCAGGCGACGAAGGCGCTTTACGAGCATTGGAGATGCCGCAAGGGCATCGCCGCGGTCAATCAAATCATTGAGAAGTTGGTAATAGCCAGGCGCGCTTAGGTTGAAAAGTTCCTTGATAGCGCTCTCTTTTGCTCCAGCAAAGCGCCACCAGTTCTTTTCGAAATCAAGAATTTGGTTTTCCAGATCACTTAGCGATTCTGAAGCAATGGGCTCTTCTTGCGCAGACATGGGCTAAATCTTAAGGGGTTAAGCGTTGAAAGTGTGGGATTTAGATTTTCTGCGGAATCGCCCGAAGGGCTGCAATTAAAGTGGCAATTGCGATAATTGCTAGCGGAATTGCACTTATCCATAGTTGTGCATCGATTTGAAATTTAACAACACCTAGAGCAATCAAATTAGCTAAAACTGCTGGTGCTCGACCAAAATATTTACCTCTTTTATATCCAACCGCAGATGCAAATAAACCACCCGCGCCAAGTAATGCAAATAAAACAACACCTAACCATGGAAATATTTCGGTATCACTGGATTTCAGTGCCAAAATTATCAACCAAAACCCCAGAGCTAAAATGATTGCCGACTCCAGAAAGAGTAGGGATGCCACCATTGCTCGAGCTTTAGCGGCTTTGGCAGAATCTTGTGACATGGAAGAAAGTTTAGCAGTGCGTTAATGGGTTTTATACATGATGGTATCCATGACACTCAAACCCATTTGATTGCGCCGCCATTTTTTTACGAGCAATTGCGAAGGGAATTATTACTAACGCAGCGGACTTCTTTGCAATTTTCAATAATCAGAATTGAAATAAAACCATTTGCGCAAGATTTACAAATAAGTGACCTGCAAATTCTTCTCTTTGCGCAAGAACTCACCAAAATAACGCGAGGCCAAGATTGCGTTGCCCGAATTGGCCTCCATGAATTTCTAATACTTCTACGAGACTCTTCGGTAGCCGCTGACCTCTTGGTCAATCGCATCCATAGTTCCAAAGCGCTTTTAGCCAACTCGGCTCTCTCAATCTCCACTTCTTTGGTGAGCTCTTGCGCGCTCGAATCTGGGCTTGAATTACTAAATCGCCTCGACCAAGAAAGCTTATCCACGGAATTGCCTTAGCAGCCTTTTAGTAATTGCACGCTCGCCTAGATTTCCCACATGAATCTTGACCTTGATATCACTTTTGGGCCTATTGCAAAATTTATGAGCGATCCAAGCATTGAAGAAATTTGGATTAATTCTCCTGAGAGAATATTTATTGCACGCGCTGGTAAAAGCGAACTCACCAATCTGCTTCTATCTAGTGAAGATGTGCGAAATATCGTTGAAAGAGCCCTCATGTGGAGCGGCCGCCGACTAGATCTTTCACACCCATTTGTTGATGCGCGCTTACCTGATGGCAGTCGCCTGCATGTAGCAATTCCAGAAATTACAGCTGCACATTGGGCGGTAAATATTCGCAAGCATTTAATGAGTCATTTAAGTATCGATGATCTTGCAGAAAAAAACGCTATGAATCCAACAATAGCAAAAACACTTAAGTACTGCGTTCAAGCTGGATTAAATATTTTAGTAAGCGGCGGTACGCAATCTGGAAAAACAACAATGTTAAATGCTCTTACTTCGGCTATTCCCTTATCCGAGCGAGTCATAACAATTGAAGAAGTTTTTGAACTCAGCCCTAACTTGCCTGATGTTGTCGCTATGCAAACCCGAAGCGCTAATTTGCAAGGTGAGGGCGAAATTCCACTGCGTAGATTAATTAAAGAGTCTCTGCGAATGCGACCATCTCGAATCATCGTGGGCGAAGTACGCGAAGCAGAAGCTCTCGACCTTTTAATTGCTTTAAACTCTGGCCTGCCTGGAATGGGAACTTTGCACGCTAATTCTCCGCGCGATGCGATTATTAAATTACAAACTTTGCCCTTACTTGCTGGTGAAAATATCTCGCACAAATTTATTGCTCCAACTGTGGCATCGGCCATAGACCTAATTGTTCATGTCAATCTAAATGTGAACGGTGTGCGACGAATTCAGGAGATTTCCGCACTTACCGGACGCTATGAAAATGATCGCGCTGAAATTGAAACTCTTTGGCGATTTGATGGCACCGATTACGAACGTGGCGTCGGCGCCCTTCCGCATCCTGAAAAATTTGCGGCAATTGGTGCGCCGCTAAGTCAATGGTGGAATAAATGAAAAAACTAGTAAAACCAATTATCACCGCCTGCATTTCTGCTGCCTTAGTAATTCTAATGACCCGCTCACTTGTAATTGCAAGTGCAATTAGTATTTTAGTTGGAACGATTACTTGGGCAACACTTCGAAAACGCGACTTAAAAAGCGATGCCCTCTTAATTGCAGCGTGGCCAGAAGTCATTGATCATTTAATGTCCGGAGTCCAATCAGGCTTATCTCTTTCTGAATCATTGGCTGGGTTGGCCACAAGGGGTCCAGAAATATTACGGCCAGCCTTCACACAATTTCGGAGCGATTTAATTGAACATGGCGACCTTGGCCGTGCTATTGCTTTGCTTAAAAAATATTTCGCCCACCATGGCAGTGATCAAATCTTCGAAGCCCTACTCATTTCCAAAGCGTTGGGCGGAAGTGAACTTCTACAAATTCTAAGAACTTTGGGTGATTTCTTGCGTCAAGATTTAGCACTTCGGTTAGAGATAGATGTTAAACACGGATGGATAAAAAATTCAGCGCACCTATCGGCCGCCGCTCCTTGGATTCTGCTGCTTTTACTTTCAACTCAACCCAGCACTGCTGCGGCTTATTCAACGCCAACGGGCGTGGTTATTCTAATCTGTGGGTTGATTATGACTGGAGTCGCATATTTGTGGATGAATCGATTAGGTCGGTTGCCGCAAACTCCAAGAGTTTTTGTTAAATAATGTTGATGATAATTCTTATCGCCTTGCTCTTTGTGATTCCCGGAGCACTACTTCTGATTACCGATGATAAAGATTTTTCTTTAATTGAATTAGAAAGAAAGTTAAAGGGTCAGGCCAGTCAAACACGCGATCGCACTGGAATCATGGTCCGTTTAGAAGAAATCGGGAAAGGCACGAAAAAGGAATATGAGGCTTTTAGAATTCGCCAAATAGGCTTCGCGCTTTCCGGAGTATTGCTAACTTTTGTGATTACTCAAACCTTGCATGCAAATTTTTTCTCGTCGATACTTTTTGCAATTCTTGCTGGTTTGTTAATTCCAGTGATCATGGACCTTGAATTAACTCGCCAGATCAAGAAATATAGAGAACAAATAGAAGCTGAGTTTCCAGCAATTATTGAGATGATGACACTTGCAATTGCTGCAGGGGAAACGCCGCTGAGTTCGATGGTACGAATCACTTCATCGGCACAAGGAGCACTAGTCGCTGAATTTGGTCAAGTTATCACCCAAGTGAAAGCGGGGCAGCCTTTTGCCAACGTTCTCGATGAAATGGGCAGAAGAGTTAAATCGGTAATGATTAGAAGATTTGTTGACGCCCTTGTTACAGCGACCTTACGTGGTGCACCACTAGTTGAAGTGCTAACGCGCCATGCAATTGAAGCGCGTGCTAATCAGAGAAACCGAGTATTGAGTGCGGCAGGAAAAGCTGAAATCTCGATGATGATTCCAGTTGTCTTTCTTATCCTGCCGATCTCAATCCTTTTTGCGCTTTGGCCATCGCTTGCTCATTTAAATGTTTTCGCAAGTTAAGCCGCGCTTTCTTCATCGATTGCAACTTCACTTAGTCGTGGACGACCTGCTTTACGCTTGCGTGCAATAACAACACCATCTTCGAATAATTCGCCGCCCCATACGCCAACAGGTTCTTTACGTGATAACGCACCTGCTAAGCACGCAACGCGCACTGGACATGCACTACATAGCGACTTTGCTTCGGCAATTACGAAATCATCTTCAGAGAAGAACATCTCTGGCTCTGCGTTGTGACACGGCAAATTAAAGGCAATGGAGCTGTCGAAAGTTCCGGTGACATCTCCTAGTCCAATCTTGTCTCCAGTTTCGGCCCAACCTGGCATTAATAGTTCACTAAAGAGAACGCTCATCTTTTTTACCTTCTTTCTTTTCTCTAGTAGTTCCGGGGAAATAAAAAGGGCCCGAATCCTTTGTGGATTCGAGGCCCTTGGCTGCTAGTTCTATTCGAAATTATCGGCTAGAACTCCAAGTGGCCTGATCCACGGCGTAAAAAGCTGCGTAGAACGCAGGCTTTGACGCTGTATGCCAGGTTGAATGCTTCTTATTTGTGCGAGCAGACAGAGTTGCAGCAAAGCGATTAACGCCTGCTGTTGCCGATTTTGTATTAAACACGATCGGTCTCCTTCTGCTCACAGTTCACACTAATTTAGTACGAGCGTTAAGGGTAAAGCATGTGATTGCAATCATGCAAATCAATTAATTAGCAGGCCCGCTTCAGCAAGAAATCGGCTGGGAACGCCGCTATAACTCATGCGTAAATCACTCATCGCACGCGTAATTCCAACATAAAAGAGCCTACGCTCTTCATCAATGGAGCTTGCATCAGCGCTATTTGCGCCGCTATCAAGGGGTAATAAACCTTCACTTACGCCAATCATAAATACCCGTTGCCATTCCAAGCCTTTGGCTGCATGCAAAGTTGAAAGAGTTGTAACGGGCATTGTTGGTGGATTATTTTGCTGAACTCGGTCTTCAACTTCGCGTAAATATGCGCGAAGTGACTTCTTTTTCACGCCGCTATCGGCATCAATTTCGTGCGCTAAATGTAAGAGCGCTGCAATTCCATCAATGCTTGCACCATCTAAAAAAGGTTGGGTAAGGGTGCGTAATTCATCTAACCAATTAACACCTCCGGTTGGAATAACAGATGCGTTGCGAACAATTCTAAGAAATTCGCGAACATCCGGGCGATCAAAGAAACGTTCGCTGTTGCGCACTTGGTATGACAATCTAGCAGCGTTCATCGCTTTTTCTAACGACTTTAGTTGGCTATTAGTGCGAGCCAAAACGGCGATTTCTTGGGCAGCAGTTCCATCTGCGATTAATTGCGTAATTGAATTTACGATTCCGGCAATTTCGCCAGCCTCATCGCTATAAGCAGTTGCAACTGGCCTCTCACCGTGTGAATTATTGGCAACTAGTTCCTGCCCCATTTGCGCACTGCGTAAAACACTATTAGCCATAAAAGTAATTTCAGGAGTTGATCGATACCCCGTAGTTAATCGAATAACTTCGGCTTCCGGAAAACGTTGGGTAAAAGTATTTAGAAAAACTGGAGTCGCGCCAGCAAAAGAATAGATAGTTTGCGCAGGGTCGCCTACAACACAGATTTCTTGGCGCGAACCAAGCCAAGCATTAATAAGTCGTTGCTGCAGTGGTGAAATATCTTGGTACTCGTCAATCGTGAAAAATCTATATTGATCTTGAACTCGCTCGCGTACAAGTCGTTCTTCTTCAATCATGGCTGTTGTCAAAGATAAAACATCTTCAAAATCCATTGCGCGCTCTTGAACTTTTAAGGAACGGTATGCCGCATAAACTGCGGCGATTTGTTCGGGATTAATCTTTGACTTAACGCTGCGAGCCGAAGCTGCATCTACATATTGATCAGGGAAAAGCTGGGTTACTTGTGCCCACTCGATTTCAGATGCCACATCACGCATTAAATCTCGCGAAGTAATAGGTAGATCACTTACTAATCCCGCGCGTTTAATTGCTTCGTTAATAAATCCAGTCTTGCTCGTGACTAAATCGGGTGTGCGCCCACCAAAAACTTGTGGCCAAAAATAAAGCAATTGTCGGAGGGCGGCGGCATGAATCGTGCGGGCAGCAACTGCAGGAACACCTAATGAACGAAGGCGCATTCGCATCTCTCCTGCTGCGCGCGCGGTAAAGGTTAGCGCTAAAACTTTATGCGGATCCATAACACCAATTGCAGAAGCGTATGCGATGCGATGTGTAATCGCGCGGGTTTTTCCAGTGCCGGCACCCGCGATAACACAGACTGGTCCTTTGGTCGCAAGTGCAACTGCGCGTTGCTCATTATCTAGAGCTGACAAAATTTCTTCAGCTCGAATTTCACTTATTTCAGGAGCGTTAAAGTCAACCATTAGGGCCGCCAACTTTCGCCGCCGCCTAAATCGCTAGCTTCGTAACCTTTGATTTTGCAATACCAAGTTGTAATCATTGCGCGCGCAACACTCATAGAAGGCGCCAACAGTAATTGGCCAACAGCGATTGCGCTTTTCATTTCATCGCGGGAAAACCATTTCAAATCCACAATTTCGGTTCCATCGGGCCGTGCATCAGTTGGATTATTTGTTATTGCTTCAAAAGCAACCATGATTGATGCTGGGAAAGGCCAAGGCTGTGAAATTAAATATTTAATTTCACTAACATGTACTCCAGATTCTTCAAGTACTTCACGAACAACGCAATTTTCAAAACTCTCACCCGGTTCAACAAATCCTGCAAAATTTGAAAACCGCCCTTCTGGCCACACTGCTTGTCGGCCCAATAAAATTCGATCACTCGTATCTTTTACAAGAACTATCACTGCCGGATCTGTCCGCGGGTGGTGTTGCCCTTGACACGAAATGCAAGCACGCACTGCGCCACCTAAATCAACTTTTGTTTCGGCCCCACATTTTGAACATCGTGGATGCGATAAGTGCCAATTTGCTAAACCAATTGCATGCGTTGCTAAATCGGTTTCTAGCGAATCTAAATAATTACCAATTTCGCGCAGCGTCTTAAAATCAGAATTCGGTTGAGTTGGCGCAATTTTCCAATCCGTATTCCATGCAAAATAAGCCTTGCCGGTTTTTTTATTTAACCCCAGAAAATAACGTTCACCTTCTAGAAATTGCGCCGGTAATTCCTTTGACTTTAAAAATTTAAGTCGGTTTGCAGCAGTTGCAATTGAGCCTTGACAGATATGCAAAATGTCGGCGTTTTCCCAGAGGGATTCCAGTTTTTCTGGCTTATCGCGCATCTCGCTAGCGCGATCGATCTCGCTGCCTAAATCCTTAACTGCGCTCATGAGGGGCAACGCTACTAGCCTGCTCTCATGCGCGTAACCTCGTGGAATCAGCTTCTTCAATTGCGCTAATTAGTGCAATTAACTGATCCTCGTTTAGTAAATCTGCAGGTTTATCGCTTAACCCTGTTGGAACATAATGAAAAGCCGCGCTAACTTTGGAAATATCGGTCTTACTTAACTTGGACCATGCCAAGCGGTACATGGCTAATTGCACTGCGGCAGATTCGTTCAATTTTTTCGAACCAGTCTTCCAATCCACTACTTCAAAACCATCTTCGCTCTTGTAAATGGCATCGATCCGACCGCGAATCAAAATTCCGGCAATCACGCTTTCAAATGGAACTTCAACGGCCAATGGTGTTCGCTTTGCCCAAAGACTGCTTAACCACTTGTTTTTCAATTCTTCTAGCGTTGTATCAATTTCAACCGGGTCGAGATAATCCAAGTATTCATCGGCAAATAGTTCGGGTTGGATATCAAATTGTTTTTCTACCCATAAGTGAAAGGCACTTCCCCGACGAGAATATGGATCTTGTCCGCGCGGCATGGGCCTGCGAATATTAAGTGCCAATTCATCACGATTTTCATGTAGCGCAACAAGGGCTGAAGTAGAAAGTCGCGCTGGCAAAACAACTTCAATGCATCCAGATAATTTATCCTGCGCCTCGACAATCAAAGCCCGCGCATCGTTAATCCATGAATTAACCACCGCGTTATCGCCAATCGCTAAATCATGTTCGGTACTTGTTTGAACTAATTTAATTGCGGCATCAAAGTCTTCGCGGCGATCACCCAAAGGATCGCGCGGCCATATTTCTTTGCGTGGATTTTCATCACTCGGATTACGTGAACCAGTTGGCGGCATTTGGATTTCACTGAGAATACTTCCACTATTTTCACGTACATATTCTTCAACAACTTTATAGATACTGCTAGGTTCTCGTGGGGTAACACCGTCTCGCCAAATTGATGTAGTACACAAAAGATGTGTTTTTGCGCGAGTTATTGCGACATAAGCCAAGCGAATTTCTTCACGCTCTTTAATCAAGTGTGCACAATTCCTTGCGAAATCTTTGATTCGCGAATCCGCTTCTTTCGTTTCCGTTACTCCTACAAAAGTTATGCGTGGTAATTCTTGATAATCACCACGCGATGGGAAAGGAATATGTTTTTCATTAGACAACCAGTTCTCAGAACTCTTGTTATTTACTGACGGAAATGAATCTTTTGCAAGCCCGGGGATTGCAACAACATCCCATTCGGCACCTTTTGCCATATGCACGGTAAGAATTTGCACTACATCGCGGCGAACTTCTGGTGCGCCTAGTTTTAAGCCGCCTTCTTCGTCGGATGCCACATCTAGCCATTCAAGAAATTCTCGTGCGTTTCCACCAGAACGTTCAAATTTTGCGGCTTCATCCATGAACCGATCTAAATTACGCATTCCAAATTGCGAACCATCGCGAAGAGCAATTTCGGTCTCTAGTGACAAATAATTTCCGATCTCCGCGATCAAATCGGTTATCGCTCCACCAGAGCGCGAACGCAAGCGGCGCAGCTCTGTGGCAAATTGCAAAAGCCTTTGATATCCAAGGGCACTAAATAATTCACGAGGTGCTGTAATAATTTCATCGAGCACATCAATTATCGAACCTGCGAATTGATCGTCTGCTTCAAGCTGATCCGGGTTTCCAGCAGCAATTTTTTTAATAATGCTCTTGCTATCAATTCGCGCACTGCGGGCACGATCTTTGGCAAGCGTTCCAACTCCTGCTATATCTTGTGCCCCTAAATTTATTCTCGGGCCAGTTAAATGGCGCATAAGTGATGAACCTGAATCAGGATCAATAATTATTTTCATCATCGTTAAAATATCTGCAATTTCAGGAACGTGAATTAATCCACCCACTCCTAAAACTTCTACTGGAATCTTGCGCGCGCGAAGTTCTAATTCAATCTCGGTTATTTGCTTACGATTTCGTACTAATACTGCAAAGCTTGTTTTATCGCGGTCATCTCTTTTCAAACGATTTTGGTCAAACCATAAAGGTTCAAAATAATTTGCGATTGCTTTTGCTTCTAATTCAATGTTTTCGAATACTCCACAAGCGAGATTGCCTTTGCCTGCACCTTTTCTAGCCTTGAGTTGTAGAACTTCTTGTCCGCCAGCTTCCTTGATTTTCTTTGAAATTTGATTAGCTGTCCCAAGAATTAATTCATCATTTCTAAAAGTCGTTGAGAGTGTAAATTTATCTTGACCTAGTTGGCCTTTTATTTTTGGAAAATAGTTCTCAAAAGACTTCATGGTTCCAGCCGAGGCACCACGCCATGTATAAATTGCTTGACTTGGATCACCAACAGCCATTACTGGGTGGCCGTCGCCAAATAAAGATGAAAGCATGCGCACTTGTGATTGCGAAGTATCTTGATACTCATCTAATAGAACCACTTTATATTTACTACGCTCTAAAAGAACAACATCGCTAAATTGTTCAGCGATATCAGCAGCAATAGCCATCTGGTCATCGAAGGAAAGTTCACCTGCATCTTTTCGGCGTTGCAAGAAAGTTTGAACCATCGGCAATATTGAAATGCGCTGGTGTGCAACTTTGAGTACAGTCTTTATCGGTGGATGGACGGTTCCGTTTAATTCGCTAAGGTCTGAAATTATCTCTTCGCACTGCTTTCGAATCTGATCAAGGTCGGCGCGATGTTCTAAAACCTCGCGCGATAAACCAATCAGGTCTTTGATTACCGTGCTGGGTTTACTTTCATTTCTATATTCATCGTCTGGCCAATTGCGGACAACATCTGATGCAATCTGCCAGATAGCGGCCTCGCCAAGTGGTTGGTTATCAGCATCGATTCCTAAACGAATTGAATGTTCGCTAAGTAACTTTCCAGCATACGAGTGATAAGTAGTAACCGTTGCCATCGAAGCTAATTTCCTATCAACTAAGCCCGAAGCACTCAATTGGCGCAGCCGCCGGCGAATGCGAGTTGAAAGTTCTCCTGCGGCTTTGCGTGTGAAAGTTAAACCTAAGATTTCATCGGGTGTAACAAAACCATTAGCCACTAAATATAAAACACGATTGCTCATAGTTTCAGTCTTGCCAGAACCCGCCCCAGCAATAACAACTGATGGTTCTAGCGGATTAGTCTTAATAGAAATAATGCGGGATTGCTCGTCAGTTAATCCATTAATTTTTGGATCTATTTTGCGAAGTGCTTTAACGATTACTTCTGGTGAAAATTTCTCGTTCATTCAATCACCGTTCTGCCATCGCTTTGTACTGGGCAGGAAGAACGCACTGGACAACCTTTGCATCGGCTATTTATTGTGGCAGTAAATGAAGATGCACCCATTCCTTCGGCGATTACTGAGATACGGTCAATAAAATCATCAGGGTTAATAACTCCTTGTGTGCGCTTATTTATCTTGACGGTGTCTTTAGCTAAATAAACTAATTCTGCGCCACTAGTTGTTATGGAATCAGTAACCTTTGCCAAACCGCCTTTAATTACGCCTAACTGATATGCCGCAAGTTGCAGATTTTCAGGCATTTTCTTCTGTGAAATTGCTTCTTGGCCAGTTTTGAAATCAATAATGAAAAGTGAGCCGTCGGCTTCAATTTCAATTCGGTCAATACTCCCGCGAATTTGAGCTCGACCGATTGTTACATTAAACGATTCTTCCACCGAAAGAATCGTTCGCTTTGTTTCGCGGTGATAGCGAATAAAAGTTCCTAATATTCTTGATGCGTTTTCAAAATCACTAGCGCTAACCCAGCCAGATTCTGGATTAATGAGTTTCCACGATGATTCCAAAGTTTTTTGTAAATCTGCATCGGTAGTTGCAGGTTCTTCGACCATTTTGGCGGCAAAGGCATGGATGGCAGAACCTAAAACTTGTGCGGCGCTATTGCCATCGGTGCCACCATTGCTTTGTAAAAACCATTTAAGGCCGCACTCCTCAAAGCTTTCTAAACCACTAGGTGAAACCGGAATTAATTTATCGTGAGCAATAACGCTTTGATGGCTACTAATTGCACTTGCTCCGACCCAATTATTGGGATCCGCTAGATTGATTCCTTCATTACTTAATCTCTTTAAAATACTTGCCGCAAGTTCGCTTCTTTCACCGTTTAATTCGCTACGCAACTCTGCCACCAAAGCAGGGATGGTTATTGGGCGAGGTATTTGTGTAAATGCACTCTGCTCGATAAGTGATGCCTCAAAACCATTAATAAGTGTTTCGGCGCTATCGAAAAATTCGGATGGTTCATCGTCATCGCGTGAAATAGCGGTTACAAAAAGATAAGAGTTGGCACGCGAAAGGGCGACGTGAAATAAGCGTTCTTCATCCTGTCTTACTCCATTTGCCGCAATTGCACTCAGTTGAGCATGTGGAATATCAGGATGTCTAAGAATTTCAACTAACCGTTCTGCGCCAAGTAAGGAAGATCTGCGTTTCAAATTCGGCCAGATGCCTTCTTGCACCCCAGCAACAGCAACAATTTCCCACTGCCTACCTTTGGCGCTATGCACGGTAAGAATTTCTACGTAATCAGGTCGCGCACCTTTTGCGCTGATTACATCGCCAGCAATATCTTCTTTAGTTATTTCATGTAAAAATGCGTCAGGTTTTGATTCTGGGAAACGCTCGGAATATCGTGCGGCAGATTCAAATAATTGCATCATGGCATCTAAATCACGATCGGCATTTGCCCCACGTGATCCTTTACGCAAGCTTTGATTGCGCCATGTGTCACTTAATTTCTTACCATCACTGGCCATTGCGTTATCCCAGATTGCCCACAATAAATCTTCTGCCCGCGTGTTTTTTGCACGAGAAACGGTGCGCGCTTTTTTTAATAACTGATTCACTCGTTCAAGCGGGGCGCCACCTTCTATAAAAATTTCACCATCTTGGATGGCAGATATCAAAAGTTCCGTTCCAGTACGTTCATCATCATCGGTGCGCCCAGCGATAAGTGCACGGCGAATACGGCGCAACGATATTGAATCTGCTCCACCGAATTCGCTTAACAATAATTTCTCACACAAATCAAGGCTTAATTTTTTACCAACTGCAATTTGGGCCAGCAATAAAAATGGCGCAATAGCTGGATTGCCAGCAATAACTTGGAGATCTGATGTAACTGGAATTCCAACCTGTGCAAATGCACGCCGAAGAGCACCCGCCATGCTGCCCGGATTTCGAATAATGACTGCCATCTTTGAGTATGCAATTCCTTGTTGCAAATGTGCGCTTCTGAATTGATGGGCTATAAAGGCGCTTTCTTCGCTCTGGGAACGAAAGCGATGAATTTGGGCAGCAATTAATTCTTTTGCATCAATAGGCTTTCGCTCTAAAGTTTTAGTGTTAGAAAATTTATCACGTGCAAAACCTTCGCTAATTCGCAATAAATGTTCATTGCCGCGATAAGAAGTAGTCAGAGTTAAAGATCGGCCACGGTATTTATCTAACGCGGCTGCTAAGCCATCTGGATCAGCGCCACGAAAACGTCCAACTGCGCTGTTGCCATCGGCTGTAATTATTAGATCCGAAGGCGCAAGTAAAGCGAGTAATTCGCGCTGGGCGGGGTCACTCTCTTGGAATTCATCCACCATAATCGTTTGAAATTGTGAACGCATTTCACTAAGCAAATCAGGATTAGCGCGCAACCTTTTAGCTGCACTCGAAACAATTTCCGAAGGATCAAGACGCTCTTTAGAATCGCCCGCACCTATTTCGCGCATAATCATTGCTTGGGTGTAGCGCTGCCAGAAGTGCGCAGCAGCGGGCCAATACATTTCACCTTTTTCGCGACCAAGTTTGGCTAATTGTTCAAAACTCAAACCACGTTCATTAGCGCGCAAAATTAAATCTCGAAGTTCTCGCACAAAACCGTTAGTCGTTATCGCGGCTTCTAAATCTTTAGGCCAGTTAACTTTCTTGTCATCTACTAACAGATCGCGAATAAATTTCTCTTGTTCGGGCCCTGATAATAAAATGGGTTCTAAATCATTTGGGCCTTGCTTCTTTTTTAAAATCGAAAATGCAAGTGAGTGAAAGGTACGGGCCAGTGGTTCAAACATTGTTTGACTAGATGCAAGTGCGATTGCATCGCGCAATTCACTAGCGCGTTCGCGATCATAAGTAATAAGCAAAATCGAATTTGGATTTTGTCCGCCTTCGATACGCGAAAGCGCGGCTTGAATTAAAAGTGAAGTTTTTCCAGTACCAGGTGCGCCAATTACAACTAGCGGCGAAGCGGTATCGCAATAGACGGCCGTAATTTCTGGTGGAAAATTTCGGGGCGCACTATCACTGGCTTTGCGCACCAGCGTAAAGAGTTCTTTACTCACGGTCATAATTTAAGCGCAAAGCACCGACAATGACGCGTCAAATTGCTGAAAGGTAGAACTCCTCTTGAAACAGGCGAAGCGTAGAAAGGTTAACAAAACAGCTTTCGAGCGAGCCTGTAAAAGAGGAGTTCGGTTTTAAATAGTGGACTTCTAGTTCTGATTAGCCTTCTTTGCACGAGATGTTAAGCGGGCGCGTTCTGCGCCATTGAGAATGACTTTGCGCATGCGCACAACCGCCGGTGTGACTTCAACGCATTCATCTTCGCGACAAAATTCCAACGCACCCTCCATATTAAAACGCTTCGGTGGAATCAAACGCTCTGATTCATCTGTACCTGATGCGCGCATGTTAGTTAGTTTCTTTTCGCGAACACAGTTAACGTCCATATCTTCAGAACGTGAATTTTCACCGATAACCATGCCTTCATAAACTTCATCGCCCGGTTCAACAAAAATACTTCCGCGATCTTGAATTCCATAGAGCGCGTAACTTGTTACAGCCCCTAACCGATCTGAAACAAGAGATCCGGTAGAGCGCGTACGCAATTCACCGTGCCATGCTTCGTAACCATCAAAGACGTGATGCAATAAACCAGTTCCACGAGTTTCAGTTAAAAATTCGGTACGGAAACCAATTAAGGCACGGGATGGAACGCGGTAATCAAGCCGGATCCAACCGGTTCCGTGATTAACCATTTGCACCATGCGACCTTTACGTAGCGCCATTAATTGCGTTAGTACACCTAAGAAATCTTCAGGCGCATCGATAGTTAAACTTTCCATTGGTTCGTGTAATTTTCCATCAACCATTTTGGTAACAACTTGTGGCTTACCAGCAGTTAATTCAAAACCTTCACGTTTCATTATTTCAACAAGTACGGCTAGCTGTAATTCACCGCGGCCTTGAACTTCCCAAGTATCAGGACGTTCAGTATTTAAAACGCGCAGTGAAACGTTACCGACTAATTCAGCATCGAGACGGTCCTTAACTTGACGAGCCGTTAGTTTGCTGC
>JBCKHJ010000007.1:0-34534 GCA_038905915.1 Candidatus Planktophila sp. | reverse complement strand
GGTGCACACGATGCACACCATGGCACGCGTTAAGAATTTAAATTTGGCCGAAGGTGAAATTCCAGAACCAATGATTCGAGTACAAGGTGAGGTTCAAATCGCTGCCGCCGCGCAAGCTCTGATTGCAAATACCGATTCCGAAGCTGCAAGTCTGGTTTCACTCTATGGTGCTTGTCCTGACATTGTTCATGTCGTTAATCCAGGTGTTGATCTATATAAATTTACGCTTGGCGCAGGTCGGGTATCTGCTCGCACAGAATTAGCGGTATCGCAAGATGCTTTAGTTATTACTTTTGTTGGTCGCATTCAGCCACATAAGGGACCGGAAGTATTAATCCGTGCAATATCTGAAATGGTTGCACATTCGCCACATTTGAGAGCGCGTTTAACCGTTAACATTATTGGCGGAGCCTCTGGGACCAACAAGAAAGAAGTTGAACGCTTAAAAGAATTAGTTGCATGGCTGGGAATCGATGATCTTGTCCATTTTGCGCCGCCGGTTTTGCGCGCTGATTTACCAAAATGGTATCGCGCCGCAGATTTAGTATGTGTGCCAAGTTATTCTGAAAGTTTTGGTTTAGTCGCACTTGAAGCACAAGCATGCGGCACACCTGTTGTTGCAACTGCAGTAGGCGGTCTTCGCACCGCAGTTGCCGATGGTTTTTCAGGTGTTTTAGTAGATGGCCATGATCCAAAAGCATGGTCATCTGTTCTGTCGCGTTTATTGCAAGAACCACAGCGCCGAGTATTGCTTTCAATGGGGGCAATCGAACATGCATCGCACTTTGGTTGGGATGCTACTGCGCGCGGCACGCTAGATATTTATGACCGCGTACTTTCAGATGTTCGGCAAGCGCGCATAATTGCGCGACACTAATGGCCGCAATCAATCCACGCGCTGTTATCGAAGAATTTCTCGATTCACACACGTTGGATTATGAACGTCGCGATAACAATACTTTTTTAGTCTCGTTGCCAGGCCAAGCCAAACTTGTGACACATTGTGCGCTAGTTGTCGGTGATCATTCCCTCAGTATTAACGCTTTCGTAATTCGAAAACCAGATGAAAATGAAGCGAAAGTACATCAATGGTGCATGCGGAAAAATGCCAACATGTACGGTGTTGCCTTTGCAATTAACGAACTTGGCGATCTTTACTTAGTTGGACGCTTAACGCTAAGCGCGGTTAGCGATCGCGAGATTGACCGGTTACTTGGCGCTGTTTTGCAGTATTGCGATGCCGCATTTAATCCGTTATTGGAATTAGGTTTTACTAATGCAATCCGGCGCGAATGGGCTTGGCGTGTTTCACGCGGAGAATCGCTGGCAAATTTAAAAGCATTCGAACATCTGCTGTAATTGGTTAGAATAGTTAGATGAGCATGGATTTGATTTTGCTTCGCCATGGTGAAAGCCAATGGAATGCCAAGAATTTGTTTACTGGATGGGTCGATGTATCACTTTCGGAAAAAGGAGTTCAAGAAGCAAAGCGCGCTGGCCAACTTCTTAAAGAACGCAATCTGGCGCCCGATGTTGTTCACACATCATTATTGCGACGTGCAATAACGACTTCGCAATTAGCCCTCGATGAGTGTGATCTCCATTGGATTCCAGTTAGACGTTCTTGGCGATTAAATGAGCGTCATTACGGCGCCTTGCAGGGAAAAGATAAGAAAGAAACTTTGGCCACCTATGGCGAAGCACAGTTCCATTTATGGCGTCGCTCTTTTGATGTCGCGCCACCACCAATTGCCGATGGTGATAAGTATTCACAGCACAATGACCCGCGTTATGTAGACCTTGGTTCGGATTTACCCAAAACCGAATGCTTAAAAGATGTAGTAAATCGCATGGTTCCTTATTTAACTAATGAAATTACCAAAGATTTACAAAGCGGTAAGACGGTATTAGTTACCGCTCATGGCAATTCAATTCGTGCCATGGTTAAGCAGATTGATTGCATCTCCGATGCAGATATTGTTGGCGTAAATATTCCAACCGGTATCCCACTTCTTTACCAATTCGATAAAGATTTGCAACCAATTAAGAAAGGTGGCGAGTATCTAGATCTAGAAGCAGCAAAGGCTGCAATTCAAGGGGTTGCAAATCAGGGCAAGCGCTAATTATTGCTATTTATATATTCACCCGTTACCAAAAAGTAAACATTTCCAGCAACAGCTACCGCATGATCTGCGCAACGTTCGTAGTAACGCCCCAAGAGCGTCATATCAATCGCAATTTCATTTCCGTGTGGCCATGAATCATCGAGGAGAATTCTAAAAAGCTGACGGTGTAACTTATCCATTTCATCATCATCTTTTTCAAGTTGGATTGCTTCATCAGTATCGTGAGATTGCAGAATATGTGCCGTCTTATCAATTATGCGCTTGGCTGCATTGCCCATCTCCTGCAGTGTTAACGATAGTTCCGGCGGCACCGCCGTTGCTGGGTAGCGCATCCGTGCAATTTTTGCGACGTGATGAGCCATATCGCCCATTCGCTCTAAATCAGCGTTCATACGAATTGATGTAACAAGAGCGCGCAAATCTCCAGCTACTGGCTGCTGGCGAGCCATTAAATTTAATATGCGTGCATCTAAATCATGATGCAGATTATCTATCTTGTCATCATCTGAAATTACTTCTTCGGCCAACTTTAAATCCGCAGTCAAAAGCGCAGTAGTAGCTCGCTCCATTGCGCGGCCCGTGAGCTGACACATCTCAATAAGAGTGTGGCTGATGGCAGCTAGGTCTTCATGAAAGGCATCACGCATAGGAGAACGGTATCTTGAACTTTAAACGCTGGAAACGCCTTAGTTGAACGAATCTTGAATAAAAGATTAAACCTTGGCTCTTTTAGCTCTATCGCACCGCCGAGGCGTGATAGAGCGAAGATAAAACTCTACGATAGAGCCATGTTCAAACCCCGGCGAGTGAAAGAAGTTATTGCACCGAATTGGGCCGTACCTAAAGGGATCCTTGATTTACTAGAGATTCTCGATGCCGAATATCTTTTGTTAGCTCCGGGTGAAGTTGTCATTTATTCCTCAAAGGGAACCACAACTCTTGGAATTGTTCGAGATAACCGCTTAGTTTCGCAATCGATAGTCAATTTAGTTCGCGCAGTTCGAAGATCAAATCTCTACCAAGAAGCAACCATTGAACTTCCGCGCGGACCAGTTGGGGAAGGCACGCATGATCTATTAGTGCGGGTAACTCCTTTTGGCGCGGATGGCTTAGTAATTGTTTTAGTTTTCGACGATAGTGAACTTCGCCGCCTCGATTCTATTCGCCGAGATTTTGTTGCCAATATTTCACATGAATTGAAAACCCCAATAGGCGCCCTCTCTCTATTAAGTGAAGCGGTGATGGGAGCCAGCGATGACCAAGCAGCTGTTCTCCGCTTTGCTGGTCGAATGCAAGTTGAAGCAAAGCGTTTATCAGATTTGGTGCAAGAAATTATTAATTTATCGCGTTTGCAAGGCGTAGACCCGTTAGTTGGAGCTAAAGCAGTTAACGTGGCTGATCTCATCGGCCAAGCAATCGAGGAGTCTCGATTAATGGCGCAAGCGCGCAAAATTTCCATCGCCTTTGATAAGAAATGCGATGTGGAAGTCTTAGGTGATCGCCCACAACTTGAAATGGCAATTAGCAATTTAGTAGAGAATGCCATTAATTACAGCCCAGATGGAACTCGCGTTGCAATTTCACTGAGCAAAGCCGATGGCTTGGCCGAAATTTCAGTTTCAGATCAAGGCATTGGAATTCCCGAGAAAGATTTAGGGCGCATCTTTGAACGTTTCTATCGCGTGGATCCTGCGCGCTCGCGGGCAACTGGAGGAACGGGCCTCGGATTATCAATTGTTAAGCACGTTGCAACAAATCACGGCGGCGATATTTCAGTATGGAGCGCCCCGGGTGCAGGAAGTACGTTCACTATCCGTTTACCTGAGTTTGCAACGATTACCCCAGTAGTTAATGAGAATGTGGAGGCAATTAAATGACCAGAATTCTCGTTGTAGAAGATGAAGAATCTTTCTCCGATGCCCTTGGATATTTATTGGGGCGTGAGGGTTTTGAAATTGGCATTGCTGATACGGGACCTAAAGCGATTGAAGAATTTGACCGCAATGGCGCAGATTTAGTTTTGCTCGACCTAATGTTGCCAGGATTATCTGGCACCGAAGTTTGTCGCCAATTGCGCCAACGTTCTAATGTGCCAATAATTATGCTTACTGCCAAAGATGCTGAAATAGACAAGGTGGTAGGTCTTGAACTAGGAGCCGATGATTATGTAACTAAACCTTATTCGTCTCGCGAATTAGTTGCCCGAATTCGCGCAGTATTGCGCCGAAATAGCGATATCACCGAAGGTGATAACGAAGGAAATGTATTGACGGCTGGGCCAGTTCGGATGGATGTAGAACGGCATGTAGTTTCAGTTAATAACCTTTCTGTGCAACTGCCACTTAAAGAATTTGAACTCCTAGAATTTTTGATGCGCAATTCAGGTCGCGTTCTGACACGAATGCAATTAATAGATCGTGTCTGGGGCAGTGATTATGTTGGCGATACAAAAACTCTTGATGTCCATGTAAAGCGTTTGCGTGCAAAGATTGAAAGTGACCCTGCTAATCCAGAAGTTATTCAAACCGTTCGCGGTTTGGGTTACAAGATGGAAGGCTGATTTAAGGAGTTATACCTGCATATATATCGCGTTGGTCGCGCACAATTGCCGGAAGCGTAAGTTCGCCAGCGTTTGCAAAAAACATAGTTACTGTGACATGAGTTCCGGGCACCGCATTGAGTGCAGGAATTGTTGCTTTTGCATTTGCACTCTCGCCTTCAAAGCGAATTGGTGAATTTTGTAGAAGCGCACTTGTCCCAGTAAAAGTTGAAGCAATGCCATTTACGCTCAGCCCAAGTAGCGCATCTGCGCTCGGCGCGCCGTTAATAATTGTTCCAACTAAAACACCAGTTCCATCAGGGGTCGAAACAATTAGTAAATTGCGTACTTTAATATCATTATTATTTTTGGTAATTGATGCTTCGCTTCCATCTGTTACTCGCGTTGTATTTCGAGTTGAAGCAGTTGAGCCTGCACCGCACGAAGCTAACGAAAAAGCAAGAGCGGCTGACAGAAATGTTATAATTATTTTGCGCATGAGCCTATTCTCTCATGAGATTATTCTTATTTATCCGCGTGCCAGCCCGCTTATATCAGGGTAATCGCTCTGAGTAATGGCTGGTAGAATTTATTCCCTAGCGAAGGGCAACAAATGTCATTTAAGGTCGGCGAAACCGTTGTTTATCCCCATCATGGCGCGGCACTGATTGAAGCAATCGAGACCCGTGTGATCAAAGGCGAAGAGAAGATCTACTTAGTTTTGAAAATTGCGCAAGGAGATTTAACCGTTCGGGTTCCTGCGGAGAATATAGACCTGGTCGGAGTTCGCGATGTTGTTGATAGCGTAGGCCTTAGCCGCGTATTTAATGTTTTGCGTCAGCCATATACCGAAGAACCAACAAACTGGTCGCGCCGATACAAGGCTAATCTTGAAAAATTGGCTTCAGGTGATGTTTTTAAGGTCGCCGAAGTTGTACGCGATTTATACCGTCGTGATCTAGACCGTGGACTTTCAGCCGGAGAAAAGCGCATGCTCGCCAAGGCGAAGCAGATTCTCATTTCAGAACTCGCCCTTGCAGAGCGCACTGATGAAGAGAAAGCTGCAACGATCCTTGACGAGGTTCTCGCTTCTTAACGCATCATGCGGCGCAATATAAGCGCCATCATTGCCGCTGCTGGTAGTGGTCAACGATTTGGCGCCACGATTCCTAAAGCACTTATCCAATTAGGTAACCGCACACTTCTTGAACATGCTGTTGCGGCAATGGCACCGATATCGGATGAAATTATTGTCTGCGCTCCAGCGGGCTATGAAGATCAAATCCGCACGCTTTTGGGCGATGGCGCAATTGTTGTAACGGGTGGTGCAACTAGGTCACAAAGCGTACGTGCTGGTTTAGCTGCGGTTAATAAAAATAGTGAATTTGTTTTAGTCCACGATGCAGCTAGAGCGTTAGCAAGTACCGATTTAGCGAGGCGAATAATTGCCGCTCTTACAGGTGGTGAAGTTGCTGTTATTCCGGGAATTGCCCAAATTGATACCGTTAAAAACATTGATTCATCTGGCTATGTCACCAATACGCCAGAACGCTCACAATTGCGCAAAATACAAACACCCCAAGGTTTTTCGCGTAAAATATTAATCTCTGCCCACGAATCAAAGGTTGAAGCAACCGATGATGGCGCCCTGATTGAACTACTTGGGTATAAAGTAAAAATTATCGATGGCGAAGAACGAGCACTAAAAATTACAACACCTGCAGATTTAAATTCTGCCTTGCAATTTTTAGGAAGCACCAATGAATTTCGTACCGGCGTTGGCGTTGATGCACATGCATTTGCTGAGGGCCGCGAATTATGGCTGGCCGGTTTGTTATGGCCAAATGAAGTAGGTGTAGCTGCTCATTCTGATGGAGATGTTGCTGCACATGCAATCTGTGATGCACTCTTTGGCGCAGCCGGCCTTGGTGATTTAGGAACAAATTTCGGCGTGGATCGTCCGGAATATGCTGGTGCATCGGGTGCGAAATTATTGCAAAAAACCTTTGTTCTAATTACTGGCGCAGGCTTTGCAATTTCAAATATCTCGGTGCAAATTATTGGCACCAGACCAAAGTTAGGTGAACGCCGTAATGAAGCAATCTCTGCAATATCAAAGGCACTTGGTGGTGCGTCGGTCTCAATTCTTGCAACAACAACTGATGGAATGGGCCTAACGGGGGAAGGTAAAGGTATTGCTGCAATCGCATCAGCCCTGATTTTTAAGGTTTGAAGCAGCTCAAGATAGACTTAACCAATGAGTTCGCTCTATTTATATGACACGCTAACGCGAAGAACTTCGCCTTTTACACCACTAGTTGAAGGTCAAGTCTCTATATATGTCTGCGGTGCAACAGTTCAAGGCGCGCCACATATTGGCCATGTTCGAAGTGGCGTGAATTTTGATATTTTGCGTCGCTGGTTAATACAGAGCGGGTACGAGGTTACCTTTATTCGAAATGTTACAGACATTGATGACAAAATTTTAAATAAAGCAGTAGTTGAGAAAATGCCTTGGTGGGCGTTGGCGCTGAAATACGAACGCGCATTTAGTGCAGCATATTCACAACTAAATGTTATGCCCCCGACATACGAACCGCGCGCCACTGGTCACATCACACAGATGATTGAATTGATGGAGAAATTAATTGCGAACGGTGCTGCCTATGCCCCTGGTAATGGCGATGTTTATTTAGAGATTGGAAAGTTAAAGTCTTATCTGACTCTCTCGGGGCAAAATCCTGATGATCTTCAATCGGCAATCGATACCAAAGAAGTAAATAAAAAAGATCCACGAGATTTCGCGCTATGGAAAGGTGCAAAACCCGGCGAGCCTTCTTGGCCAACTCCGTTAGGCGCTGGTCGTCCAGGTTGGCATTTAGAGTGTTCAGCAATGGCATATGCATATTTGGGTGAATCTTTTGATATTCATGGTGGCGGTTTAGATTTAGTCTTTCCACATCATGAAAATGAGATGGCACAATCGCAAGCGGCTGGTTATGGTTTTGCAAAACGCTGGCTGCATAACGCTTGGGTGACTCAATCTGGTGAAAAAATGAGCAAATCACTAGGTAATGATTTACAAGTAACGCAAATTCTAAAAGTTGTGCGTGGCATCGAACTTCGCTGGTATTTAGGAAGTGCACATTACCGATCTATGCTGGAATATTCCGAAGCGGCGCTGCTTGAATCGGCAACAGCTTTTCGTCGAATTGAAAATTTCTTAAACAAGGCAACGCAAATCCTTGGCAAGCAACCTTCACTCGTTTTAAGTAAAACCTTTACCGATGCTATGAATCAAGATTTAGCTGTTCCACAAGCGCTGGCTTCGATATCGGAGAATTTACGGTTAGGAAATGCAGCAATTACTGATCAAGATGAAAAAGTAATCAGTAAAAATGCCAATGAGATTCGGGGTGCACTTGAAATCTTAGGTTGCGATCCATTTGATTCAAACTTTTCGAGCACCGATAATTCTGGTTTCAGCACCGCCCTTGATGGCGTAATTAAATTAGCACTTGCCGAACGCGATGCTGCGCGCGAGCGTAAGGATTTTGCTGCATCTGATGAAATTAGAGATGGACTTAGCGCACTTGGAATAATTATTGAAGATACCGCGCTCGGGCCACGTTGGTCAATCTCGCAACCGAGGGGTTCGTAATGGCTGGTAACTCAGAACGCAAAGGCGCAATGCGCGGATCTAAAAAAGGTCCATCGGGTGGTACCGGGGGAAATAATAAATCTCGCTTAGCCGGTAAAGGTCCAACACCCAAAGCCGAAGACCGTCCATATCACGCAGCAGCAAAGCGTAAGACGGCAGCAGTAAAGCAAAGACCGAGTGCGCGTGCACCACATGCAGGGCGAATGGATAAACCAAGAGGTGAAATTGTTTCGGGTCGCAACCCGGTTTTGGAAGCGCTGCGTGCAAACGTTCCTGCAACAGAATTATTAGTTGCTCGAAGCATTGATGTAGATGATCGCGTCGCGGAGTGTTTAAAACTTGCGCTGCACCAAGGTTTATCAATTCGCGAATCCCATCGCGCAGAAATTGAAGGAATTTCGCCTAATAGCCAAGGAATTATTTTGGCGATTAAGCCATATCAATATTCAAGTTTTGAAGAAATTACTGAACGGGCTAAATTTCCAATGCTTATCGTCGCACTCGATGGCATAACCGATCCACGAAATTTAGGTGCAATTGTTAGAAGCGCGGCCGCCTTTGGTGCCGATGGTGTTGTTATGACTGAGCGTCGCGCCGCAGCAATGACTGCATCGGCTTGGAAGAGTTCAGCAGGCGCTGCGGCACGCATGCCAATCGGTCAAGTGACAAATCTAGCGCGCACAATAGATGCTGCGAAGAAATTAGGATGTTTTGTTATTGGTTTAGATGGCGAATCTGATGAAGTAATTAGCAATATGAAAGTTGCTAGCGAATCACTAATGATTGTCGTTGGTAGCGAAGGTAAAGGCCTTGCGCGATTAACCCGTGAAAAATGCGACTTAGTTGTATCGATCCCAATAAATGCAACTACAGAATCTTTAAATGCAAGTGTTGCAACATCAATTGCGCTTTTTTGGGTGGATCAGCAACGTCGAAAGTAGGAATGTAAATTGATTCAATTTGAGCGCTTTATAGTCTGCGGTGATTCCTTCAGTGAAGGAATGAGTGATGAAGTAATAAATCATAATTTCCGCGGCTGGGCAGACCGTGTTGCCGATATCATCTCAGTAAATAATCCAGATTTTACATATGCTAATTTAGCAATTCGTGGCAAATTGGTAAAACAAGTGCTCGATGATCAAATACCAGTAGCGATTAAATTGGTTACTGGACCAAAGACTCTATTCTCATTTCATGGCGGCGCAAATAATGCTTTGCGACCTAGATATAAACCAGAGATTGTTTTAGTGCAATATAGGCAGGCTGTGCGAATGATTGCTGCTAGTGGTGCAACGATAATTTTATTTACTGTTTTAGAACGAGCTGACAATACTGGCAAAGCTGCCGATTTATGGGCCGAACGTTTTAGCGCTTTTAATAACAATGTACGTGCAGTTGGTTCAGAAGTTGGTGCGATTATTATTGATGTCAATGAAGAAAAGTTTTTCGGAGACCGCCAATTTTTGGCCTTTGACCGATTGCACTTAAATGCACTAGGGCACGATCGTATTGCCCAAGCAGTTCTTGAAAAAATTGCCTTACCTTTTGACAAAAAATGGCGCACGCTTTTGCCGCCAGCTAAACCAAGACCGTTGATTGCCCAGCGCGCGCACAGCGTTATGTGGTTTTTTATATTTGTAATGCCATGGATTTGGCGCAGAGTTCGAGGAAAATCATCAGGTGATGGACGAATTGCTAAGTACCCAGCACCGATAAAATGGCCACTTAGCTAACACGCTCACCTCATCCGCCAACTCCATTGATTTCTGCATTTGCTAACTCACTGCCATAATTGCGGTCGTTAGTAGCGCCTCCCTAGCTCAGTGGTAGAGCAGCCGCCTTGTAAGCGGCAGGTCGTCAGTTCAATCCTGACGGGGGGCTCGTGAAAAAAGACCATTTCCCAAGTGATGTATTTGCCGACGCTATTGCGGCAAATGAAGAATATGTAAAACAATTTAAATACAGCGAATTAACTGGTGTTGCATCAAAGGGTTTAGCCATCGTTACTTGCATGGATTCGCGCATTAATCCCTTATCTATTGTCGGAATGAAAGCAGGGGATGTTAAAATTTTACGTAACGCTGGTGCGCGTGTAACAGAGGATGTATTACGTACCTTAGTTCTTGCAACATTTTTACTGGGCGTTAATCGTATTTTGATTATGCCGCACACAAATTGCAAAATGGCGTCGGGCGAAGAAGCCGACATCCATGCGCTAATCGATGAGCAATACGGAGTAGATACTCGCAGTTTGGAGTTTCGTACCGTGTCAGATCAGAAGAAAGCTCTTATTACCGATGTGCAACGCGTGCGTTCGTTTCCATTATTGCGCGCAGGCGTAGAAGTTGGTGGAGCAATTTATGATGTTACGAATGGAAAAATTACACCAGTTGATTGCTAATCAATTATTGGATTTGTTCTGCGAATTGGCATTTTAGTAATGGGATAACTTAAGTCTGCTAAGAATTGCGAAATAATCGCGTTAACTAAGCCTGGTTTTTCTTTAGGTAAAATGTGCGAAGTTCCAGGTACGACTGCAAATTGGCCCAGTGGCAAAGTCTCGTAGAGTTCTATGGAATGCGAATGCTTAACAACATCATCATCGCCGACTAAGACCAGTACCGGACATTGAATTTTAGCGATTTCGGCTAATGAAATATTCGGTTCACTTGCCCAAATTTTTCGCATCTTCTTTATTTTCTCATCCATTGTCTGTGGCGTATCAGGTGAAGTTATTGCATACTCGGCACGGTCTTCATCCGATGGATTCCAATCCGCAAGAATCGAAACGGCACCGCTGTGGTGAAAATTAGCACCAATTGCAACAATAGATTTAATAAGTTCTGGGCGCTTTATTGCCGCCATTAGCGCAATTATCCCACCATCACTAAACCCAATTAAATGTGCTGGCTCTTTTATTACATCTTCCAAATAGGCAATCACTTCTTGTAGTTGATAATCAAAGTGAAAACTTTCAGCCTGATCACCTGTAAATCCGTGGCCTGTGCGGTCATATGCAAAAATATGAAAATCATCCTGAACCGCGGGCAAAATTGATGCCTCCCAGTGGGATGTCTGACTTAAACCACCATGTAATAAAAGAACGGCTTCACCGTTATCAGACCATTCATAATTAAAAACTTGGTGTCCGCGCAGATTTATGTATTGGCCCATTTACATAGACTCCATAATATGTCGATTGCCTCGATCAAAAGTTAAATAGTTCCAAGTCCATTCAGCCATGGTTCCAATTTTATTGCGGCCGCCCAATAAATAGAAGATGTGAAGAAATAGCCAGGCATACCAAGCAGGAATTCCGACTACTTTAAATTTCCCCACTTCAACAATTGCCTTGTGGCGACCTATTGTTGCCATCGAACCTTTATCGCGATATTGAAATGGTCTTAGCGCTTTACCAGCAATTAAACGATTAATTTGGGCAGCAATGAAGCGCCCTTGCTGTAGCGCAACTGGTGCCACCATAGGCAAGAAGCGATCGTCCTTATCTTTATATCCTGAAATGTCGCCAATAGCCCAAATGTTTTTATAATTGGTAACTTGTAGAGATGCATCAACTGCAATTCGAGAATTGATAATAGGTAAATTCAATTTAGCCGCCGATGGTTCACCCATGACACCTGCTGCCCAAATAGTTACTTCTGCCGGAATTATTTCGCCGCTTTTTGTTTCAATTGCGCTAGATTTCACCTCTTTGACGGCTGTATTAGTTAGAACCTTAACCCCTAGCTTCTCTAAATCTCTTTGCGCTCTAGCAGATAACGTTGGCGAGAAACTTGGCAAAATCCGAGGGCCTGCTTCAATTAAATAAATATCAATATGTGCGGCTGCATGGGACTGGTCATTTTTTAGTGGCCCTCGAACTAGTTCGGCAAATGCACCTGCCATCTCCACACCTGTTGGTCCGCCGCCAACAACTGCAATTGAGAGAATAGTTTCATCGTCGAAACGGCATAAGTCTTCGAAACGGCGCATTACTGCGGCACGAATTGTTATTGCTTCATACACACTTTTCATTCCTAGTGCGTGCTCGGTTACTCCCTTAATTCCAAAATCGGTTGTGGCAGAACCGAGTGCGACAATTAAATGGTCAAATTCCAAAACCTCACTGCTATCGAGCTTGACCGTCTTATTTTTATGATCAACTGAAATCGGTGATCCCATTCGGAATTGCACACCACTTTTGCGAAGTGCGCCACGAATCGGATGTGCCACGTGATCTGCAGCAAGGCCGGCGCTAGCAACTTGGTATAAGAGGGGCAAGAAAGTTTGAAAGTTGTGGCGATCTACAACAGTGACCCTTGCGCTTTTAGCCAATTCTTTTGCCGCAGTCAGACCACCAAATCCGCCACCAAGTATGACTACTCGTGGTTTTTGAAAACTGCTTTGCATGAGTTAAGCCTAGAACATGGCAGACTGCGCCATATGCACGAGTTTGATAGTGGCGTTGAAGCCCTTGCCAAAGAAGTCCTTGAGTACAGCCTGATGCGCCTTAAATCTGATCCACCCCTTGATGGGCCAAGAACATCTGATGATTTATTTAAAGAAGTAGGCAACACAATTACGGCAAAAGGTTTGGGTGGACATAAAGCGCTAGAAGTTTTCACGCAGGTCTTAGCGAGGGCTTGTAT
The DNA here is from genome assembly GCA_038905915.1 of Candidatus Planktophila sp. GTDB lineage: Bacteria > Actinomycetota > Actinomycetes > Nanopelagicales > Nanopelagicaceae > Planktophila. The sequence goes on along the minus strand of JBCKHJ010000007.1, from coordinate 21,559 downwards.
TTCAACAGATCACCCGCGCAACTTGGCTTTTATACCTTCAGCACCAAGTGAGTATGCAAACCTTTTTGATTTAGTTGTGGGTGCAAGTGCGTTGTATGGCGGTTCATGGCAAGAAGGCGCGGGGGCAGTATTTGCTGAAAATCAAGCGCTGCGTTGGTTAACTGATTTAGCAGGGTTACCTCAAAGCGGCGGTGGAGTTTTTGTACAAGGTGGAACGATGGGGAATTTATCGGCTCTTGTTGTTGCTCGCGCCGAAGCGCGTAAGAAATTTCCAAATATTAAACGATGGGCGATTGCCGCTAGTGCGCAAGCACACTCATCAATTGCCGCGGCAGCGCAAGTTATGGATGTTGATATTCTCGAAGTTATACCTGATACAACTGGAAAATTGCGTGGGGATCAATTAGGTAAAGCCATTGATGAATATCATGACGCAAATCAGGCACGAGTTTTCGCGGTAATTGCAACGGCTGGCACAACTAATTTGGGAATAATTGATGATTTGAAATCGGTTGGAAACGCCGCACATGCTCGAGATATTTGGTTTCATGTTGACGGTGCATACGGACTCGCTGCGCTTTGCGCGCCGTCGGTTCGCTCAAAATTTTCTGGTGTGGAAGATGCTGATTCTTTTATCGTGGATCCGCATAAGTGGTTATTTGCACCCTATGATGTCTGTGCACTGATTTACAGAAATCCTGAATTAGCAAAAGCCGTTCATACTCAGCACGCTTCTTATCTGGAGGTTTTACGCGATGACTCTTGGAACCCATGCGATTATGCAATTCATTTAACTCGCCGGGTTCGCGGTTTACCTTTTTGGTTTTCATTAGCGGCCCATGGCAGCGAAGCGTATTCCAAGGCAATGGAACAAACGCTAACTATTGCGCAACTTGCTGCAGAATTAGTGCGTAAGCATCCAAATCTTGAATTACTGTGCGAACCAGAATTATCAATAGTTGCATTCACGCGCACGGGTTGGACAAAGGAAGATTATCAAAATTGGTCGGATAAATTATTAGTCGACCAAATTGGTTTCATCCCACCTTCATCACATGAGGGTCAGCCAATTTTGCGATTCGCAATTGTTAATCCGTGGACTAAAATTTCAGATATAGAAATGATTCTAGCTACCCTTTAAAAATCAAGGTTCGCTAGCGGCTATGGGTGCAAATTGTGGCCAATCTCGCGCTTCAAGCAGGGCTTTGGGCTTAATGCCATGCATATTCAACCGATAGACTTAATCACATTCGTTGGCGGGTTAGCGCGTAATAGTGGATGTGTAAGGGTTAAAAACGAAGGAGAGCGTAAGTGTCGGCACCTGATAATGGTTCTGTTAACTCACCGCTTGCTAAAGAGTTCGGCGCAAACGAATGGCTCGTTGATGAAATGTACGAGCAATATTTACAAAATCCTGATTCAGTTGATAAAGCGTGGTGGGATTTTTTTGCAGGCGCACCTAAAGGGGGAACTCCGCCAATTCCTAAGGCAACACCAAAACCGATGCCGGCAGATCCAATTGTTAAACCAGCACCAGTATTGATAACACCTAGTGCCGCCAGTCTTGAACCGATTCGTGGAGTTGCCGCGCGTGTTGCGGCGGCCATGGAAGCATCTTTAAGCGTTCCAACTGCAACGAGCGTGCGTGCGATTCCGGCCAAGTTACTAATTGATAATCGAATTGTTATTAATAATCACCTTAAGCGCGCACGTGGTGGAAAAGTTTCTTTTACGCATTTAATTGCTTACGCGATGATTAAAGCGATGCGAGCTATGCCAGAGATGAATGTTTTTTATTCGCAATTAGATGGCAAACCCGCAATTGGTAAGCCTGAACATATTAATTTAGGAATTGCAATTGATCTAGCTAAACCTGATGGTTCGCGCCAACTTCTGGTTCCATCCATCAAAGGTTGTGAAGAATTAGATTTCGCACAATTCTGGAATGAGTATGAAGAAATTGTGCGTAAAGCCCGTGGTGGCACACTTAGCGTTGAAGATTTTGCAGGCACTACGGTCTCTCTAACAAACCCTGGAACAATTGGTACCGTCCACTCGGTGCCACGACTTGTGCAAGGCCAAGGCTTGATTGTCGGTGTAGGCGCACTGGATTATCCAGCAGAATTTGCCGGTTCTAGGGTCGAAACTTTAGCCCAATTAGCAATTAGTAAAATTGTTACTTTAACAAGTACTTATGACCACCGAGTAATTCAAGGTGCCCAATCTGGTGATTTCCTAAAACGAATTAACGAAATTTTACTTGGCGCTGAAGATTTCTATAGTGAAATATTTGCCGCTCTTCGAATTCCTTATGTTCCGATTACTTGGGCAGTTGATTTTGATTTCTCTAAAGATTATGAAATAAATAAAACTGGCCGGATACAAGAATTAATTCAGGCATACCGTACGAGTGGTCATTTGATGGCCGACGTTGACCCGCTCGAATATAAACAGCGGGCACACCCAGATTTAGATGTTATAACACATGAATTAACACTCTGGGATTTGGATCGCGAATTTGCTACAGGTGGTTTTGGCGGTACAGAATTTGCCAAACTTCGCAAAATTCTTGGCATATTACGTGATTCATATTGCCGCTCTGTTGGGGTTGAATATATGTATATCGAAAACCCTGAAGAAAGAAGTTGGATACAAGAACACGTTGAAGTAGGCGTACCTAAGTTTCCGCGCGAAGAACAATTGCGAATTCTGCACAAACTCAATAGCGCCGAGGCTTTTGAAGAGTTCTTACAAACTAAGTTTGTTGGACAAAAACGTTTCTCACTAGAAGGTGGAGAATCTGTTATTCCACTCCTTGATGCCGTTATTTCGCGTGCTGCAGAAAGTGGACTTAATGAAGTTTGCATAGGCATGCCACATCGTGGTCGGCTAAATGTTTTAGCAAATATTGCAGGTAAATCGTATGGTCAAATTTTTGAAGAATTCCAAGGTCACTACGCAGAAAACCAAGTTCAAGGCAGCGGCGATGTTAAATATCACTTAGGTATGGAGGGCGTATTCACAACAGAATCTGGCGCGCAAACTAAAATTTCACTCGCGGCAAATCCTTCACACTTAGAAGCGGTAAACCCAGTATTAGAAGGTATGGTTCGCGCAAAACAAGATCGCCTAAATATTAAAGGTGCATATTCGGTTTTGCCAATTCTAATGCACGGCGATGCAGCATTTGCAGGCCAAGGTGTTGTGGCTGAAACGCTGCAACTTTCACAATTAGCGGGATATCGCACGGGTGGAACTATTCATATTGTTGTAAATAATCAAGTTGGATTTACAACTTCGCCGCATGCATTACGAACTTCGACATATGCAACAGATGTGGCGAAGTTAATTCAGGCGCCAGTTTTTCATGTCAATGGTGATGATCCAGAAGCATGTGTTCGAGTTGCACGTTTAGCCTTTGAATATCGTCAAACATTTCATAAAGATATTCTGATTGACATGGTTTGCTATCGCCGCCGCGGCCATAACGAAGGGGATGAGCCAAGTTTTACGCAACCACTAATGTATAAATTAATCGATGCAAAGCGATCGACTAGGAAACTCTATACCGAAGCCCTAATTGGCCGCGGTGACATAAGTGTTGAAGAGGCCGAAGAAGTTTTGCGCGATTATCAACTCCAACTCGATGCTGCATTTGCATCCGCCAATATTCACGATCCGGCCAGTGATACTAATTTTAAAATTCCAATTGCGCCGAATCCTGAGGCAGTTAAAACTAGTATTGACGAAGCAACTGCGCGTAAAATTGCGGCAACCCAATTAGCCGTTCCTGAAGGCTTTCATGTGCATCCAAAGTTGCTTCCACAATTAGCCAAACGCGTTGAATCGCTAAACGATGCAACAATTGATTGGTCGATGGGTGAAGCGCTAGCCTTTGGCTCGCTCTTATTAGAGGGACAACCAATTCGCCTTGCTGGTCAAGACTCAAGACGCGGTACTTTTAGTAATCGCCACGCCGTTATTATTGATAAAGAAAATGGCAGTGAATGGGTTCCACTGCGTGGCCTGATAACTGATGAAAATCAATTCTTTGTAATTGATTCATTACTTTCTGAATATGCAGCAATGGGCTTTGAGTACGGCTACAGCGTTGTACGAGAAGAAGCGTTAGTTTTATGGGAAGGCCAATTTGGAGATTTCGGAAATGGTGCCCAAATTATTATTGATGAATTTATTTCATCTGCCTTGCAAAAATGGGGAGAACGTTCATCCCTAGTACTTCTACTTCCACATGGTTATGAAGGTCAAGGCCCAGATCATTCATCTGCGCGCATTGAGCGGTATTTAACTCTGTGCGCCGAAGAAAATATGACCGTTGCTCAGCCATCCACTCCTGCTTCTTATTTCCACTTACTGCGCTGGCATGCAAAGAACCCAGCACGGCGGCCGATGATTGTCTTTACTCCTAAATCCATGTTGCGTTTGCGTGCAGCGGCATCGGAGTTATCAGATTTCACTACTGGACATTTTCGTCCAATCATTAGTGATGGCTCAGTTGAAAGCGCTACTCGTATGATTTTCTGCTCTGGTCGAATTTATTACGATTTAATTGCTGAACGCGAAAAACTAGGTGAGAAATCAACTGCAATTATTCGGATAGAGCAGTTATATCCACTTCCAATTGCGCAAATGATTACAGAAGCTGATAAGCACCCAGCAGCTAATTTACTTTGGGTCCAAGATGAACCTGCAAACCAAGGTCCATGGCCGCACATTGCGATTACTACTTCTGAATTTTTAGGTGGTACAGGTTTTGGTTCTCGCACTCTGCGTCGTATTTCACGCAGAGCATCGGCTAGTCCAGCAACGGGAAATCATCATTTGCATGAAGATGAGCAGAAAGCCCTAATTTTAGAGGCTTTCACCCGCTAATTTTTATTTCTTACCTTTTCGGAATCTAAATAAAACTTTTCCTACAATTTCATTTTTGGGGATCCATCCCCATGTGCGTGAATCGGAGCTTTCGGAATTATCGCCTTCAACCCAATAAATATCGCCATGTTTTTTTTGGATGCGTTTAATCAAAAATATTCCAGGGCGCTCACCCCGTTCGACAACCACGACATCACTAAGTGAGATTTCGGCAATGGTGCTTTGAAACCAGCGCACAAAAAGCCAATCGCCATCCTTGTATTTAGGCACCATAGAGTTGCCAGAAACGGCCACCGCGCCAAATCTCTTCACGGAAGGTAGTCTGTCATCCGTACTTTAAATTAACCACGGAGACGGACCATCAGAGAGAATTGAGGAACAGCCATGTTTGCACCCAAAACTATTGTCCATGCGCACTGCGATCTTCCATGCGGCGTTTATGACCCAGTCCAAGCAAAAATTGAAGCACTTTCAGTGAAGGCATGTATGGAAAAATATGCCGCTAATCCTGATGTTGATTTTCGCGCTCGCTCGGTTGCAATTAAAGAAGAGCGCTCACATCAAGTAAAAGAACACCTATGGGTACTCTGGACTGATTATTTCAAGCCAAATCATTTTGAAGCCTATCCACAATTGCACACGCTATTTAACGAAGCAACAAAACTTGCTGGTGCTGCTGGCACAAAAGGAACTCAAGATGTTGCAGTTGCCGATAAGTTAATTGCAAAAATCGATGAAATTGCCGAAATTTTCTGGGCAACTAAGAAATAAGTTAATTAATAAGTGATTGAGCGGCGGTGCGCGCGAGGAAAGATACTCGCTCCACCGTCGTTCTTTTTAATTGGGCAACGGCAATTTGCCGATCGCCTTCGCATACTTCACATTCAAAGGTTAAATCTTTTCCATTTATCTCAATACAACGGGCAGTTCCGCGCAGTTCTGCGCCAATAGTTGCTGGGCTAATCGCCGTAAATGCAAGGCTCACTAAAATTGTGGTTTCACCCAAATCTAAATACTCATCTAGTGCAGTAACTGCTGCGTGCTCCATAATGTTGACTAGGTGCGATTGCGCAACGACCGGTAAGTCTCCGATTCCCATTGCAAGAGCAGTATCGCCAGGGCGAACAGACATAGTTGAAAAACCAACAGTGCCAATTACAGCTTCGCGCGGTTTCAAAATTAATCTTCTTTTGGGAAGCGAACTTCTTGAGTATGTTCAATAGTAATTTCGCGGTGCTCGATTTGGCCAAACTCATCGATTTCAATAGATATTTCAGTCATTCGGAACTCAGTAATAACCTCAGATACTCCACCAATTTGCACAGAGAGTAATCGATGCAGGTTTTCATGTAATTGTTGTGGGGCAATTTCTATACAACTACGTCGCAGCACATCTTGTAAAAGTTGATGTGTGCGCAGTTCGTGTTCTAGCTCTAGCTGGCACGGTGAGCAAATTGCCAAATGATCATCAAAGGCTTGGTGTTGCGCGTTCTCTAAAACTTCGCCTTCTACGACAAGAATTACAGAATTTAGAACATCTACGCAAAGCGTATCGCAGCCACAAGCGCAACTCATTTCTTCACCTTCTTTCCAGATGAAGTTTCTTTTGGTGAAGTTCCATAACCCAATTCCTTGGCATACTCAGTTAACCGCTCGCGTAATTGTTTTCTTCCGCGATGCAGGCGTGACATGACCGTTCCTGTTGGCACACCAACAATGACGGCAATTTCTTTATAAGAAAAACCTTCTACATCGGCGAGATAGACCGCAATTCGAAATTCTTCAGGAATATCTTGTAGCGCCTTTTTAATATCGCTATCGGGAAGATTTTCGAGAGCTTGGATTTCAGCAGATTTTCCTTGATCACTTGTGTGTGAAGCCGCTGCTACTAACTGCCAATCTTCAACTTCACCGCTTGAAAGTTGTGGACGTCGTTGGTCTTTACGGTAAGTATTAATAAAAGTTGTTGTCAGAACGCGATATAGCCATGCTTTTAAATTTGTTCCAGGTTCGAATTGATGAAAAGATGTGAAAGCTTTTAAATAAGTATCTTGAACCAAATCTTTGGCATCATCGGGATTCTTTGTATAACGAAGTGCCGCGCCGTACAACTGATTCGTAAAGGCAAGGGCATCTCGCTCGAAGCGGAGTGTGCGATCCGCCGAGCTCTCCTTGACTAAATCCGTTGATGTCATTGATTTATAGGCTATCTGAAAATCGAATTAAAAGAGAGTTGTGGGCTCGGTGGTACACATGCGTTAAGGATAGACTTTAGCGAGTGAATACAACCAATAGCGAAGCAAGTAAGCAGATTTGGGCTGCGCCTTTTCGCGGGAAGCTACCAATTAATGCTCGAGTTGTGATTCCAGGTTCAAAATCTGTTACAAACCGTGCTCTGATTTTGGCTTCGCTTGCCACCACGAATTCGTTTTTGTATCGCCCATTGATTTCACGAGATAGCGAATTAATGTTGGCAGGGTTAGGCGCGCTGGGTGTATTAATTAAGGAAAGCAAAAAGATATTAAACGGCGTCGAAGAATCAACTTGGGAAATTACACCGCAACCATTGACTGGTCCAGCAAAAATAGATGTTGGAAATGCAGGAACTGTTATGCGTTTTCTGCCCCCACTTGCTGGTCTTGCAAAGGGATCAATTTCTTTTGACGGAGATGCTAGATCGCACGAGCGACCAATAGCCCCTGTTATTAAGGCACTTGAAGAATTAGGTGTACAAATCGATCATGGGAATCGCCATAAATTGCCACTAGTAATTCATGGCACAGGTTTGATTGCTGGAGGGCAAGTAACCATTGATGCCAGCCAGTCAAGTCAGTTTTTGTCTGCGCTTTTATTAGCCGCGCCAAGTTTTACCGATGGGCTCAGAATAACTCATAACGGCGGTCCGCTTCCATCTATGCCACATATCGAAATGACGATACAGATGTTGCGCGAGTTTGGAGCAATTATTGAAGTCGATAAAATTGAGAATTCTTGGAAAGTAAATCCAGGAAAACTGCACGGATGTGAAATGGTAATCGAACCCGATTTATCAAGCGCTGCACCATTTTTATCCATGGCGATGGTCTGTGGTGGAAGTATCACAATCGCCGATTGGCCAAGTCCGACAACCCAACCAGGTGATCAGTTGCGTTCTATCTTTTCGCAAATGGGTGCAATTATTGAATTTGAAAAAAGTGATTTAAAAATTACTGGTACTGGGTCAATCAATGGAATTGATATTGATCTACATAATGTTGGCGAATTAACTCCTGCAATCGCCGCTCTTGCAGCCCTTGCCGATTCGCCTTCGCATCTGCGCGAAATTGGTCATTTGCGTTTGCACGAAACAGATCGACTTGCCGCCCTAACTCGCGAAATTAATGGGCTAGGCGGAAATGTACGGGAAGAAGAAAGTTCATTACACATTACTCCGGCACCATTACACGGCGGAATTTTCCATACTTACGACGATCATCGTTTGGCAACGGCAGGCGCGGTTATTGGGCTTGTAACAAAAGGTGTCGAAGTTGAAAACATCGCTACGACAAGAAAGACTCTTCCAGATTTTTCAGGATTGTGGAGTTCAATCCTTGAGTAAACGTGAGTATGACGAAAGCGATGCGCGAATTCGACCAGCGCGCAGTACGCGCCCGCGAAGCAAAGATCGCCCCACCCATGCCAATGCAATCACAGCGCTGGTAACTACGGTAGATCGTGGTCGAACTACATGTATTTCAGACGAAGGCGTAATTATTACCGCGATGAAAGCGCGCGAACTTGGGCCCAAATCAGTTGTAGTTGGTGACATTGTTTGCGTTGTTGGAGATGTAAGCGGAACCAAAGGTTCGTTAGCTCGAATCGTTACCGTAAATGAGCGTCGAAATGCGCTTAGCCGAACCATAGATGATGCTGCAAAAGTTGAACGTACAATTGTTGCAAATATTGATCAATTAGTAATTGTTGTTGCATCTAGTAATCCCGAGCCACGTAGAGGTTTGATAGATCGCTTTTTAGTCTCTGCCTTTCATGAAGGCATTAAGCCAGTAATAGTTGTGACAAAAACCGATGTTGCACCGATTCCAGATTTCATAGCCGAGTATGCAAAGCTAGATGTTCAAATTCTTGATGTAGCAATTAAAACGAATTCGCGCGCGGGCGATATTGAAAAACTTAAAGCAATATTAATTGGGAAAACTTCGGTGCTCGTTGGCCATTCAGGTGTTGGCAAATCAACAATCATTAATGCCCTTGTCCCAGATGCTGGGCGCATCACTGGTGATGTAAATGATGTAACTGGGCGAGGTCGTCATACATCTTCGAGTGCAATCGCGCTGCCGCTGACTGCATTTGATTCCCTTTCCCAAGGTTGGATGCAAGACGGTTGGATTATTGATACTCCGGGAATTCGAGCCTTTGGTTTGGCCCATATTGATGCAAACAAAATTATCGACGCCTTTAGTGATTTGTCACAAATTGCCGCAACTTGTATGTCTAATTGCTCACATGACGAAGCCGGTTGCCAGTTGGATATATGGGCTGCCGCTGGCGGTGCTGCTTCGGTGGAGCGGGCAGTTCGAGTTGCTAGCTTGCGCTCTCTGCTTGAAATTAAAGATGCCAGCGCGACAACAAGTGATTTAGAGCAATAGAATTCAGGTTATATGAATGCAAATATTTCAAGCGCGAACTCGGTTAACTATCAAGCCGACCTTACTCTTGCGCTACATCTTGCCGATATTGCAGATGAAATAACGCTTGATCGTTATCAAGCCTTGGATTTAGTTATCACAACTAAACCAGATAACACCCCTGTTACTGATGCTGACCGTGCAACGGAGGCAGCAATAAGAGAGGCTATTAGCCGCGCGCGACCAGCTGATGGCTTAGTTGGCGAAGAATTTGGTGGTGACCGCGAAAGTGCAAAACGATATTGGGTAATTGATCCGATTGATGGAACTAAAAACTTTATGCGGGGAGTTCCAACTTGGGCAACACTTATTGCTTTAGTAGAAAGGGATGCCAACGGGAAAGAGGAAGTTGTAGTCGGAGTAGTAAGCGCGCCTGCACTTGCACGCCGTTGGTATGCCCAACGGGGAGAAGGCGCTTTTGTTAAATTTCTGGATTCTGTACCGCGAAAAATTTCGGTTTCAAAAGTTTCAAAGATCTCTGATTCTTCAATTGCGTATTCAGATTTTGTCGATTTTGAAGAAAAATTAAATAATTTTAATTCGCTCCTTAGCCAAGCATGGCGTACGCGTGGTTATGGTGATTTTTGGTCGCACATGTTAGTTGCAGAAGGCGCAGTTGATGTTGCAATCGAACCAAAGTTAGCGCTTTGGGATATGGCAGCCCTCGATATTCTCGTACGCGAAGCCGGAGGGCGATTTACAAATACTGATGGCATGGATGGACCATTTGGTGGCAGCGGCGTTTCAACTAATAGTGCATTACATGACAAAATAATTAAAGAATTAAAAGGAGCTAAGTGATGAAGGATCTGTTAGAACCAACCACGCTTTCAATCCAAGGAATGACTTGTTCATCATGTGTAAATACAGTCGAACGAGCCTTAAATTCCATTGAAGGCGTGAGTGCAACTGTTAATTTTGCAACCGAAACCGTACATATTTTAGCTCCGGCGGAAGTATCTACAAAGGAATTAATAAAGGCGGTCAAAGGCTCTGGCTATGATGCGCGCGCACTTGATGGAACTACTCAGATAGCACTTCACAGCAAGAAATCTTCTTTGGCGCTTTTCTTTGCATTTATTTTCACCGTGCCAGCAATAACGATTTCAATGACCATGACTTGGCACCACCACATTGATATGTGGATTCTTAGCCAATTAGATAATTTAAAAATTCTTCACCCACTTTATTCTCCTACTGCATGGTTAGTTATCGCACTTAGTGCGCCAGTAGTTTTAATTGTTGCTTGGCCAATTCATCGCAGCGCCCTTCGAAACTTGAAACATCCAACTATGGATAATTTAATTTCCATGGGCTCGCTCAGCGCATTCATCTGGTCTATCTACGCGAATGCGACGGGTGCCGGTGAAGTTTATACCGAAGTTGCCGGAGGGTTAATTTTCTTTGTAATTTTGGGACGTTTTCTTGAAGCTCGCGCAAAGCACCGCGCAAGTAGCGCCCTATTGTCGTTGTTAGCCCTTGGTAGCAAAGAAGTCACAATTATTCGCAGCGGAGTGGCAGTAATAATTCCAATTGATCAATTAGTAATTGGCGATGAATTCGAAGTTCTCCCCGGAGATCGAATTGCAACCGATGGAATTGTTATCTCAGGAAATAGCGCCGTAGATAATTCGATGTTAACTGGAGAATCAGTACCTATTGATGTAAGTATCGGTTCACATGTTATTGGAGCATCCATTAATCATAATGGAAGGCTTTTAGTTCGTGCCACCAGAATTGGTAGCGATACCGAATTGGCACGAATAACTGCAATGGTTATCACTGCGCAAGGAACGAAAGCCCCAATCCAGCGCCTAGCAGATCGAATAAGTGCGGTCTTTGTGCCAGTTGTAATTTTGCTTACAATTGCAACCTTCGCGGTTTGGTATTATTACACCGGCAATCTCCTAGCCCGATCTATTTCAGTTGCAATTACCGTATTAATTATTGCTTGTCCGTGTGCGCTAGGACTTGCAACCCCAATGGCACTTTTAGTGGCATCGGGTCGTGGTGCACAGCGCGGAATTGTCCTGCGCCAACCACGAGTTTTGGAAATTGCGGGCACGGTTGATACTGTAATTTTTGATAAGACTGGAACCATCACCGCTGGTGCAATGAAAGTACAACAAGTAACAATTTCTACCAATGCCGGAAAAGTTTTAGGTCAAGGTTTTACTGAACTTCTGCGCGATGCAACTATTTTATCGAGCGCAATTTCAATCGAGTCGATGAACAATCACCCGATTGCACAAGCAATTAATTCCTACGTTTCCGCGCAAGGAATCCAAGGCACAACAGTTTCAGATTTTGCAGTTACGCCGGGCGCTGGTGCTGCTGGTCGCGTTAATTTAGGGTTGCAATCTCCGGTAGTTCTAATCGGTTCACCACAAGCAGTTGCACATAGTTCAACCGAATTTCACTCTGAATTAAATGCCGCTATTGCAGCCGGCCAATCTGCTGGCTTAACTATTTCCGTTCTTTCTTGGGATGGCGTTGCACTTGCAGTATTCGCCGTGGGCGATGAACTAAAAACTGATGCAGCTGCAACAGTCGCAGCCCTTAGTGCAATGGGAATTACGCCATGGCTTGTCACTGGCGATGGGGTAGAAGCTGCCGCTAGCATCGGCGCGCAAGTTGGAATTCCAGCATCACATGTCATCGCACAGGCAATGCCCGAAACAAAATTAGCGAAAGTCAAAGAATTACAAGGGCAAGGTCATCGCGTTTTAATGATCGGTGATGGAATCAATGATGCTGCTGCCCTCGCTGCCGCCGATTTGAGCATGGCCATGGGAACTGGAACAGATACTGCGATTTCGACTGCCGATATAACTTTGATGCGGCAGAATCTTTCAAGTGTTGTTGAGGCACTTCTTCTTTCCAAAAAAACGTTGCACGTTATCAGAACTAACTTAGGTTGGGCTTTTGCTTATAACTTAATTGGCATTCCAATAGCGGCGCTAGGTTTAATGCAACCAATCTATGCAGCAGCGGCTATGGCGCTAAGTTCACTTTTTGTGGTCACAAACTCACTGCGTATTCGCTAGAACTAACGGCTCTTATTGCCCCAAGTTGGTAACGCTTTATTTGGGCTTAACGTTTTCCAGATCGAAATAATCGCAATATAGATTGGGAAAGAGAGCAAAATAAATTGAGTTAAGAAGTTGGCGTTTAACCCATGAAGATCGGAGTAATCCCACGAAAGAAGCACGAGATTGACGATATAAATAATCCCAAATGGAAGCGATATAAAACGGAGTTCTTTGGCCCGTACCAAGTGAGGAATTTTCAAATTCGTAAATTGGCTTATGCATAAGATTATTGAAATTATCGCTACTTGAGTTGGAGTAGACTCAAAAACCAAAAAAGTTGGAACGACTAGATTCCAAACTGCTGGAAATCCATTAAACCAGTGCTCATCAGTTTCTAGATCAGTACGAGCAAACCAGAGTGCGGAGAAAAGAAAAATAGATGCAGCAATAATGGTTTCGTAGCGAACGGGTAACATTTTGAAGTGTACAAGAAAGGCCACGGGTACGACTACACAAGTCACGTAATCAACTACTAAATCCAAAATGTGGCCATCAATTTTAGGCGCATGAATATGTACATCTAATTTACGAGCAATCGGACCATCTAGACCATCTAGAATTTGTGAAGCAATTAACCAGAGTAAAGCCATACGAATTCGGTCGTCATATACGGCTTGCAGTGCAAGCATTCCGACAACTGCGCCACAGGCAGTCATTACATGTAAGGCATAGCCGGCACTACGAGAAACCTTAGATGTATAAGTCTTGCTCATAAATAGAGCGTAGTGTTTATATTTTTGCTTCCGCGCTCGCGGCTGGTGATCTATGCAGCCGAGCCCGACCACGGTTTGATCCTGCGCAATGCCTCAAGAATCTTTAATCAGAAGGCAAAAGTCCCAGTCAGAAGAGCCTGGCTGGGACTTTTATGACCCTATTTTATGAGAGTCGTTTAGTAGCGGGGGCAGGATTTGAACCTACGACCTCTGGGTTATGAGCCCAGCGAGCTACCGAGCTGCTCCACCCCGCGTCGGTAGCGCAATCGTAGGTGCTAAGTGCGCTAAAGACCAAATCTGTACTTAATTAGCGCACACAAAACACACGGTGATTGCTTGTGCAATTAAGAAATTTACTTCTTACTTTGTGCAGCAATTGCAGATGCAATTGCTGATTTCAATCGATCTTGTGCGCGACCATATGCAGCGAAATCTCCCTTAGCAAGGGCTGCTTGTCCATCGGCAAGTGCTTGTTTAGCACTTTCTAGCGCACTTGCAAGGTTTGAATTAGTTGTACCAGTTGGTGTTGTTGAAGTACCAGTTGGTGTTGTTGTTCCAGAGTTTCCACCAAATACTTGATCTAGTGCGCCTTTAACAGTGTCGTCGTATCCGATTTTATCACCGAATGAAACAAGAACTTTTTGCAGTAATGGAATTGCCGCAGTATTGGCAGTTGCACGAACATAAACTGGTTGGACATAAAGTAAGCCACCGCCAACTGGAAGTGTTAGCAAGCTTCCAAGAACCACACTTGCACCACCTTGACGCAATAATGAGAGCGAAAGTGCAACATCAGGTTTTGCTTCAAAGTTAGATGCAACTTGTGAAGGACCTGCCACGTTTGCACTGCGCGGTAATTGCAGAAGAGTGATCTTGCCGTAATCAGCCCCTGCGTCAGAATTTACAATGACAAGAGCCGATAAGTTTTCCCGACCACCGCGTGGAACAAATGGTGTTGTTAAAACGAATGAAGGTTTAGTTGCCCCTGGCATTTGCATAGTTAAGTAATAGGGAGGTTGCGCTCCGGCATTGCCACCGAATGTTGAAGGATCACGTGGCACGCGCCAGAAATCTTGTCCACCATAAAAAGCGTTAGCAGTTCTAACGTGATAAGCACTCAAAATATCGCGTTGCACACGGAACATATCTTCTGGATAACGAATATGGCTGAGCAGATCCTTTGACATATCACTCTTTGGCTTAACAGTATTAGGGAAAGCTTTACTCCAAGTTTTTAATACTGGGTCTTTGGTATCCCATTGATACAAGGTAACTGTGCCGTCATAGGCATCAACCGTTGCTTTTACCGAGTTTCGGATGTAATTAATGTTTTGATTTCCTTGAGCGGTAATCGCTGTTGAATTAATAGTCAAGGCATCTGTTGTCGCAGTAGATAATATTGTCTTTGTTGAATACGGATAACCCGCACTGGTTGTATAACCATCGATAATCCAAATAATCTTTCCATCAACGAGTGCTGGATATGGGTTGCCATCGAGTGTCAACCATGGTGCAACTTTTGCAACTCGATCGCGCGGATTGCGATTGAAAAGAATTTTCGAATCCTTATTAATTAAACTTGAAAGTAAAATACGTTGTTCTTGATACTTAATAGCAAAGACTAATTTTTGGAAGAGTGAACCAACGGGTACTCCACCAGTGCCAGAGTAAGTAACATTTTTCTGACCGGTGGCGGAAGTATCATCTGGAAAATCGAACTCAACTGGGGTTTCGGTCTTCTTTCCACCAACAATGGAGTAATTAGGAACATTTTCACCAAAATAAATGCGTGGTTCAAATTTTCCAAGTCCTTTTGTCGGAGGGAGGTCGCCAACTAGAAAGGAAGGTTTTCCATCAGCACCGCGAGTATTTCCAAGGGCTGCAGTGAAACCAAAACCGTGTGTATATACCAAGTGGTCGTTAATCCAGTTACGACTTGGAATGCCTTGAATATCTAATTCACGAACCGAAACAATCATGTCACGCACTTGACCATCAACGGTATAACGGTCGATATCTAGTGATTCAGGGAAAGCATAATAAGGCTTGATTTGCTGCAATTGACGAAAAGCTGCCGATAAAATATTTGGATCCATTAAACGAATATTGGAAATTGTTGCGGCATCTTTGGATAATTGCCCTGCAGTGGTCGACAGAGTTGCTTTATAATCAGTAACAGTTACATCATCTAAGCCATAAGCAGTCCGTGTTGCATCGATATCCTTCTGGATATAAGGGGCTTCCTTGGATGATTCGCTGGGTTTTACTTGGAATTGTTGAATTGCGCCCGGATAAATGCCAGCAATTAATACCGAGGAGATAACAAGTAGCGCGGTTCCAGTTGCTGGTAATACCCAAGAACGGCGAATGATGTTTGCAAAAAATAACAAGGAACATACAACGGCGATGGCAGCAAGAATTGCTTTTGCGGGTAGAACTGCATTTACATCGGTGTAGGTAAGACCTGTAATTAATCTGCCTTCCTTAAGCGCAAGCGCGTATCTATCAAACCAATATGCAACGGCTTTAAATAAAACAACTAGACCAAGCAGAACAGATAGTTGAACTCGCGCAGCAACGGTTGTGCGATCTTCGCGCACCTGTGGGCGAATTCCGCCATATAAATAATGAACAATTGCGCTTGCGATAATCGATAAGACAAGAGTTGATATTGCCCAACCAATTAGTGTTTGCCACATTGGAAGTCTGAAGGCGAAGAAAGAAATATCCATGCCAAATTGCGGATCTTTAACTCCGAAATCTGTTGAATTTTTAAAGAGTAACCAAATACTCCACAATTGTGAACCTGCTGTACCTGCAAAATAGAAGAGCGCAATACTTAAACCCAGTATAACCCAACGGCGAATCGGTTGAATTTGTGCGCGATAGCGTTCTAAGTTATCGGCTTCAACGGTAAGTGGCGCATACAAAGGACGTCGCTTGTAAGCAATAACAATGTTTGTAATGATCACCAACGATGTTAATAAACCTGAGACAATAAAGAGTCCTATTTTTGTTGCAAGAACCGTTGACCAAACACTGGTGAAATCAACTGATTTAAACCAGAGCCAATCGGCATAGAAGCTACTTAGCGATAAGACAATGGCAACTAAAGCAACCAGAGCTGCAATCGTTATTTGCAGGGTGGCACGGCGACCTTTGAAATTAAATTGCGGGGTTTGTCTACTCATCATGTTCCAACGTTAGCGCATCCCTGTAGTTTTTCAACCATTGAATTTGAGCCTGCGCTTGTGCGCAGCGCCACAATTGCTTGCGACAGAGTTCGGACTGCGATTACCTGAATTCCTTGCGGAACAATTTCTATATCTTCACAATTTTCGGCCGGTGCAATAAAGAGTTTGACTCCTGCCTTTTTGGCAGCAGATATTTTCTCGGTGATCCCGCCAACTGGCCCAACAATTCCGCTTGTAGTAATTGTTCCGGTCCCTGCAATGTGGCGTCCTCTTAATAAATCTTCCTTAGTCAATAACTCAATTAAACCAATTGCAAAAACCATGCCACCACTTGGCCCACCGGTATCTTTTACTTTAAAGGAAATATTCTTGGCCGAAATTGTACCACCACCGGTTAGTTCAGGATGGGAAAGCAGATAAACCATAGCGCTTTTAATCGCTAAATTTTGGGACAAATTCATATCTGCTTTTGCCGCGGAATCTTCCTTTTTCGTTGTAGTCCCAGCTTTATAAATCGCAGAGTGTGGCAGCACAACATCATCGCCTTTAAGCCACGAATAAAGGATTTGAGGACCGAAAAGATATGAATCGGGATTAGTGACACGGATAGATATCAAATCAATTCGCCCATTTGCTGGATAAGTTTTTTCATTCTTAATAACGATAATTTCGTCTAAAATATTTTGGGCACTACCTGGCATCAAAATGGCAAAGGGAAGAGGCGCCAAAAAAGCTAGAATTAAAAAAATTGAAAGAATTAGTTTTGCAAATATCGGAAGTGGTGAAAAGCGCATAGAAGTATTTACTCTTTAGCGCGGAATATCTGTGTTGGGATTTCCCAACGCATCAGGCTCGAGCGTATCTGTTGACTTAGGCTTGAGAGAATCTAGCCGTTGACGCTCACGAAGAGAGTCTTGGAAGCGTTGAAATCGACCGACTGAGCGCCTTGTTTCTTGTTCAAATTTATTTTTAAATTTACTAACCCATAAAACATAACCGAAGGCACCCAGCAGGCCAGCAGCTGGAACAACCCACCAAATGAGGGCAAGGAAGGCGGTGGACATGGCGCTACTTTAGCCTTATCTGTTGCTTCGCGTCGCACGGGAAGAAATCGAATGGTGTCGTTGTTAGAAGGATGGGAGGATTAGAGCCATGTCAACATTTGGATTTACTCCAGGGAACTCGGATGAGGATTCCGAGAAGAATTCACAGGATGAGAATTCTGGTGAAGGCTTAGATTTTGCTGCAATGATGAATCAGGTGCAAGCAGCGATGGCCGAGCAGTTTCAAAAACTTGGAATTAATCCATCGAATTTAGATAATCTAGCCAATAATCCAATTATTCAATCCTTCGGAATGGACTTTGGCAATACCGCGGGATTACAAGAAGCGTTACCTAAAAATATTGTCAGAGACACCGCTAAGAAATTTGTTAGCGCTCATGGTTCTATGCCAATTGGGGCTAATGATGTTGCCCTTGTTGAGCGAGCCCTTGCAATTGCCGAACTTTGGCTAGATGAAGCAACTTTCTTTCCGTCACATAGCCCGATTTCACATTCAGAAATAAGTTCTGGCGTCGAAAGCCAATCACATGCGAGTCAATCAGAGCAGACCCCGAAGCCAAGTCATAATGCAAAGACAACTCAGAACACACTAAGTAGAAGTGATTGGGTTGATGTAACTCTTGTCGGTTGGCAAAACACCGTTGAACCACTAGCAATCGGTCTTACCGCTGCGATGAGTGAACTTCTTAAAAACGCTACTGAGAACCAGAGTGAATCCTTAGTTGAAAACCAGATGCAGATTCCTGCTGGCGCAATTGCTGCCTTATTACGCACATTTATAGGCTCACTCTTAGCAACCCAACTAGGTCAATCAATTGGTGGTTTATCGGCTGCAGTAAGTGGAGCACATGATGTTGGACTTCCACTCCTTGATCCAATTCGCCCAGCACTAGTGCCACAAAATATTGACCAGTGGAGCAAAGATCTAGAAATTCCAATTGAAGAAGTGCGAATTTTTCATGCACTGCGTGAAAGTGCCGTAGCGCGTTTATTTGCAAGCAATCCTTGGTTAGTTTCATATATTCGCACTGCAATTTCGGAATACGGAAAAGGAATTCGCATCGACATTGATGCAATACAACGCCAAGCCCAAGAGGCTTTCGATTCAGCAAGTGCCTCGGGTGATTTTGATCCAGCAAATCCTGAAAGTTTTAACATCGTACTTAATCAGGGAATTTTTACTCCTGAAGAAACTCCCGCCCAACGCGAGGCGTTAACAAAATTAGAAACGGCACTTGCGCTAATCGATGGATGGAGCGAAGAAGTTGTAACTCAAAGCGCAAAAGATCGCTTACCAAATTTGTCTGCGCTAACTGAAACGCTACGCAGACGGCGTGCAACTTGCGCCCCAGCGCAACAATTATTTTCATCTCTTTTTGGTCTAGCGGTTTCACCACGCCTTGCCCGCGAAGCAGCTAACTTTTGGTCCAAAGTTCGCGAACTGCGCGATATAGAAACTCGCGATAATATTTGGAGTCTGATTCTTCCAACGGCGCAAGATTTATTAACGCCCGAAAGTTATTTAGATAGCATCACGATTCCAGATGATTTATCTGACCTATAAAAATAGTTAGAGAGCCATCACTGGCCTACGCTGGCCTACCAAAGAGAAAAGCGAAGTCAGAAAAGCGAAGCCCCCGGGCGCACATTGCGCTATCTGCCTTCCCCTTGCAGATAGACAACGGTTATCCGAGGACTTCGTACCAGTAAAGTACGCAGTAATTGCCACCAAATCAACCTAAACGCACTTTGATAAAAATATATTTGCATCTATCGTTGTAACATGAACCTTGATTTATCTGCCGACGGCGATGATCTAGCTCTTCCAGGAATTTCAGAGGGCGAAATCATTGTCGTTCGTTCGACTAGGCGAAAGAAAAACATCTCGGCCTATCGCCAAGGTGGGCGAATTGTGATTTCCATTCCTTCGCGCATGAGCAAAGCCGATGAACGCTCCGTTGTCCCCGAGATGATTGCCAAAATTCGCGCCCAAGAGGCGGCCCAAATCCCAAGTGAGGCCGCACTCGCCCTCCGAATCGATTCATTGCTTGCCCAATTAGCCCCAGAAATCACCGAGCGCCCAGTATCTGTGGCATGGCGCCCAATGCGCGAGCGCTGGGGCTCTTGCACCAGCGTTGACCGCTCAGTTCGAATCTCAGATCGCCTAAAAGGCGCCCCTGATTACGTCCTCGACTACATTCTCTTTCATGAGGCTATCCATCTGCGCTTTTTCGACCACGGCCATGAATTCACGACCGTATTAGACCGATTTCCCCAGAGCGAGCGCGCCAGCGCCTACCTAGATGGTTATGAGGGCGCCGAAAGGTCACTTGTCGCCCCAGAAATTCTAAAAAAGTCTTGCAGAAATGAGCCTAGAAAGCCCCGATTGAGCGCTGAGGGGGGTATCGTCAGACCAAAGCGAACGCCCATATGGCGAGCGCGATCGGAGGAAAAATGACAGAGACATATAAAGGTGATGCTTATTGTGTAAAGTGCAAAGCCAAGCGTGATTTCGAGGGAACCGTAAAGGTCTCTGAATCTGGTCGTCGCATGGCACAGGGTATTTGCCCAGTGTGTGGCACAAAGGTCAATCGCATTCTTGGTAAGGCACCAGTAATACCCACCTAAAAATTAATAAGTAAAGCCCCTAACACTGTTGGGGGCTTTACTTATTTGCACGCCACATGACCAAGTGCGCTCGCTTAGTTGCATTGCGTAATTAAAAGAGGGCTCATCCACAATTTAATTCCAGCTCTAATTACTAACCCAAGGGCGCCGAGCATTCTTGCGCCATGACAAAATCCAAGAAAATTATAAAGGCCGCATCGCTGAGTATTCCATCATCGCTTGAAATCTTGCCTCGTTTAAAAGTCGGGGTCCGCTTTAGCCGTTCAATTCACTCGAGTGAAGAATCGATATTCGTTGGAAATTCACAGAACTTTGTAGAAGTCCTGCATCCAGGGGCACGAACTGTTATTTCACGTTTTAATGGATTTAAAAGCGCGCAAGAAATCAGCGATGAAATATCTGTTCCGGTTGATTTGGTGGAACGTATGGCAAATGAATTGGAATCTGGCGGATTTCTCGATACGAAAAAAGGAAAGATAACTTTACAGAATCGATATTTTTCTGAAAATCCAGAAAAAGTTCATGGTGTGCAAGATCAGAGCCGAGACGCGGCTTATCTTCAGTTGCAAACCAGAATTGCTCCCGAACTTTCGCAAGCAACATGGATAGATGGCGTTTATGACGGGGGAGTTTCAAAACTTTCTGCTCGACAGAATTTTGTCATTGAAATATATGGCGGAAACCGAATTGCCAGCCTTCTCTATGCAATGTTATTAGCCAGTGGTGTAACACAAACTCGATTTGCGATATCGGCTAGACGTAGTAACCCAACAGTTAGCGATTCTGATTTAGGCACGGGCATTTTACGAAATTCTGATATCGGCGAGAATTACAAAGTGCGCATTGCCGAAATCTCGCGCGAAATCGCGTTATTTCCCTCTGAAATAAACCCAACTAAACAAACTATAAGCGAAAAAAATTTAAGTATTATGATCGGCGATTTCTCTAGTGAAACCATGGAACACATCATGCGCGAAAGCCAAAATCACTTATTTATTCATAATGGTGACGGTCCCGGGATATCTTTCGGTCCACTTGTCATTCCAGGGAAAACTCCATGTATTCGATGTATTGAATTAAGTATTGAAGAGCGAACAGGGATGCGTTTTGAAACCGTTCTTAATGCTCAAAGAGAGAGTGGAGGCGATGTTCCTATTGCAATCGCCCATCATGTTGCTGGATTAGTTACGCAATTACTGCTGAGCCATATCGATAGTAATAGTTCTGAACTCATTGGCGTTCAGATCAGGCTAGATTATCGCGATCCGATTTCTCCAAAACGCACTTCCT
>JBCKHJ010000006.1:0-40299 GCA_038905915.1 Candidatus Planktophila sp. | reverse complement strand
ACCAGCTGCTGCAAAGAGCTTCTTATTGAAGTAGATGATTCGACCATCAGTACCCTGTGGAATTCCATACACCTTGTCGTTGTACTTCATAACCCCTTGTACGTTTGTAGGAATCTGCTTCCAGCCTTCCCAAGAATTTACTGACCTTGCAGAAAGGATTTCGTTTAATGGCTGGATGTAACCGGCATCTGCAAATTCAGCGACCCAGAATCCATCAAGTGTAAAAATGTCTGCACCTTTCTTCGCTAGAAGATCGAGCGCTAGTGCTGACTTAAAGGCGTTATCGTCGCAAGATCCGCTACATGAGATGAAGTTGACTTCAACATTCTTGCCTTTGAGTGCTTGGTTCAATTCAAAGTTTGGGATAATGAAGTTTTTGACGAAATTTGCCGTTTGTTGATTTTTTCCGCCGATAATTGCATTTGCAGTGATAGATACTTTGGTGACTGTTTTCTCAGTGAGAATCCTCTGTCCACCGACTTGATTGCAAATTACTTCCTTCTTGCCGATTTTACTTGTTGCCCCAACTTCTGAGCAGGCGCTTCCTAAAGTTGCAGCTGAAGCGGATGGAACAGCAACAATTACAAGACTTGCTGCGAGAGCAAAAGTCGATGCTGCCTTCAATGCGCGGCTACCTCTTGTTGAAGCTTGCAATATTGTGATCATTCGCATTTTCCAACTTTCTAATAGGTGATTCAAACGGTTTTGAGTTCCGCAACAACGTTATAGGTTAGGGGAATATGTAAACGATGCCAGAATCCGTCAACTGAAGTATGCAGTGTGTAATTGGAATGAGTCAATAGAATGCTAGTGAAGATTCGGATAACAATTTGATAACAAATCCTGCCATTGCGAGTGTGGGGCAGGCCGTAATATCGAGAACTAACGAAAAAGTAAGGCATCCGCGTCGCCTGACAGTTTTGGCTTCCAATCGTCCTTACTTCGACGACTAACCGAGCCCGATTGCATACATAAAAGTTGCAGAAAAATCGCCCTATAAGTCGGATCCTTAGTTCTTGCGAACCGATCACCGTTCTTCAAGGCGAGGGAAAACCTCCGCAAATTTCTAAGCGGAATGGAAATTAGCCAACCGGTGACCATCGAAGACCATTTGCTGTCTGCTTGCAGATCGTATCTTCGCCCAAATAAGTCTTCATGGAAAAGCCTGCCTCCATGCAGGTTCGATTGAAAGCAACAGCACTAGCGGGTGCGATTAGTCGGAATTAGTGTTCTGTTCGTAATGAGTTCGGACTTTGTCTAAAAGATTCCACTTACGTAAATAAATAATGTAATAACCGATAAACTTTAATAATGAGCAATGAGGAGCGCGAGCACGCGGCATATGACTTTGCCTATGTGCAAGAAAAGTGGCTCCCAGTTTGGGATAAATTGACTCCATTTAAATCAGGTCGTCCCGACGATAAACGCCCAAAGAAATATGTACTGGATATGTTTCCATACCCTTCGGGTGATTTACATATGGGCCATGCCGAGGCTTATGCACTCGGAGATGTAATCGCGCGGTACTGGGTTCAAAAAGGTTTCAATGTTATGCACCCAATTGGGTGGGATGCTTTTGGTTTACCTGCAGAAAATGCCGCCATTAAACGCAATGAAAATCCAAAGATTTGGACTTATGAGAATATCGCTGTGCAGAAAGATTCAATGCGTCGCTTTGCTTGTTCATTTGATTGGGATCGTGTTTTTAATACTTGTGATCCCGAATATTATCGCTGGAATCAATGGTTATTTCTAAAACTACATGAACGCGGTCTGGCCTATCGCAAAGACTCAGCAGTTAATTGGTGCCCAAGTTGTCAGACTGTATTAGCAAATGAACAAGTCGTTGCAGGGTTGTGTGAGCGTTGTGATAGCGCTGTTATCAAGAAGAAATTAAATCAGTGGTATTTCAAAATTACAGATTATGCTGATCGATTACTCGATGATATGGCGCAGTTAGAAGGCCATTGGCCTGAAAAGGTTTTAACAATGCAACGCAATTGGATTGGTCGCTCAACTGGTGCCAATGTGAAATTTGTGATTGAAGGGCGCACTGAACCTGTAACTATTTATACAACGCGCCCAGATACGCTCTATGGTGCAACTTTTATGGTTGTTGCCGCCGATTGCGAACTTGCCGCCGAACTTGTTAAAGGTGGTGGCGTTGAAAAAGAATTTAGCGCCTATCTAGAGAAAATTAAGAGTGCAAGTGATATCGACCGTCTGGCAACTGATCGCCCCAAGAGTGGTATTTTCTTGCAACGTTATGCAATTAATCCAGTAAATGGCCAGAAGTTACAAATTTGGGCCAGTGATTATGTTTTAGCCGATTATGGAACGGGCATCATCATGGCAGTGCCTGCCCATGATCAGCGCGACTTAGATTTTGCGTGCGCCATGAAATTGCCAGTGCAAGTAGTTCTAGATACTGGCGAAGAGGACCCAAATATCACTGGAATTGCAACGGTGGGCGATGGAACGATAATTAATTCAGGCGCCCTAAATGGTTTAAGTAAAGCCGATGCAATCACTGCAATAAATTCGCAACTGGAAAAAGATGGCCTTGGAAAATCTGCACGCAATTATCGTTTGCGCGATTGGCTGGTATCACGCCAACGTTATTGGGGAACTCCGATTCCAATTATCCATTGCCAAAAATGTGGCGAAGTTGGCGTTCCAGAAAATCAATTGCCGTTAACTCTACCCAATGCCGAGGGGCTAGATTTAAAACCTAAGGGTCAATCACCCCTTGCTGCGGCAACGGATTGGGTAAATGTTAAATGCCCAAAGTGCGGCGGCGAAGCTAAGCGCGATACAGACACGATGGATACTTTTGTGGATTCATCTTGGTATTTCTTGCGTTATCCATCTTCTACAAATAACAACGAAGCTTTCACGCGCAAAGATATTGATACTTGGTTGCCGGTAGATCAGTATGTTGGTGGCGTCACCCACGCAATTTTGCACCTTCTTTATAGCCGTTTCTTTACAAAAGTGTTAAATGACATGGGAATGCTTAGTTTTAACGAACCATTTACCCGATTGCTAAATCAAGGCATGGTCGTTATGAATGGCTCTGCCATGTCGAAGAGCCGCGGGAATTTAGTTCGCTTATCGGATGAACTAGCTATTCACGGTGTTGATGCGATTCGCTTGTCGCTGGTCTTTGCCGGCCCACCTGAAGATGATGTTGACTGGTCAGATGTATCGCCATCGGGTTCAGTTAAATTTCTAAATCGTGCATGGCGATTATCAGGGGATGTAACAAGTAAAATTGGTGTGGATTTCACCAAGGGCGACACAATTCTTCGCAAAGCAACGCATAAAGCACTCCATGATGCAGGTATTGCTGTTGAATCTTTTCGATTTAACGTAGCAATTGCGCGCGTTATGGAATTAGTAAATGCAACGCGTAAAGCAATTGATTCTGGCTGCGGCCCAGCCGATCCTGCAGTTCGCGAAGCCGTTGAAGCAATCGCAATTATGTTGTCTTTAGTCGCGCCATACACATCCGAGGAAATGTGGGATCGCTTGGGGTATAAACCAGGAATTGCCCTAGCTGGTTGGCCGGTTGTGGATGAGTCACTACTTGTTGCCGATTGGGTTACCGCCGTTATTCAAATTAACGGCAAAATAATAGAGCGGCTAGATGTTTTGCCAACTATTAGCGATACCGAACTTGAATCCTTAGGGCTGGCGATGCCAACAGTTAAGGAAGCCCTGGCCGGTGCCACCATAATTAAGATAATTACGCGTGCACCAAAGCTTGTAAATATTGTTATCAACAGTTAAAAACCTTCAGTAACTCTGGCGCACGCTGCGCAAGCAGAATTCGTGCATGAATAATCTAAATGATACTTTTCAGAAAATCGGTAATTGGTGGTTCGATCTCCATTACACACAAATTCAAAAACGTGGGCTGCTTGCAATGGCGGCCATTGCAATTGCACTCTCATCATTCTTAGTTTTGCGTGGCACAAGCACCGAAATTATTGCCTTACCCATTGCACCTATTGAAATAGTTGCGCCAGAAATAATGATTGATGTTGCAGGAGCCGTTAATACACCGGGGGTCTATTCGCTACCGTCATCTTCTCGGGTAATCGATGCGATAAAAGCCGCGGGCAACAGCGCACCGGGTGCTGATTTAAGTGATATCAATTTAGCTCGGGTTATCAAAGATGGCGAGCAAATTTATGTTAACTCTACTGTTGTAAATACTAAAGGAATCCGCGTAAGCAAAACGATTCGCAAGGGGCCGATCAATATCAATCGCGCAACTGCTAGCGAACTCGATTCTCTCGATGGAATTGGACCAGTAATTGCAAAGCGGATTGTTGAATATCGCGCAGTCAACGGACCATTTATGGCTATCGAAGATTTGCAAAAAGTCAGCGGAATAGGCGTAGTAAAATTCGCGAACTTCAAAGACAAAGTCCGCGTTTAGTCGATTACCGCGCAGTTGCGTTAGGCGCTGCGATTTGGTGTGGCGCACTGGTTCAAAGCGCGGCGCCGCCTTGGCGCATATCAGTTGCGGCAGGCGTGCTGGCGGTAATTGCGTTTTGGAATAAAAAACGCCGATTTTTAGTTTTAGTCATTGCCCTTTTAATGGGTGCATCTGTTATGTCACTTCGTCAGCAATCCTTGGAAAATTCTGTATTACGAAATTATTATGGCCAGAGCGTGCAAATTCGTGCACAAGTTGTGACGGACCCAAATATTACAAAGAGTAAAAATTATAGTTTTATTGCCCGTGCCTTATTGGTGGGCAGTGGTGGGCAGGAATTCAAATTGCGCATTCCTATTCGAATAATGGTTCGGGATCAAAGAGTTATTGATCTTCTGCCAGGTCAGATTATTTCTGGCGATGCGCGAATTGTTGCTAGCAAAGAAGCGCGGGTGGCTGCCTTAGTTTTAATTAACGGGCAAATAAAAGTAGAGACAGAACCTTCGCGGTGGGCCAGTGCGCTTGGTTCCATTCGGTTAGGGCTTCGAAACATTAGCGGCGATAGTGATGCCGGTGCTCTTATTCCGGGAATGGTTTTAGGCGATACCTCAAAACAGAGTGAAATTTTTAAAGTAGAGATGAGAAGGTCTGGGCTAGCACATTTAGTTGCAGTCAGCGGTGCTAATTTTGCGATTGTTTCTAGTTTTGTGCTTTGGGCAATGCAATTTCTTATTCCACGTATTCGTTGGCGCTTGGGTGCCACCGCCATTTTTCTCATCTGTTTTATCTGCCTAGTACGACCTTCGCCATCGGTATTGCGCGCCGCTGCTATGGCAGCTGTTATGTTAGTTGCCCATGGATCAAAGCGCGCAGGTGATTCTTTGCCGGCGCTGGGTTTTGCAATTGCTGCAGTTGTCATTGGCGATCCATGGCAAGCTCGCGACGCCGGTTTTGCGCTATCTGTATTAGCAACGGCCGGCTTACTACTTTTTGCGCCTCGTTTGATTGCAAAACTCTCACTGAAAATGCCCACCATTATCGCGAGTGCTCTTGCGCTACCAATTTCTGCAATGCTTTTTTGTTCGCCAATTCTTGTTGCACTCTCTGGTTATCTATCACCTATAAGCATCGTTGCTAATTTATTAGCAGCCCCTGCCGTTGCCCCCATTACAATCTTGGGTTTCATTGCTACGCTATTGGCTTCGTTTTTGCCAATAGTTAGTAATTTCTTAATTTTTCTGATTCGATTTCCTGCAGGTTTTATCGCATCAGTTGCGCACTGGGCTGCCGATTTTCCAGTGATAACTATGCGCACAGGACGTATTGGTTTTCTAGTTGTCGTTGGCCTAATTTTAATTTGGTGGTTATTTCACAAATACCGCAAAGTTATTTTCATTTTCTTTCTTGTTTTAATTCTAGGTATTGCTTGGCTAGGGCGCTGGCCAGCAGGGGATTGGCAAGTAGCGAATTGTGATGTTGGACAAGGCGATTCCATGGTCATAAATCTGGGGCAAAATCGAGCAATTGTGATAGATGTTGGCCCAGATGAAGTTTTAGCAGATCGTTGTTTAAAGCAGTTGGGAATCAAGGAAGTTCCGCTCTTAATTCTCTCGCACTTTCATGCTGACCATGTCGATGGCTTGGCCGGGCTACTTAAAAATCGCAGAATCGGACAGACTTGGATTAGCAATAACAACGATCCAACCATGCAAAGTCTTCGGGTTAAGGCGCTTCTGCGTGGGAAAGAAATTGTTATTGCACGCCGAGGAATGAAAACTAGCATTGGCGCAATTTCAATAAAAGTTTTGTGGCCCGATACAACTATTGGCAATTTTGAATCCCTGCCGGGTGAAGGTTCTATTGTCAATAATTCAAGCATTGCAATTATTTTTTCTTCCCCAGATTTCACACTCTTGACTGCAGGCGATGTCGAGCCACCGGTCCAGCAATTACTTGTTGGCGATATTGGGCCAATTGATATTTATAAAGTCAGCCACCATGGTTCGGCTAACCACTCGTCAGATTTCATGCAGGCGCTAAAACCAAAAATTGCCGTCATCAGCGTTGGTACTGGAAATACTTACGGACATCCAGCGCCAGAGATCCTTTCGGCTCTACTCAAGCTCGGCGCTAGAGTCTATAGAACTGATCTTGATGGCGCGATTGCAATCACGGCGCGCACACATCAGTTTTCGGTACGAACGAGCAAGAGTGGATTTAATTTCTTTAGACTTGGCTAGTGTGATGTCATCTGATATCAGATGAAAAAATTATGACTCATGCATGGCGGTAAAAAGCTGGCTCTTAGATAAGTCAGCCCTGGTCAGAGTGTAGAAAAATTGAAGATCTAAATAGTTCTGCCACGTTCTAATTGTTTTGGCCACGGAATTTTCACGCCAAGAGCCTCTGCTGCATTAAGTGCCCAGCGAGGATTGCGTAACATTGCGCGAGCTAAGAAAACTGCGTCGGCTTTATGATCGACAATAATTTCGCTTGCTTGTCCAGCTCCAGTAATTAAACCAACAGCAGCCGTTGGTATCTCCACCTCTGTTTTAATAGCTTGCGCGAAAGGAACTTGATGTCCAGGGCTTGGTTTAATCTGGGCGTTATGGACATTGCCACCGGATGAAACATCGATTAAATCAACGCCTAATGTTTTGAGTTGCTTGCAAAGTTCTATCGAATCAATGATATTCCAGCCATCATCTACATAATCACTTGCGCTTATGCGAACAAAGAGCGGAGTAGATTCTGGTATCGCGCTGCGAATCGCAGCAACTATCTCTAATAAGAAGCGTATGCGGTTTTCAAATGAACCGCCATATTCATCAGTGCGATGGTTTGAGATTTGACTATAAAATTGGTGAATTAAATATCCGTGCGCGCCATGAATTTCGATGACATCGAAACCAACTTTAACTGCACGCACGGCGGCGTCGGCGAAAGCTTGAGTTATCTGGTGAATTTCTGTAATTGTAATTTCGCGGGGTTCTGCATAACCATGATAAGCAATGGCCGATGCCGAAACGGTTTGCCAACCGCCTTCTTGGACACTTGCCATTAAATGATCATCGCCAGGCCGCATAGTTGAACCTTTGCGACCAGCGTGTGCTAATTGAATTCCAATTTTTACATTCTGCGAATGTGCAAAATCTATGGTTTCTTTAAAGAGGAATGAGCTTTCGCATCAGTTTCGATACTTGTGCAAGCAATAGAAATGCGACCTTCAGGAACTACGCCGGTTGCTTCAACCATAATTAACCCTGGACCGCCAGTGGCAAGGGCACCCAAATGCGCTTTATGCCAAGCCCCGATTACTCCATCAATAGCTGAGTATTGGCACATCGGTGAAACCCAGACGCGATTAGGAAATGTTACGGAGCGAATGGTCAAAGGTTCGAATAGTTCTGGCATGGCTTCATCATTACATAATTGACGGGGTAAGGTGAGCCTTGTGAAAGCGTTTTACATCATTCTCGGATCTGAAGGCGCACTTTCGGATCGGGCTTTGTCGAAATTAACCGGTGAAGCAAAGAGTCAAAACGCTGAAATAACAACGCTATTTGCCGCTGACACCATTGCCGGTGATATTGCTGATGCTCTTGCGCCATCTTTATTTTCTGACCGCCGCGCGCTAATTATCCGCGACTTACAAGATTTACCTGAAGATAATAAGGATGAAATAACGCGCTATCTGTTAGAACCAGATCCAACAATGGTTCTTATTTTTGTGCACACAGGCGGCGTTAAGGGCAAAGCCTTATTAGATGCAATTAAAAAAGTGAAGCCAGAAATTATTGCCTGCGAGCCGTTAAAGAAAGCGGCCGAAAAAGGCGAATTTGTAAAACATCTCTTTCTAGATTTAGGTCGCAAAGCATCCCCTGGCGCAATTGCAGCTCTTGTTGGCGCTCTTGGAAATGACTTGCGCGAATTGCAATCAGCCGTTAGCCAAATTGCATCCGATGCACCTGCCGGCGTTATTGATGAAACCATAGTTGATAAATATCATCAAGGGCGAATTGAGACGACGGGCTTTGATGTTGCCGATGCCACGTTAGATGGGAATTTATCGGTGGCTCTAATTTCACTTAGAAGTGCGCTTTCAACTGGCACCGATCCAGTTATGGTGACAAGTGCAATTGCATCTTCACTTCGCAGCCTTGCAAAAGTATCCGGTGTAAATCGAGGGATAAAATCTTTTGAATTAGCGGCTCAATTAGGAATGGCACCTTGGCAAATAGATAAAGCCCGACGCCAATTAGCGCATTGGACTCCTAGCGGAATTGCGCGCGCAGTTGGCGCAATTGCACAGGCCGATGCCGAGGTTAAAGGTGCGGCTAGTGATCCGATTTATGCCCTCGAAAAGGCTCTTGCTCGTATCGCGTCCGCGCGTGCAAATTGGACGATTTGAGCCTAATGGCCTTGCGCTGGTAACCTTTCGCCCCTCAGTAAGAGAATAAATCTCAAGGCATCGGAGTACTACGCGTGGCAAATATCAAGTCGCAAATCAAGCGGATTAAGACCAATGAGAAGGCTCGCCTTCGTAACAAGTCGGTCTCTTCATCTATCAAGACTGCTATCCGTAAATTTCGCAGCGCTGTTACATCTGGCGAATCTGCCAGTATCACGAGCGAACTTCGCACCGCATCGCAAGCCCTAGATGTGGCAGTTGCAAAAGGTGTTCTTCATAAAAACACTGCAGCAAATAAGAAGTCTTCAATGGCGAAGGCTGCTGCCAAAGCCGACGCACGTTAATTCCTTTTTCCTCTTAAAGCGAGGTTAGGTTCATGCCTGCAATTTCACTTGCTAAGGCGCCACAGCCCTTAGCTACAGATCCTGCGCAGATTCGCAATTTCGCCATCATCGCCCATATCAATCACGGCAAATCAACTCTGGCTGATCGAATGCTTGGAATTACTGAAGTTGTAGAAGCTCGTAACATGCGCGCGCAATATTTAGACCGTATGGATATTGAACGTGAACGCGGCATCACAATTAAATCCCAAGCGGTTCGCTTGCCATGGCGTAGTGGCATTGATGGCAAGGAATACATCCTTAATATGATTGATACGCCAGGCCATGTTGATTTTACTTATGAAGTTTCGCGCTCGCTGGCAGCGAGTGAAGGTGCGGTGCTATTAGTTGATTGCGCACAAGGAATTGAAGCCCAGACTTTGGCAAATCTTTATTTAGCAATGGAAAATAACTTAACGATTATTCCGGTCCTTAATAAAATTGATTTACCTAATGCTCAGCCAGATAAATTCGCAGCAGAATTGGCAAAACTTATTGGTTGCGAACCCGAAGATTGTTTACGTGTCTCGGGTAAAACTGGTGATGGGGTTGCAGAGTTACTCGATCAAATTATTGCCAAAATTCCAGCGCCAAAGGGCGATCCAGATGCGCCGGCACGAGCCCTTATCTTTGATTCAGTTTATGATTCATATCGCGGAGTAGTTACCTATGTGCGCGTTTTTGATGGTCATCTTTCATCGCGTGATCAAATCCAAATGTTTTCTACTGGAGTTCGCCACGAAATGCTAGAAGTCGGAGTTATCTCACCGGAACCAGTTCCCAGTAAGGGTCTTGGCGTTGGTGAAGTAGGTTATTTAATTACTGGCGTAAAAGATGTACGCCAGTCACGCGTTGGTGACACGGTGACTACTTATAACAATCCGGCGAAAAAAGCGTTGGCTGGTTATAAAGATCCAAAACCAATGGTTTTCTCAGGGTTATTTCCAATTGATGGCGCAGATTTTCCGGTGTTGCGCGATGCTCTTGATAAATTACAACTCAACGATGCCGCACTTGTTTATGAACCTGAAAGTTCGGTAGCCCTTGGCTTTGGTTTTCGGTGCGGCTTTCTTGGGTTGTTACACATGGAAATCGTACGTGAGCGGCTAGAGCGCGAACATAAACTCAATTTAATTTCGACTGCGCCAAACGTTGTATATAACGTGATTATGGATGATGGTAAAGAAATTCGAGTAACTAATCCTTCTGAATTTCCAGATGGAAAAGTTGCGAGCGTAAATGAGCCAATCGTTAAATCAACTATTTTGGCGCCCTCTGAATATATTGGAACGATTATGGAATTGTGCCAAGATCGCCGTGGAATCTTGCTAGGTATGGCTTACATTTCCGAAGAGCGAGTCGAAATTCGTTACGAGTTGCCTCTAGCCGAAATTATTTTTGACTTTTTTGATCAACTTAAATCGCGTACTAAAGGTTATGCCTCCCTTGACTATGAAGAAAAGGGCGATTTCGAAGGCAATTTGGTCAAGGTCGATATTTTATTGCATGGTGAGACAGTCGATGCTTTCAGCACAATTGTTCACCGCGATAAGGCTTATGCCTATGGCGTGATGATGACTGGAAAATTACGCGAATTAATTCCACGCCAACAATTTGAAGTACCTATTCAAGCCGCTATCGGCTCGCGCATTATTGCTCGCGAAAGCATTCGCGCTATTCGCAAAGATGTTCTTGCTAAATGTTATGGCGGAGATATTTCTCGTAAGCGCAAACTCCTTGAGAAACAAAAGGAAGGAAAGAAGCGCATGAAAATGGTTGGACGCGTTGAAGTTCCACAGGAAGCATTCGTCGCGGCTCTTGCAACTGATGCTGATATCGCAAAGGTGAAAGCCGCACGAAAGCAGCGATAATGTCCCAGTTATCGTTCTATGTCCATATTCCATATTGCATAAAACGCTGTGGTTACTGTGATTTTAATACTTACACCCCTAATGAATTACAAGATGGCGCAACTTTAGAAATAGTTTCAAATGATTACATCGATGCCGTACTTGCCGAACTTGAAGCTTCGCCAAGGGATGAAGTTCCCACTATTTTCTTCGGGGGAGGCACACCATCTTTATTGCCTGCCAAAGATTTAGGACGCGTAATTTCTGCAATTAAAACCCGCAATGGCCTAAGCCCTGATTGTGAGATCACATTAGAGGCTAACCCGGATTCAGTTACGGAAGAAAAATTGGCGCAGTATATTTCCGTGGGTTTTAATCGAATTTCATTTGGGATGCAATCTGCAATTCCGCACGTGCTTGCAGTTCTAGATAGAACGCATAACCCAGATAACGTAGCAAAAGCGGTCACCATGGCGCGCGCTGTAGGTTTTAAAAGCATCAGTGTTGATTTGATTTACGGCACTCCTGGGGAGTCACTAAGTGACTGGCAATTAAGTGTTGAAAGCGCACTTGCTTTAGATATTGATCACATCAGTGCTTACGCACTCATCGTTGAGACTGGTACAAAATTGGCCGCGCAAATTAAGCGGGGAGAATTAACTATGCCAAATGATGACTTGATGGCTGATATGTATTTACTTGTCAATCAATTATGTAATCTGGCTGGTTTGCAATGGTATGAACTAAGCAATTGGGCAAAAGTTGGACATGAATGTAGACACAACATCACTTATTGGGAAAATAAAAATTGGTGGGGCCTTGGACCTGGTGCGCATTCCCATATCAATGGAAAGCGTTTTTGGAATGTCAAACATCCAACAGCATATAAGTCAAAACTTTTTGCACACGAATCACCAATTTTGGAGAGTGAAGTTCTATCGCCAGAACAAATGCGTGATGAGTCAATAATGCTCGGAATTCGCATGCGAGAAGGAATAGATTTAGATTCACTAAATGCTAGCCAAATTGCGCGCCTTTCAAGCTACCGTGAAGCAGGCCACATAAGCGTTCTTGATAATCGCTTGCAATTAAGCCCTACGGGGCGCCTGATTGCAGACCGAATCGTTGGCGAACTAACCATCTAGTAAGATTGGCAATTATGTCAACTCGTCGCCTCGAAATTCTTCGTGCTATTGTCGATGAATATGTGGCGACCCAAGAACCAGTTGGATCTAAATCAATCGCCGAACACCATGGTCTTGGTATTTCGCCAGCGACAATTAGAAATGAAATGGCAATCCTTGAGGACGAAGGCCTTATAACCCAACCTCATACAAGTGCCGGACGTATTCCAACCGATCGTGGCTATCGAGTCTTTGTAGATAAATTAGCAACGGTAAAACCTTTATCTAATGCCGAGCGCCGTGCAATTGAGACTTTTCTTGAAGGTGCGCTAGATCTAGATGATGTTGTAATGCGTACAGTTCGCTTATTAGCCGATGTCACCAAACAAGTTGCAGTTGTGCAATATCCATCAATCGTCAAATCTAGAGTGCGCCACGTAGAATTGGTTGCAATTACTCCATCGCGACTGTTAATGATTTTAATTACCGATTCGGGGCGCGTAGAACAAAGAAATATCGAATTAACGCAAGATGTTTCTGAAATCTTCATTGCAACGCTTCGCACTCAATTAAATAATGCAATGATGGGGCATCGCTTGCCCGATGTTGCCGATCGTTTCAGCGGAATCATGGAGAGCTATTCTGCGCGCGAAAGACGCGATGTGGCAATCGTTATTTCATCGGTAATTGAAATGGCGATGGAGCGTGCTGAAGAAAAAGTTGTGCTTGCAGGAACTGCAAACTTGGCGCGATTCCACGAAGATTTTTCAACGACAATGCACCCTGTCCTAGAAGCTTTGGAAGAACAAGTTGTTTTGCTGCGTTTATTGGGCGAAAACAATAGTAATGCTGGTATTGATACTGTTTTGGTGCGTATTGGAGAAGAACAAAGTGAAGCAAATCTGCGTTCCACATCCCTTGTCACAGTTGGTTATGGAACAAATGAAAACGCACTTGGCGCACTTGGTGTCATCGGGCCAACGAGGATGGATTATGCAGGCTCGATTGCTGCAGTCTCTGCCGTTGCCAGATATGTTGGCCGATATTTAGTTGAGGGTAAGTAAGTGGCTGATTTTTACGAAACGTTAGGTATTGCGCGCGATGCAAGCGCAGATGAAATTAAACGCGCATATCGTAAACTTGTGCGGGAATTACATCCTGATATAAATCCTGACCCAGAGATTCAGGATCGATTTAAGGAAATAACTGCAGCTTATGAAGTTCTAAGTGATTTACAAAAACGTCACTCCTATGACATAGGCGGAAGTAATTTCGGTGGCGGTTTCGGTGGCGGTTTCGGTGACATCATGGATGCATTCTTTGGTGGTGGTGGATCACGTGGTCCGCGTCCGCGCATTCGCCAAGGCCAAGATGCACTAATTCGAGTAGAAGTAAATTTGTATGAAGCCTGTTTTGGAGTTGACCGTGAAATTACTTTAGAGAGCGCTCAGGTTTGCCCTAAGTGCACTGGAACTGGTTGCGCCGATGGCGCATCACCACAAGTTTGTGGAATCTGTAAAGGACGCGGAGAAACACAACAAGTTGTTCGTTCGGTAATTGGTCAAGTAATGACTTCAAGACCATGTAGTAACTGTCAAGGATTTGGAAGCGTAATTTCAGAGCCTTGTCGCGAATGTGCTGGTGATGGTCGTGTGCGTGCTCGTCAAAGCATTTCAGTGAAAATTCCGGCAGGGGTTGAAACTGGTAATCGCATTCAACTTTCTGGTCGCGGCGAAGTTGGCTTTGGTGGTGGCCCAGCTGGTGATTTATATGTAGAAATTGTGGAAAGCAAGCATGAGTATTTCATACGCGATGGCCATGATTTGCATATGTCGGTTGGTATTTCAATGAGTGCTGCAGCTCTTGGTACAAGTGTTTCTATTGAAACACTTGACGGTCCGATAGATCTTTCAATTAAGGCTGGAACGCAAAACGCAGCAAAGATTTCCGTTAAAGGCAAAGGCATGGTTCGCCTTCGCAGCGGAGGGCGCGGTGACATCATCGTGCACATAGATGTGGCAACCCCTACAAAGTTAAGCCGCGAAGAAGAAGATTTACTTAAGAAATTTGCGCATTTACGCGGTGAAAAAAAAGGCGACGCGCATGTGAAAACACATGATGGTGGCATCTTTAGTAAATTACGAGATGTGTTTACAAAATAATGTTGACTTTATTTTTCGTCGATGACTTGCCTACCGCCGTTGGACAGATTTATGAATTTGATGGCGAAGATGCCCATCACGCCGTGCGGGTTTTGCGCATTGCCGCGGGTGAAACTTTCATGCTCGGTGATGGTAACGGTCGCTGGTCGCAAGTAAGAGTTTTTGCGGTCAAGAAAAAATCTCTTGAAGTTGAAGTTCTGCATACAGGATTTCAAGAAAAATTGGATACAAATTTCACTGTGGCTCAGGCAATACCTAAAAGCGATAGAGCCAAAGAAGCGATTGAATTACTAACTGTCTCTGGCGTTGATCGAATCGTTCCATGGCGGGCTGCCCGCAGTATTGGCAAGGGTTGCGATAAATATGAAGTTACTGCACGGATTGCTAGTAAGCAATCTCGCAGATTACGAATTCCAGAAATAAGTGAAGTAACAACAACTGATGATCTCTGTGTATTGATCAAAGCGAGCGAACTTGCCATCGTTTTTCATGAAAGCGCTACAAAAAAATTGAGCGATTGTGTTACTAATACAAATATCGGCGCTGCTTTAATAATTATCGGTCCAGAAGGTGGAATCACCCCGCAGGAGTTAATGAAGTTTGAAGAGGCTGGTGCCCAAGTTGTACTCATGGGTCGTCCTATTTTGAGGTCGGCGCACGCAGGAATTGCCGCGATTTCGGCAGTTTCGGCGCTCTTAAAGGTATGGTGAATCTGTGTCGCTAGATAATAATTGCCTCTTCTGTAAAATAATAGCAGGCGAAATTCCAGCCGAAATAGTTTTTAGAAATGAAAGCGTTGTAGCTTTCAATGATATTTCTCCCCAAGCCCCGACTCATGTTTTGATCGTTCCAACTTTTCACGCTGAGAACGCGGCCGAATTAGCAAAGCGTTCACCAACTATTACCGCAGCAATTTTGATCGCTGCTGGCGAAATTGCCACTGCCCGAGGGCTAACTGGTTACCGAAGCGTTTTTAACACTGGCGCAGAAGCAGGGCAGAGCGTTTTTCACGCTCATCTACATTTATTGGGTGGTCGTTTGCTGGCATGGCCACCCGGTTAAACATAGACTTGGTATCAATGGAACGCACACTCATCACAGTCCCACCTGCCATTGCCATGGTTGCTTTATTAGGTCCGCACGATGAGAACTTACGCACAATTGAAGCAGCATTTCCTTCGGTAAATATCACAGTACGCGGAAATGAAATTACGCTGCGCGGCCCACACATTGAGTGCCAAGGATTAGAAAGTTTATTTAAAGAAATAATGGTTGTTATTCGATCTGGGAATATTTTAAATGTCGATACCGTTAAGCGCGCCATTTCAATGCTGGAAAAAGATCCAGTTGAACATCCTGCCGAAGTTTTATCACTTAATATTTTAAGCACTCGTGGTCACACCATCAGGCCGAAGACTGCAAATCAGAAACGTTATGTGGATGCAATTGAAGGCCACACAATTACTTTTGGTATAGGTCCTGCTGGCACTGGAAAGACTTATCTTGCAATGGCAAAAGCGGTACAGGCTTTGCAGAGCAAGAAAGTGAATAGAATTATTTTGACTCGCCCCGCTGTGGAAGCCGGCGAACATTTAGGTTTCTTGCCCGGTACTTTGTCAGAAAAAATTGATCCTTATTTGCGCCCACTATTTGATGCGTTGCATGACATGATCGACATCGAGACGGTTCCACGTTTAATACAGTCAGGAATCATTGAAGTCGCACCCCTTGCTTATATGCGTGGGCGCACGCTAAATGATGCCTTTATTATTTTAGATGAGGCCCAGAACACGACGCCAGAACAGATGAAGATGTTCTTAACACGCCTTGGTTTTGGTTCGAAGATGGTGGTAACTGGTGATGTAACGCAAATTGATTTACCGAACGGGCAACATTCCGGGCTTCGAGTTGTTCGCGACATCCTTGAAGAAATCGACGATATCGCTTTTCTTGAATTAACTGCTGAAGATGTTGTGCGTCATCGCCTAATTGGTGACATCGTGAAAGCATATGAATCTTTCGACGAAGCGCGTCATGCAGTACGCCCGATAAGGCAATAAATGACGATTGAAGTTACCAATACTTCAGGGCAATTAGTTCCATCGGATCAAATAATTTCTCTGATGGAATTTGCTTATAAAGAATTGGATTTAAATCCTGAATCTGATTTAAATATGCTCTTTGTTGAAGATAAACAAATGAGCGAATTGCATCTCAAGTGGATGAATTTAGAGGGCACGACCGATGTTCTATCTTTTCCGATGGATTTGCCAGAATATAAAGGCCATCTGGTAACTCTTGGCGACATAGTAATTAGCCCAACCGTTGCATCTGCTCAAGCACAAGTTGCTGGACACGATAGACTTCATGAAATGTTCATCTTGGCAACTCACGGTTTATTACACATCTTGGGTTATGACCACGAAGAACTTGCTGATGAATTAATAATGTTTGAACTGCAAGAATCAATCGTTGCTAAATGGAAGAGTACAAATTGAGTCCAATAGCAATTATCGCGATCATCTTGCTACTTGCATTTGCAGGTTTTTTAGCAGCGAGTGAATCAGCTCTTACATCTATATCTCGAATTGTTGTTGAGGAATTGGAAGGCAAGCGCGGTGGAAAATTACTGCGTAAATATAGTCAACAGCCGGCCCGCTATTTAAACGTTCTTCTCTTAGTTAGAAAGCTTTGCGAAATAACCGCCACCGTTTTACTTGCCGTTATTTTATTGCGCAATTTTCCTTCAGCCCAAGCCATGGCGCTGACCGTGTTCATCATGGTCATACTTTCCTACGTTGTCGTTGGAGTTGGTCCGCGTACTTTAGGAAGACAACAACCGCATAAATGGGCTAGATCAGGAATAATCGTTGCGCATTCTTTAGCGATAATTCTTGGCCCGGTTACAAAATTACTTATTGCCATCGGAAATGCGATAACACCTGGTAAAGGTTTTAGATCAGGACCATTTACATCAGAGGCCGAACTTCGCGATTTAGTTGATCAAGCCCACGAACGCGGCTTAGTTAAATCCGATGAACATGAAATGATTCACTCTGTTTTTGAATTAGGCGACACCTTGGTTCGCGAATTAATGGTGCCGCGCACTGAAATGGTCTGGATTGAAAAAGACAAGTCACTGCGCCAAGGCTTATCCCTTGCACTTCGTTCTGGTTTTTCCCGAATCCCTGTAGTTGGTAAAGATATAGATAACATAATCGGAATTGCCTATGTTAAAGATTTAGCTAAGCGAGCCCTTGATCATCATGAGGCCGAACAAAGTGAGCGAATAGAACAACTGATGCGTGCTGCAACATTTGTTCCTGAAAATAAAACTGCGGTAGTATTATTGAAGGAGATGCAGCGCAATCAAATTCACTTAGCAATTGTGGTCGATGAATACGGTGGAACTGCGGGAATTATTACTATTGAAGATATTTTGGAAGAAATTGTTGGCGAAATTGAAGATGAATTCGATGATGGTGAAGAGAACTTCACATGGTTAAGCCCAGACACGGCGCGTGCAAAAGCGAGTTTGCATATTGAAGATTTAGCTGATGAATTAAAAGTTGATATCGACGAAGAAGATTTTGAAGATGTAGACACAATTGGGGGATTGATGGCTCAGAAATTAGGACGTGTTCCTATTGCTGGAAGTACTATTTCGATGCACGGTTGGTCAATAACTTCAGAGCGTCCTATTGGTCGGCGCCGGCGAATTAGTAGTGTTTTAATTGAACGTGTTGAGTCAGAAATTGAAGAACACGAGTAAATAGCGCACTTACTTACAGATAAGATTGCCCAATGCGCATCGTTCGATTCTCACCAGGACCCGATGCAGGTCTTGGTAGCGACCCACTCTTTGGAGTTCTGGAAGACGAGAAGAGAATTAGCATCATTGCTGGTGATCCGATTTATCAAGGTATAACAAAGACTGCGGCCACAATAGAACTTTCTAAAGTTCGTCTACTTGCGCCAATGATTCCGCGTAGTAAAGTAGTTTGCATTGGTAAGAATTACGCCGATCACGCCGCTGAAATGGGTGGAGTCGTACCTGATGAACCAATTATTTTTTTAAAACCTAATACTTCGGTGATTGGTCCAGATGAGACAATCGTTTGGCCAGAAATGTCTGAGCGTGTTGACCACGAAGTCGAACTTGCAATCGTCATCGGGCGAATTTGTAAAGATGTTCCCAAAGAAAGGGTTAATGATGTAATTTTTGGTTACACAATCGCCAATGATGTTACAGCGCGAGATTTGCAGAAGAAAGACGGCCAATGGACGCGCGCAAAAGGCTTCGATACTTTCTGCCCTATTGGTCCGTGGATAGATACCGATTTCATTCCTGGAAATCAAAAAATTACAGCAACCGTTAATGGTGAAATCAAGCAATCAGCACATTTAAGCGAGATGATCTTTAAAGTCCCTGAGATTATTAACTTCGTTTCGCGTGTGATGACGCTCTTGCCGGGCGATATTATTTTGACCGGAACACCTGCTGGAATTGGCCCCATGATTGCTGGAGCAAAGGCGACAATGAGCATTGAAGGTCTGGGCGAATTAACTAACAAAATGGGCAACCGATGAGCAAAAAAGTAAAAGTACGCTTTGCGCCATCGCCAACTGGTGATTTACATGTTGGAAATATTCGCACAGCTTTATTTGGCTGGGCTTACGCGCGTCACACTGGTGGTACTTTCTTATTTAGAATCGAAGATACCGACACAACTCGCGTAACCGATGAATATATTGCCGCTGCTATGGACACACTTAAATGGCTTGGCCTTAATTGGGATGAAGGTCCTGAAGTTGGCGGAGATAATGGCCCATATTTGCAATCACAACGGTTAGATATCTATGCGCATTGGGCCGCAAAATTCTTGGATCAAAAAGATGCTTACCGGTGCTATTGCACTCCAGTAGAGTTAGAAGCAACGCGCGAAAAGCAACGCGCGGCAAATGTTGCACCCGGTTATGATGGTCATTGCCGCGATTTAAGCGATGCACAAATTGCTGATTACAAATCACAGGGGCGCGAATCTGTTATTCGTATGCGTATGCCAGATGGCGGAACTACCTTTAACGACTTAATTCGCGGTGATGTTTCATTCGATCATAAATTTGTTCCAGACTTTGTTTTAGCGCGCGCAGATGGTTCACCACTCTATACCTTAGCTGTAGCCGTAGATGATGTTTTAATGAAAGTTACTCACGTTCTGCGCGGTGAAGATTTGCTCTCATCGACCCCAAGACAAATTCGCGTCTATCAAGCGATGGGTGTTGCAGTCGAAGATTATCCAGTTTTTGCTCACTTACCATTTGTTATGGGGCAAGATAATGCCAAACTTTCAAAGCGGAATGGCGAAGTTTCAATCGCTTGGTATCGTGAGCAAGGCTTTCTCCCCGAAGCAATTTGTAACTATTTAGCCCTCCTTGGTTGGTCACCCGGCGATGATCGTGAAAATGTCACCATGAAAGAATTGTGCGAACTTTTTACTATTGAAAAAGTTCACGCCTCTCCTGCC
This sequence comes from Candidatus Planktophila sp., assembly GCA_038905915.1. GTDB lineage: Bacteria > Actinomycetota > Actinomycetes > Nanopelagicales > Nanopelagicaceae > Planktophila. Next base: position 20,394 of record JBCKHJ010000006.1, on the reverse strand, counting down.
CGCTTTGATATGAAGAAACTAGAAGCCATCAATGGCGACAAACTTCGGGCGTTAACTATTGATGAATTTTTGAAATGGTCGCTGCCTTTCTTGAAAAGCGCCGGAATTATCACGGGCACCGATGTCGAAATCGCATTGGTCAAAAAGGCACTTCCCATAATTCAAGAACGTATTATTAAGTTAAATGAAATTCCGCAGATGCTAAAGTTTCTCTTTGTCAAAAACTTCGCTGTTGAATCCGATTCAATTTCAAAGATTACAGATGATGCATCTAAAGAAGTTTTGAAGCGATCACTTAAAGAATTAGCGCCTTTAGCTGCGTGGAGCCACGATGTTATTGAAGGCGTGCTTCGTAAATCCCTAATTGAAGAGATGGGATTAAAGCCGCGCATCGCATTTGGCGCAGTACGTATTGCAACAACTGGAAGCACAATTTCACCACCACTTTTTGAATCAATGGAATTACTTGGTAAAGCTGCCTCATTGGCGCGAATAACTTCGGCGATTGCGCTCTAGTCGGTACGGTATTCTTAAGCATTGCTATTGGGGTATGGGGTAATTGGCAGCCCTGCTGATTCTGGTTCAGTAAGTCTAGGTTCGAGTCCTGGTACCCCAGCGAAACGTATTAAATGGAACTGAAAGCCGAAGGCAATCAGTTTTGGAAAGACTAGGGCCCCGTCGTCTAGCGGCCTAGGACTCTGGCTTCTCAAGCCAGCTACGCGGGTTCGAATCCCGTCGGGGCTACGAAAAGTTCTGCCTTTTTGTTAGATTTTATTATCCGCCATTGAAAGGGAGCCATGGAAAAGAGTTCACTGCGAGTAAAGCGATGCTTTCCACATATTTCCGAATTAGCGCAACTCATGAAATTTAGAAAACCAATCTTTAGCGCTAAAAAGCGCCGTCTAACTCGTGCGTTAACTATTTATGATTTACGAATTATTGCTAAACGAAGGACTCCGCAAGCACCATTTGATTACACCGATGGCGCCGCCGAAGGCGAAGTGAGTTTAGCCAGAGCACGCAAAGCTTTTGAAGATATTGAATTTGTTCCAAGCGTTTTACGCGATGTTTCGAAATTAGATACCAGCGTGATGATGTTAGGTAAGAAATCGGCTTTCCCATTCGGTATAGCTCCAACAGGTTTTGCGCGGATGATGCAAAATGAAGGAGAGCGCGCAGGAGCAATGGCGGCGCGCGATACTGGAATTCCATTCGTATTATCAACCCTCGGTACTACTTCTATTGAAGATGTAGTAGCCGCAGCACCAGATGGTCGCAATTTTTTTCAACTTTATATGTGGAAAGACCGCGAACGCTCGATGGCGCTAGTAGATCGCGCGCGCGCAGTTGGCGTTGAAACTTTAATTTTAACTGTAGATGCTCCAGTTGCTGGCGCTCGGCTTAGGGAAAAGCGAAATGGCATGACTATTCCGCCATCACTGACTATGAGGACAATTCTAAATGCAATTCCACGCCCAGGTTGGTGGATGAATTTCTTAACTACTGAACCTCTTCGATTTGCATCCTTTGACTCATTTAATGGAACGGTCCAAGAATTGATGGATACAATGTTTGATCCAACAATTGACTACGAGGATTTGAAATGGCTTCGCAAGAATTGGAAAGGCAAATTTGTCGTTAAGGGAATTCAAAATGTTGATGATGCAATGAAGTGTGTGAGCGCTGGCGCAGATGCAATAGTGCTTTCTAATCACGGTGGTCGTCAGTTAGACCGCGCACCGGTTCCGTTCTTACTATTGCCCGAAGTTGCTAAAAAAGTTGGTAAAAAGGCCGAAGTCCATATGGATACAGGAATCATGCACGGCGCAGATATTGTTGCAGCCCTTGCCAATGGCGCCGATTTTACTTGGATCGGGCGGGCCTATTTATATGGACTAATGTCCGGCGGCAAAGAGGGCGTTGATCGATCGCTAGAAATCCTTACTGAACAAATCTCGCGCACTATGAGATTGTTGGGAGTTAAGAGCGTCTCAGAATTGCAACCTTCCCACATAAAAACTATGAATTATTTGCGCTCTTGATTTTGCAAGTATTTAAATAGGTTTACTCGTTGTGCCAGCGCAGCATTGGCGGCGCATCTTCTTTCATGTGGGTGGCAATCCAATTTGCACCATCTAAATTATCACCCAGCGGTTTTGCAAATCTTGCTTCAGGAATAATTCGGCTCAAATTTGTACAAATTTCACTTACGTAAGATTGGTTTTTAGAAAGCCCACCCAAAATTACAATTGTTGGTGATTCCGATGTGTTTCCGGAGGCATTAATCCATGCCGCATAAATTGTTTGCGCAAGAAGAAATGCACCTTCATTTCGAATTTTAAGGGCAGAGGCAATCCCCTGATCTGCAGCGTCCAAGACTTTTTTACCGGCATGTACAGATAATCGAACAGCTTCAACCCCATCGATTATTTTTAGATCATCAAATTGGCTTATCTCCTGAAGTAAAAAATCTAATAAATCAATTTGTTTGTCTCTACCTTCACGAGTCGCAAGCGCTCGAGCTAATCCTCGACTTCCCAACCAAAATCCACCACCCTCATCGCCAGTGACTGCACCGAGACCATCGGTATGCGAAAAAATACCATTCCTGCCACCGACGGCAACTACGCCTCCTCCTATTGCAAGGGCAACTCCATCTCTGCCACCAATTGCACCAGCGAATGCGGCCAGGCCATCGTCCATAATTGCAATCGATGTTGCTCCAAAAAATTCTTTGCATAGTTTTCCAAAAGGTGCCGCGTCAAAGTCGATTCCATTTAAACCAGTTAAACTCAAAGTCACTGATTTGCTTTCTATTTTTTTTACCGAAGAAAAAATTGCTCTTAGAGCTTCTATAACTTCCTCGCCTGCTAATTTTCCGCGGTTAGAATTAATAGTTTTACCATTTATTTTTATGCGAGAACCCGACTGTCCTAGGTCAACACTAAGCATTAGGTGTATCCATAACAAAAATTATCGCCCATCGCGGTATTAGTTCTGCGGAAAGCCTAAATTGATTCCACCGTGGCTTGGGTCTAACCAGCGGCTGGTAATTGTTTTTCCGCGTGTAAAGAAATGTACGCCTTCAACACCGTGGGCTTTGGTATCGCCAAATAAAGAATTTTTCCAACCACCAAACGAATAATAGGCAACAGGCACTGGAATTGGCACATTGATACCAATCATTCCAACTTCAATTTCGTTTTGGAATCGACGTGCCGCGCCACCGTCGTTAGTGAAAATAGCCGTCCCATTACCCAAGACACTGCTATTGATTAATTTAACGCCTTCCTCATAACTTTTAACACGCACAATCGAAAGGACCGGGCCAAAAATTTCTTCGGTATAAACCTTAGAAGTCGTAGGCACCTTGTCGATCAAAGTAGGTCCAAGCCAAAAGCCGGCAGCATCGCCATCGGCTTTAACTCCACGCCCATCAACTACAACAGTGGCGCCATCTTTTTGCGCAATTTCAATATAAGAACTGACTTTGTCACGATGTTCTTTGGTAACAAGTGGTCCCATATCACAATTTCGACGACCATCTCCAATTTTTAGTCTGCTCATGCGGGTAACAATCTTTTCGATTAATTTATCGGCAACTGGTTCTACCGCAACGACAACTGAAATTGCCATGCAACGCTCACCTGCACTGCCAAAACCGGCGTTAATTGCCGAATCAGCAACGAGTTCCAAATCAGCATCTGGCAATACCAGCATATGATTTTTGGCCCCACCAAGGGCTTGAACTCGTTTGCCATTTTTAGTTCCAACCTCATAAACATATTTCGCAACTGGAGTTGAACCTACAAATGAAATCGCAGAAACATCTGGGTGAGTAAGCAATCCATCTACAGATTCTTTATCGCCATTTAAAACGCTAAATACGCCATCTGGTAGGCCTGCTTCTTTAAGAATTTGCGCCATCCAGATTGCAGCACTTGGATCTTTTTCAGATGGTTTCAAAATAACGCAGTTACCTGCAGCAAGTGCGATTGGATAAAACCACATTGGAACCATTGCAGGGAAATTAAACGGACTGATCACGGCTACGACACCCAGTGGCTGGCGAGTCGAGTAAACATCAACTCCTGTTGAAACGTTTTCCGAGTAGAAACCTTTCAGTAAATGGGGGATGCTAGTTGCAAATTCAACGACTTCTTGTCCGCGCGTAATCTCACCAAGTGAATCAGATAAAACTTTTCCATGCTCGCTGGTAATTATTTCGGCTAATTCGCTTTTGCGGGCATTTAGTAATTCGCGAAAATTAAAAATTACACTCTGTCTTTTAGCAAGGGATGCATCGCGCCAAGCCGGGAAAGCTTTTTTAGCCGATGCAATCGCTGCTTCAATTTCATTCTGATTGGCAAGGGCAACGCGCTTTGTTTCAATACCTAAAGCTGGGTCATAAACAGGGGCCGTGCGGCCTGATTTAGAGATGAATTCGTCTCCGTCAATCCAATGGTTTACAACTGGCGTACCGCTCATTTTCCACCCAATCGATTTATTGTCCGACGGTTGTAATCTTATTATTAAATAACGCCTTTATTTACAACTAATTGACGCAGGAAAGTCTGGTCTTGCCCCGTTAATTTCACTACCTCTTGGGGTGTGATTGCGTAGCAGTCAACTCCGCGTAAGAAATAACGTGCCAAAGTCAGAGCGGTTGCGGGTTCGTCCATTGTGCCAGATTCGGCTTTCTCTAAATAAGTAGATAAGCGCTGGGCGGCAGCGCTTAATCCTTCACGGTAGAAAATCCAATTTGCAGCAATTCGGGTTGGAATTTGCGAGCCATGCAAATCCCAGCCTTGATAGATTCCACGTTCAAGAGACCTTCGAACTAAACGATAGTGGTTGTGCATTGCTGCATGAACTGCACTTGTTTCTCCGACTGGTAAAATATTTGTCGAACCATCGGATAACCGAACTGTTGTTCCAGCAGTAACAACTTGCAAAACTGATTTAGCAAAATCGGCAGCAGGATGATCCAGGCTCTGATACGCCGCAGAAATTCCTGCGGCTGCTGAATAGTCGTAAGTCCCATAGTGAAATGCGCTGAGACGCCCAAGAGATGCATCAATAAATTTCGCGGCGCTAACTTGGCCATCTGGGCCAATGATTGCTTGAGTAGTCTCAATTTGAATTTCAAAGCGAATTGTGCCGATAGGTAAATTATGTTTCTTTTCAATTTCTTCTAACGCTAAAACCATTACTTCGACTTGTTCCACAAAAGTCACCTTAGGCAATGTAATTACAAAATTACTGGGTAGTGGTCCTTGTGCTAGGAGCCCTGAAACAAATTGGTTTAAAGTTTTTAAAGCCCGACTTCGAGTAATCGACTCCATACTTTTCATGCGTATGCCAATGAAAGGAGTTTTTACTAATTTAAATGCTATGAGCGCATTTTGTAGATCTTTCTCTTCCTCAGCATCGCCACGACGGCCATAGCCATCCTCAAAATCAATGCGCAGATCCTCAATAGGCTCGCTTTTGATTTTTGCAATCAATCGAAGCCAAATTTCTTCTACTATTTTTGGATCTGCATCAATTACTCGAGCAAAAATTTCATGTGTAGGAGCGTGGTTTTCAATCGTTGATAGCGCCAGTTGGCCCCACTCATCAACAACAGTTCTAGAGAATTTATCTGCTGGGATGTAACAGGTATGAATCGGTTGGCGTCCACCAAAGTCGCCTCTGAATTTAGTAGCTAAAAGGTTATCTACGCCGGCGAGGGCTTTTGCTGCTCTATCAGCGAAATTTTTATCTAATGGGTCCATTGTGCTTATTTTTTAAATAACGAATCGTTAAATTTTTTTGTAATCTCCTCTAACGATTTAGCATCTGGGGTTCCCCACACTCGGAAGCGTCCAAGACCGCCATCTGGAAATACATCTAAACGCACCGCTGAAACTGATTCGCTATTTGCAGATAAAAATTTGTGGGGAGTATCGGGTTGAACTGTAATCTTCGATAGAAGTGTTATTTTCCCAGGACCCTTAAGTAGGGCATCAGCGTTATCAGCGCTGACCATTACTTGACCAGGTGCGTTTCCTTTAAAGTGTGTCGTATCGATTTCAATTGCACTAACTGATCCAGAGATTCCGAGCTTGACGGCAAACCAGTCATTTCCACCACCGCGTCGTCTCTTATTTTCCCAACCATCACCTTGCGTTAGTGGATTTCCTGATTGCAAAGTATTTCGAGATGATGAATAGAAATCATCACTAGAACCGAGGATGTCACCACCGTTTTCAATAGCCGCTAAATCAATGGTTCCGCGGGCTTTAATCCAAGTGGGGTCTGCGATAGGAATTCCATGGACTCGCAAACGAGCAACGCCACCATCTGGATAAATTGAGAGGCGAATATGGGTCCAGCGATGTTGATCTGTTATATCGAAAGAATTTTCATGGTCACCTTTGAGTGAAGATTTTTCCAAAAGAGTTGTCCAGTGTGCTTGTGATAATTCTTGAAGGGTTGGCACATGAGGAAAACTTGTAGCTTCAATAGATACATGCTCTGGATAATTCCCTGTGAAATTTCCAGTATCGATGATGACGCCTTTTACTATTCCAGGTGCGCCTAATCGAATGATTGCCCAATCATTTCCCGCTTCGCGGCGCCGGCGCGTTTCCCAACCGTCATAGAGCTGACCTTTGTGACCAAAAGTGTGGCTTGCGAAATTAGCACGACCGTGGTTAAGTAAATTTTCTTTTTCGGCAAAGAAATCATCGTTAGCCGCAACGACGCCAGAGCCTAAACGTCGGTTAGCCAGATTGGTTAGCTTTGTGAAATCTTTCAATTCTTACCTCGATATAGAAATTCGCCGGAAGGCGAATTTATCATGGAACCATTCTTATATATAAGGCTTCCGCGTAACCAAGTCTGTTCTACCACCCCAGTAAGCGTCTTGCCTTGATAAGGAGTCACTAAATTCTTATGAAATAGTTTGGCGGGTTCAACGGTGAAAGTTTTTTCAGTATTGAATTCAACGAGATCGGCATCCATTCCAACTACAATGGCACCCTTATTTTTTAATCCCACTAATTCGGCAGGCTTTTGCGACATCCATTTCACCACTTGCCACAATGAAATTTCGCGGTTCTTTGCTTGACTCCAAATGATTGAGATTCCAAGTTGTAAGGAGGAGATACCACCCCATGCTTGTTGAAAGTCACCTTGATCGAAAATCTTTAAATCTTCAGTACAAGGGGAGTGATCAGAAACAATTAGGTCAATGATTCCATCTTTAAGTCCTTGCCACAGCTCTTCTTGGTTTTGTTTCTCGCGAATTGGTGGGCAACACTTATATTGGGTGGCACCATCGGCAATTTCTTCAGCCGTAAGGGCTAAATAATGTGGACATGTTTCAACAGTGATTTTTACACCATCTGCTTTAGCAGCCCGAATCAGGGCAAGCGAGTCCCCGCTTGATAAGTGGACCACATGAACTCTTGCTTTGGCACGGCGTGCTTCTTCAATCAATTGAGCAATTGCAACATTTTCAGCACCTTTTGGTCGCGATGCTAAAAATTCAGAATATTGGCGAGACGATGGTTTACTTGAGCGAACTATTACAATTGAATCTTCGGCATGAACAATCGTCAGAGCGTTGTATTTAACTAATTCGTCAAGGGCTGCAGATAAATCATCAGGCTCTGATGCGGGAAATTCATCTACACCAGAGTGGATCAAGAAACATTTAAAGCCAAAGACACCTTTATCAAACAAAGGTTTTAAATCTTTAACATTGCCAGGAATTGACCCACCCCAAAAACCAACATCAACGCTACATTTTCCAGTCGCGGCTTGCTTCTTTATTTCCAAAGCATCTACATTAACAGTTGGTGGAATGCAGTTAAGTGGCATATCAATTAAAGTCGTTACACCACCGGCAGCAGCGGCTTTTGTCGCAGACTCAAAACCTTCCCATTGCGTGCGACCTGGTTCGTTAATATGAACATGGCTATCAACTAAGCCGGGAATTAGCGCACCAGCAAGTGTTATAACTTCTATGGCCTCATATTTTTCATCAAAAGCACCGATTGCGGCAATTTTGCCATCTTTAATTGCAACCGCAGCAGGCCGATCGCCAATCTCTGTAATGACGTGTTGTGATCGAATAACTAGGTCATATTTCATTTCAATCAATTAAATCCATAGCTGGAAGTGTAAGGAAGTCTGCATAATTATCATCAAGGCTCACTCGTTCGAAGAGTTTAGATGCTTGCGCTAAGGCTTTGGCATCGAAGCCTGCGGCAATGAGCTTGGCTTCCTCTTGACTTAAGATCTTTCGAACTAATTCCTTTGTTGCAATATTTCCGGTATCGGACATTTTCACTGAGTTTCTTATTTGCTGCCAAATTTGTGATCTAGAAATTTCAACCGTAGCTGCATCTTCCATTAAATTATGGATAGCAACAGCCCCGCTTCCTCTAATCCATGCTGCTAAATATTGCAGGGATACCTCAATATTTAATCGCATTCCAGCCTCGGTTATCTCACCTGGAGTCTGTGAAACTGCTAGCAGATCCGATGCGCTCACATTAACTTCAGAACGAAGTTTATTTAGTTGATTTGGTTTATTTCCAAGAACTGAGTCAAATACTTCTTTGCACAGCGGGACCAAATCAGGATGGGCTACCCAAGATCCATCAAAACCATCACCTGCTTCACGCACTTTGTCGGCACGAACTTTTGCAAAGGCAATTTTATTAACTTCTTCATCGCGCCTACTTGGCACAAAGGCTGCCATGCCCCCGATAGCAAAGGCTCCACGCTTATGACATGTTGCAACAAGTAAATCTGTATATGCGCGCATCATTGGCGCCGTCATTGTTACTGCGCCGCGGTCAGGAATAACGTAATCAGGGCCGGCATCGCGGAAAACTTTTATCATTGAGAACAAGTAATCCCAACGCCCAGCATTAAGTCCGCTCATATGCTCGCGTAATTCGTAGAGAATCTCTTCCATTTGGAAAGCAGCAGGAATGGTTTCGATTAAAACTGTTGCTCGAACGCTACCGTGGGCAATTCCTAAGGTTTTTTCGGCTTCGCTAAAAAGATCATTCCATAATCTGGCCTCAAGATAGCTTTCGGTTTTAGCTAAATAAAAATAAGGGCCCGAACCGATTTCTAGTAGGGTTTTTGCATTATGAAATAAGTGCATTCCTGCATCAAAAATTGCGCCAACAATTGGCTGACCATCAATTCTTATATGCCGCTCATCGAGGTGCCATCCGCGTGGGCGAACGACAAGAGTTGCTAGTGGGCCATTATTTAATTGGTAAGACTTGCCTTCGGCGGATGTAAATTTTAAAGTTCTGCGCGCAACACCCTGCAATGTAACTTGACCTTCCACAACATTTTTCCAATGCGGAGTATTGGAATCCTCTAAATCTGCTAGCCAAACTTTGGCACCAGAATTGAGTGCATTAATTGCCATCTTCGGATCTGTTGGCCCAGTTATTTCAACTCTACGATCCTGCAAATCTTTTGGCGCTGCTGCCACTTTCCACTCTGAAGTGCGAACGGATTCGGTCTCAGCAAGAAAATCTAATTTTTCTCCCTTTGCAATACGTTCGCGTTTGGCGCCTCGCATTGCAAGTAATTCATTTCGACGTGGGGCAAATAGTCCATTTAAATGCAGAACAAAGTCGATAGCCTCTTTTGTTAATACTTTATCGCTTCCGTCGACATCTGATGGAATAACTTCTATTTTATTACTCATTTAGCTCTCCCTATTTGAGTTATTTCTCTTTGGACTTCTTTGCAATCGAAAAAACCGCATTTGAAACTGCAGGCGATACCGCCGGGTCAAATACGCTTGGAATAATGAAATTTTCATTTAATTCTTCGGAGGTTACGCACTCTGAAATTGCGTGGGCTGCAGCAACTAGCATCTCATCGGTAATTTTTGAAACATGGGCATCTAATAATCCACGAAATAGACCAGGAAATGCCAAGACGTTATTAATTTGATTTGGATAATCACTTCGCCCAGTAGCAACAATTCGGGCATGTTTGTGCGCCAAGTTAGGATCAATTTCCGGATCAGGATTAGCAAGGGCAAAAACAATGGCATCTTTAGCCATGGATGCAACATTTTCTTCACTTATTACATTTGGGGCGCTAACACCGATAAATACATCTGCGCCCTTCATCTCTTCGCTCAATGAGTGTGATTTATTTGCCTTATTCGTATTCTCGATTAGCCATGTACGCATCTCATCGATGTGAGCTGATTGTTGATTAATTATTCCCTTACTATCAAAGGCGGTTATATCTTTAGCACCAGAGAGCATCAGTAGTCGAATAATCGCATTACCTGCAGCGCCTGCTCCAATTAATACAATTCTTACATCACTTAAGTTTTTCTTAACTAAGCGAAGTGCATTTACTAGGGCGGCCAGAACAACTATGGCCGTTCCATGTTGATCGTCATGGAAAACTGGAATATCTAAAAGATCTCGCAAGCGACGCTCGATTTCAAAGCAGCGGGGAGCAGAAATATCTTCTAAATTTATTCCACCAAAACCTGGTGCTATAATTTGAACTGTTCGAATAATTTCTTCAGTATCTTGAGTATCTAAACAAATCGGCCATGCATCAACATCGGCAAATCTCTTAAAGAGTGCTGCCTTGCCCTCCATGACTGGCATTGCCGCTTCTGGTCCTAAATTTCCAAGACCTAAAACCGCAGAACCATCAGAGATAACTGCAACGGTATTTCTTTTAATTGTTAAGCGACGCGCATTGGATTTATCTGCAGCAATTGCTAAACAGATTCGAGCAACACCTGGGGTATATGCGCGTGATAAGTCATCGCGAGTCTTTAATGGAACTTTGGATTTTACTTCAAGCTTGCCACCTAAGTGCAACAAGAAAGTTCTATCACTTACATTCTTGACCGTGATATGTGGAGATGTAGCAGTAATTGCTGCCGTGATTGCCTCGGCATGTTCGGCATCGCGCGCATCGCAGGTTACATCTATAACTACGCGGTCATGATGGGATTCAACAACATCTAGTGCTGTAAGGGTTCCGCCGGCCTTCATGATTGCAGTTGGAATCAATGAAGTAGGTGAGAGATTAGTTTTGGCTTCAATTCGCATCGTTATGCCATATCCCGGGCTAGTGCTGGCCATTTCGCTCTCCATATCTAGAATTTAAGTTCGCACGCAATTCTTTCAACGATTCTATACGCGTGCTAGGAGAATAGGTTAATGCTGGTGGGCTTAAACCCGTACAACTTTCATCACAATATCTTGCGGAGTAACTGGTCGGCTGAGTTCTGTTTCGATATTGGTTGGGATTTCGTTGATCTGGGCCGCTGCCAGCAAAGTCATTTGTGCTGCAATATCGGTCATCCAGTACATAGCGCTTGCTCCGCCACGATCGATAATTTTTTGAGCCAACGCCAAATGCTCATCGCTAAATTTTTCATCACCTACCGCATCGCCCTTCAAAATCTCTAAAAGAAAATCGCGAATTTCTGTCGCAGTCTCGCGCGAATAGTTATGTGTTGAAATGATTTCTTGTAATTCTGCATCAATGCTCAGTTTTTTCTTTTTCTTGCGTCGGTTAAGAAAGAGATAAATTACAAGAGTGAAAAAGAGAAATTCAAACATCACAACCCCTTATCTGGTACTTTTGGTCTCGCAATAAGAGCATCGATTCCACACAGATGTCAATTAGGCGAAGTTATTGAGTGCTTGAAGTGGGAACGTTTGTTTTACTCAGCACAGTGGCTCGGCCTGATTCAAGGCGCGCGACCGGAACTCTAAATGGAGAACAAGAAACATAATCAAAGCCTAATTGGTGGAAGAAGGCAATGCTGCGTGGATCTCCGCCGTGTTCACCGCAGACACCAATCTTAAAATGTGGCTTAATTGCGCGTACTTGTTCAGTTGCAATTTTCACCAGCAAACCAACGCCATCTTGGTCTAGGGATTCAAATGGATTAAATGGCAGTAATTCAAGATCTAAGTAGCGCGGTAAGAAAGTAGATTCAACATCATCGCGGCTAAAGCCCCACGTTAATTGTGTTAAGTCATTAGTTCCAAAAGAGAAGAAGTCGGCATAGTCACTAATGCGAGAAGCAGTAATTGCTGCCCGCGGAGTTTCAATCATTGTGCCAATTGGAATATGGAATTGGTGTCCAGTGCCGTGAAGTGAACTTTGGATTTCCTCTTCCAAGGCTTTACGCAAATGCAGCAATTCGCGCTGAGTTGCAACGAGTGGAACCATAATTTCTGGCATGGGATTGTGGCCAAGGGCTTTAACTTCTATGCAGGCATGGACAAGGGCGCGCACCTGCATTTTGTAAAGTTCGGGAATCAAAATTCCAAGGCGAACTCCACGCAATCCCAACATTGGATTTGATTCGTGCAAGCGCTTAACGGCTGCAAAAATTGCTTGGTCTCGCACATTTATTTCTTCATTTAGCGCTTCTGCTCGTGCCATCGTGGCGCTCATAGTTGCTAAATCTGGCAAGAATTCATGTAGCGGGGGATCAAGCAAACGAACTGTGACTGGCAAACCCGACATTGCCATCATGATTCCTACAAAATCGGTGCGTTGTAGCGGCTCCATTTCAGCTAATACACCGCGCTGGACTTCTTCATTTTCGGCCAAAACTAAACGCTCAACAAATAGTCGACGCGGACCAAGAAACATATGTTCGGTGCGGCATAGACCAACGCCTTGTGCGCCTAAAATTCGCGCACGAATTGCATCTTCTGGTGTATCGGCATTTGCGCGAACTTGTAGCGCGCGAACTTTGTCGGCATGTTTTAAAATTTGATCTACTGACTTAACAACCGGAGTTGCCACATCGCTATTGGCTGAAAGCATTCCTTCTAAGTACGCCGTTACGGGCGATGCGATGACTGGAACTGAGCCTAAATACACCGCGCCGGTGCTGCCATCGATAGAAATTAATTCACCTTCATAAACCGTTAACGACCCGACTGTAAATAGAGATGCACGTTCGTCAACTGAAATTGCCTCGGTTCCACAGACTGCGGTCTTTCCCATTCCGCGTGCGACAACGGCGGCGTGTGAAGTTTTACCACCGCGGCTAGTCAAGATTCCTTCTGCGGCAACCATTCCGACTAAATCATCTGGACTCGTTTCGCGGCGAACCAAAATAACTTTGCGCCCCATGCGTGCTAAATCTTGTGCACGCCGTGAATCGAAAACAACTTCGCCAACGGCAGCCCCCGGAGATGCGGCAATTCCGCGAGCGATTTCTTGCGCCGTACCTGATAAATCAAATTGCGGAAACATTAGTTGTGCTAATTGATCACCGGATGTACGGATAAGGGCCTCATCCATTGAAATTTTGCCTTCTTCAACTAATTGCGTGGCAATTCTAAAAGCAGCTTCGGCAGTTCGCTTTCCTACCCGAGTTTGCAAAATCCAAAGTTTGCCTTTTTCAACTGTAAATTCGATATCGCAAAGGTCGCAGTAATGAGCTTCAAGTAGCGCCATAACATCTTCGAGCTCGCCATGCACACGTGGAGATAACGCTTTCATCTCTTCTAGTGACATGGTGTTCCTAATTCCGGCAACAACATCTTCGCCTTGGGCTTTTTCTAAATAATCGCCATAGCTGCCAATTTCACCAGTTGCAGGATCGCGTGTAAATGCAACACCAGTTCCGGAGTCGTCACTTAGATTTCCGAAGACCATTGCTTGAATATTTACAGCAGTTCCTAAATCAGATGGAATGCGTTCGCGCTTGCGATATAGATTAGCGCGCTCAGAATTCCATGACTTGAAAACTGCCATGATTGAACTCTTTAAATGTTCGCGCGGATCAGTTGGGAAAGCTTTACCAGTTACGACTTCAGTTAGTTTTATATAATCATTGGCAAGTGTTTTTAACCCTGGCGCATCCAGTGCTTGGATAGATTTAACTTTAAATGTTTCTAAAACCCGCGCTTCCACTTTGTGGAATTCAGCTACTGGAACATCGCAAACAATTTTTCCAAACATTTCAACAAATCGGCGGTAAGTATCCCAAGCAAAGCGAGGATTTCCTGAAATCTGCGCTAAACCATCGGCGACTTTTGGTGTCATACCAACGTTTAGAACTGTCTCCATCATGCCAGGCATCGAAAACTTTGCACCAGAGCGAACCGAGACTAAGAGTGGCTTTTGGACATTTCCAAATTCTTTTCCTAAATCTTTTTCTAATTGCGCAATCGATGCATCTAATTCGCTAAAAAGTGTTGCAGGAATTTCGCCAGTCTTTAAATATTCACGGCAAGCATGGGTTGTGATTGTAAATCCAGGAGGAACGGGCAGCCCTAAGTGCACCATTTCTGCCAAGTTGGCGCCTTTGCCGCCAAGTAAGTCAGATTGAGTTCGATCTCCAAATGAAAATGGATAAATGAGGGGCTCGGCCACAACCAAAATAGTACCTAATGACCAACCCAGCCGTTACAGGTTTCGGCTGTACGAAACGTGCTGACTTAGCCGATAAGTTCGCCGTCGCGACGGCGAATGCCATCAGAACCATGTTTGCGGCGACGGTCGTATTCATGATCACATGGCTGGGTTACGTTGGCTTTCACGCAAGATGGGCAGAGCAGAACCAGTTCGTGGCATTCTATTTTTGGACAATTGCTAAAACGGTTAGCAGGTGCCGCGCAATTTTCGCACTTACCAATTACTTTGGCGCTCTCGCTGAAATCCATCGCCATCCTGTTATCAAAGAGATAGAGCGAGCCTTCCCAAAGGCCCTTATCGCCAAAGCGCTCGCCATATTTAACAATGCCGCCATCGATTTGATAGACCTCTTGGAAACCGCGATTCTTCATAACTGCCGATAATATTTCGCAGCGAATCCCGCCAGTGCAATATGTGACAACTGGCTTATCTTTTAAGTGGTCATACTTTCCGCTTTCAATTTCGGCAACAAAATCAGCCGATGTCACAACATCAGGAACGATCGCATTCTTAAACTTTCCGATTTTGGCTTCAAAAGCATTGCGGCCATCAAAGAAGATCACATCATCACCGCGCTCTTCAACTAATTTATTAACTTCTTCGGGGCGCAAATGAATTCCACCCCCTACTACACCTTTTTCATTGACTTTAATTTCATCAGGATTTCCAAAAGCCACAAGTTCATCTTTTAATTTCACACTCAGACGCGGGAAATCATTTCCATTTCCATCACTCCACTTAAAGACAATGCGTTTAAACCTTGGATATTTCTTGGTGGCCTTTATATATTTCTTAACTGCCGACATATCGCCACCAACGGTTCCATTAATACCTTGAGGAGAGATGAGAATGCGTCCCTTTAATCCAAGAGATTCACACAAATTGCACTGCCAGACCAAAATGGCATCAGGATCGCTCAGCGGTGTGAAGACGTAATAAAGAATGACTTTCTGTATTTCCATAAGATAATTGTATTTCTCAATCTCGGTCGGGGAATCGATGCATTAGTTTGGAGTTATCTTAGGAATATTTGCGCTCAAAAGGTCTAGCGCGCCGGGCACGGATGAGAAGGGAGGTGGAATAGAAGATTCGATAGTGACCATCAATGAACCCCAGCGTGCTCCTATTTCTAATGGAACATAGCCACCTTCAATTCCCGAGGCAAATGCTGTCAGGTATCCTGCCAAAAAAGAATCACCTGCGCCTGTTGTGTCAATTGCCTGCGCCGGAAAAGCATCTTGATGAAGTGAGCCTGATTTCGTGTATTCATCAACTCCTTTTTCACCGCGCGTAACAACTATTTTTGTAAAGCGATCGAGATGCCTTGTGAAATCAAAATTTGCTGGAACATCTGACTGAGAACCAATTGCGATGTCGGCTTCAACGGGCTTTTCAGCTAATAATGCATATAAGCCAACTACGGTAGTACATCCGAGCGCCTTCACGTATTCGAGGTCATCACGAAAGTGTTCCTGAAAAATGACAAATACGACTATATCATCAGAAAGTATTGGGGCCTTTTTAACACTTATAGCTAATTCACCAAAAAACATAGACATGCCGATCATAGTCCTTCCACCATTGTCATCAAGTATGACTAAACATTTTCCAGATTCTTCTTCTCCTCTGAAGATTTCCAATTGCGATAGGTTGCTATCCCTTAAAACTTTTTCCAGCTTTTCGCCAATTTCATCATTCCCTAAGTAAGTAATCAATCCAGTTTCAATCTGACCTGAGCACAGACCAAGTGCAACATTTGCAGCGTTGCCACCACAACGTTCAATTATTTTTGATGGCTGATGATACATTCCAAGATTAATTGATGAAGGAAGTTGTAGGATTACATCCCACGTTGTGTCACCGACTATCCAAACTCTCCTATTTTTCTTATTCATTTATTTTCTACTACTTCAACCGTTTTGAAGTGAGAATTGTGTAAAGTGTTGCCAGACCAAAATGGCATCAGGATCGCTAAGCGGTGTGAAAGCGTAATAGAGAATGACTTTCTGTATTTCCATAGGCAAATCATAAGCCTTACTTAAAGCGCTTTATTACCCCTCGAATTGCAATAACGAATCGTATTTAATCCCGAGCAGGCTGGCCGGTCTTGTGGTAACACTTGCAAGTGCATCATCATCACTAATTCCAAGTTCTTTCATTAACTTTAGCGATTCGCGCAGATTAATTACCCCACCTGCCAAAGTTCCATCGTTTTTGCGGGCTTGGCCATTTGCAACAGTTATTTCCATATCTCCAAATGGGAAAACACCATCGCCAAGTCCTGCAGCGGCAACTGCGTCGTTGGTGACTATGAAGCGGTTAATTATCTTGGGCAATGTTTGGGCCAATAATTCTTTCGAAACATGAACGTTGTCGATGATTATTTGAATGAGAACATCTTCTCGTTCAATAGCAACCTCTGCTAAACCAGTAAAGGGCGGTTTTGGCATTGCATTAAATAAATGGGTAACAGTTGTTGCCCCCGCATTAAAACCGGCCTCTGCTTCTTTGGAAGTTGCGCTGCTATGGCCCAGCGAAACGATTACTCCTTGATTTACTAAAAACTTAATGAGATCAAGTGCGCCTGGCAACTCGGGCGCCAAAGTGAGTTCTTTAATTAAACCTGCATTAAGCAATTTCTGCAGATGCTTTAGATCAGGCTTGGCTAAAAATTCTTTTGGATGGGCACCCCGTTTTTCGAAAGATATAAAAGGGCCTTCAAGGTGTGTTCCCAGAATCTTTGCTTCATCTGGCAATGGGTTCTTTCGGACTTCTTCAATTAATTTGATTATCCGAATAGCAGATTCGGGGGCACAGCTGATAATTGTTGGTAAATAAGCAAGGACTTCGTTTTTAAATAATGAACGACTAACAACACGAATTTCTTCAACGCTTTTGGCTGAGAGTAAATCAATACCGCCATGGCCATTTACTTGCAGGTCAACAAATATTGGCTTCATTAGATTGTGTGCGTTACCTTGCTTAAACCCGCAGGACTATCTGGATCCAAACCATTTTTGCGAGCAAAATGAAGAGCTAGCATTTGGAGTGCAATCACATCAACGATGCTGGACAGAATTTCTGATCCACAATTAGCGCCAGAAATAACCACATCTTGTGGGCTAGCTAGTTGCGAACTTCCAATCCAGATTAATTTTGGCGAACTATTTCGAATTTTTTCAATATCGGTTTTTAGCGAATCCATAGGAAAGCCGTTAGGCGCGAAGATGATTACTCGCGTATCTTTTGTCAGCGCTGAAATGGGGCCATGCATATAATCGGCAATAGACAAACCTTGCACCGAAATCTTGCTGGTCTCTTGTATTTTTAAAGCACATTCGCGCGCATTTGGATATGAAAAACCACGACCCAAAACAACGATTTCAGAATTGGGATCGCAAAGTGCTACACCTTGAGTAACTAATTCACTTTTAGCCAGCATCAATTTTGCTTGCACAACCAAGATATCAAGTTCGAATTTCTTACCGCTCCATGTGCTTACCAAGAGAAGGGAACTAAGGAGTTGGGCGGCATAACTTTTAGTGGCAGCGACTGCTATTTCACTTCCTGCCATTAAAGGTAAATGGAAATCTGCCAAAGTAGCTAAAGGTGATGTTTCATCATTTGTCATCGAAATGAGAAGTGCACCAGCGGATTTAGCGGAAATTGCATATTCGATAAGATCGCTCGATTGCCCGCTCTGGCTGAGGGCTACAACTAAGGTATTTTGAAAATGTAGTTTTGTTTTATAGATAGTCACAGAAGATGGAGATGTAAGCCCAACTGGCAGACCAAGTTGAACCTCAATTAAGTATTTCAAAAAATGCGCTGCGTTATCAGATGTGCCACGTGCCAGGATTAAGACTGACTTAATCTCTTTTGTTTTGATTAGTTCTGCAACTCGTGCGTACTCTTCAATATGTGAGATTAGTCTTTGAAATACGGCAGGTATCTCTGCGATTTCAGATTCCATAATCTTTCCCATTTGTGCCACGCGTTATTTTCGCACAGAATGTCCTTCCGCCAAATCTAATTGATTGATAGCGTTATGGCGTGTTTAAAGCGCTCTCAGAGGTTGAAATCTCACCGCAATACAAAGGTTTCCCCTTAGCCGGCCATGGTAAAAGTGTTACTAGATTCTTAGAATCAAAGCCGAATTTGTTCACTGCTGATTTTCAATTTCCCATCATGATTTTGAAAGAAAGCGCCCTTTCACACAATATTGAACGCATGGCCCAATACTGCAAAAATCTTAGCGTCTCATTGGCACCGCATGTTAAAACTCCTATGTCTCCGCAATTAGCCCAACGCCAAGTTGATGCTGGCGCTTGGGGAATTACCGTGGCTAATTTTGCCCAAGCCAATATTTTTTTAGATTATGGATTCAAGCGAATAATTATTGGAAATGAAGTTGTAGAAAAGACATCAATTCGTGAAATTGCTAGAAGAAACTATCTTGATAATACTGAAATTATTTTTTATATCGATTCACTAGATGGTTTAAAAATTGCCAGCCAAGCAATTTCAGATCAAATTGAGTCAAAGTTGCATATCTTTCTAGAGATTGGTGCCGAAGGTGGACGGGCAGGAATTCGTGATTTGAGTCTACTGAATAAAATATTAAAAGAAATGTCTAAGAATCCAAAATTTGTCATTCGTGGCGTATCCGGTTTTGAAGGCGCAGTCCCTGATGGCGGGCGCAAAGGCAAAGGAGCCACCAACCTGCGCAAGTTTCTTGCCAAGATTGTAAAAGCTGCTGAAATTGTGGCGCCATATGTCGGCGATAATAAATTGATTATCTCGGGTGGCGGTACATCTTACTTTGATTATGTGGTTGAAGAATTCAAGAAGTACAAAGGTGCTGCCGAAATTATTTTGCGCAGTGGTGGGTATGTAAGCCACGACCATATACATTATGAAGTTTCTAATCCATTTATGAAATCTAAATCAAAAGAGCGCTTCGTGCCAGCTCTAGAATTATGGGCTCGGGTTCTAAGTGTTCCAGAGTCAAAGCTTGCAATATTAAATTTTGGCAAGCGTGATGCCGGAAATGATCTTGATAACCCACTTCCGATAAAGTGTTTTTCCAAGAAATTAAGGCCATTTAAAGCTGTGATTCTTAGACTCAATGATCAGCATGCCTTTATGAAGATAGCTAAAGGATCGTTAGATGTCGGAGATGTGATTGGTTGTGGAATATCACATCCTTGCACCAATTTTGATAAGTGGAAGTTGATTCCAGTAGTCAATGACAATTATGATGTTGTAGATTGCATACATACTTTTTTCTGACTAACCGATATATGAAAGGCACAAAATGGCAATCGAACATGTAACCGCAAAAGGGGCGCCAGCACCAGCTGGGTCTTATTCGCACGGAGTAGTTGCAAATGGCTTTCTTTATACCTGTGGAATGGGACCAGTTGATCCGGCCACAGGAAAGATTGTTGAAGGCGGCGTAGCAGAGCAAACTCGCCAAACTTTAAAGAATCTTCAGGCGATTCTTGATGAGAAAGGCGCAACCTTTAGCCAAGTTGTCAAAGTAACTACGCACCTGCAAGATTGTGTAAAAGATTTTAAAGAATATGACGTTGCATATCGCGAATTTTTCTCAGCTCCATTCCCAGTCCGCACAACTGTTGGTTCTGATTTAATAAACATTCTGGTTGAAATTGATCTAGTAGTAGCGCTCTAACAATGGTATTTGCAACTATGTAACTAAGCAAGTGGCACAACGTACCTAATCTTCTATTGCTCCTTTTTCTTCTTTCCTAATTTACGCGGATCAAATTTTTTTGCTTCGTTCTTTGTCTTTTCCAACAATCTTTCGGCCCAAACAAATTCGCCAGCTAATAGGATAAGCCCAGTAATAACAAATGGCAGCGTAAATGGTCCTGGGAAGACAATGAGTACCAATCCAATACCGATTAGTGTGGA
>JBCKHJ010000005.1:0-43166 GCA_038905915.1 Candidatus Planktophila sp. | reverse complement strand
ACACCATCGCCATTAAAAACTGTTGCGGTATCTGTTTGATTACTTGGGTTATGCAAAATTGCTCTCTTCAAGCCGAGTGATATTTCATTCTTGCCTAACTGGTAGCCCGGTGGAACAGCCCCTAAATACACCGTAAGAACTTCATGCGAAGGCAGGATGGTCGCCTTGGGTAACCAATATTTTGGGTCCTGCAACGCTAGGGATGTGTCCCGCAAGATCCAGTCAGAAAGATCCACATCCGATTTAGAGTTGTTATAAATCTGAACGTATTCACCAAATGGATTTTCACCTGGGAGTTTAGAATCAGTATTAATCCAAATTTCTAAATTATCTTCTTCTGTACTTTCTCGTCGACATAACTTCTTTGACCATAATCCAACTTTTTTTGAGATAGCGATTTCTATCGCTTCTAGATATTCCTTGTTATGAAAGGATTCAGACGCACTAGGAAACCACATCGCAAGTCCCGCATCAACAAGGGTTCGTTGTATATCTATCGTGAAGTTACCTTGCATATCTTTTGTATAAATAGAGCGGTAAGAACGAAGGGGCATCTCGTACTTATTGAATGAGCCTTCATGCATCGATCGAAGTTCTACTTCAGCACCTATTGGAATTAAATTTTTTATTAAGGCTGTGGCTTGATACGAGCCACATTGTGCAGGTATATAGGGTTCTGCTTTAAACGACTCTGGTGCCTGTACTCCGATAAATCTAATTATTAAATCGCCTTTACACGTCGCAACGATAGCGGTGTCGCCATCGACCACTTTTTTAACGGTTCCTGTCTCCCATATGGTTTCACCGTTCTGTTGGCGTGGCTGCGGACACGGCGGGGAGAGAGCAGGTTCAGCAGAAACAGGCGCAAAATCAAAAGCTGTAGTGATCACCGAAATTATTACAATCACTAATAATTTTCTGACAATTCTTTTATGCATTTATTAAGAATAAACCAGTTTGTATGAAGGAGTAAATCCAACACTGCAGATAGGTTGAAGTAATGAGTAATCCTCTGGCCTTGGCCCCACTTAAGGCCAATACTTCTTGATTTTTTCTTTTAGGAAATCGGCACTCTCTTGCATTTGTTCCATGCCATCTACGCCATCTTCAATACTTATCCAACCATCGAAACCGACTTCTTTAAGTATTGAAAAAATTGCATCATAATCATTGAGACCCTTACCAATTACGCCATGCTTGAAAAAACTTACATATCCAGCCGAACCACCTTCGGCTTTTCGCAAATCTTCAATCGTTCCTGAAGCCAGATAACGATCACTTGCATGCATGGTTACCACGCGATGTTTTACCGCCTCAAGCAAGTCGAGCGGATTTTCACCAGCAGCGATTGCATTACTAGGGTCGAAGTTAACGCCAAACCATGGTGAATCTATACGTCCAACAAGTTCAACGAATACATCCATCATTTGTGCAAATTCAGGTTCGGTCCAAAAATCATCCTTGTAATGATTTTCAAGAATTAAAGTGATACCAAGTTTTTCGGCTTCAGGTAAACACACTTGGATGGAATCAACTACGTAATTCAACCCTTCTTCCCGTGTAATTTCTTTACGGCGCTGGCCAGATAAGACACGGCAATATTTTGCACCCAGTTCGGCGCTCATACGAATCCACGAAATTTCTTTATCAATTTCAGCGCGCCGCTTGACTGGATCGGGAATTGTAAAATCTGGCGAGCAACACATCATTGGAATTACCATTCCTGCATCTTCAACAGTTTTACGAATTTTTTTCCAGTTCGCAGGATCCTTTAAATCAGCAAAATCACTATAAAACTCCAGTCCATCGACTTCTAAAGTCTTTGAAAGTTCGATCCATTCATAAATGCTCATTTGATTAGGAGCAACAAGCTGGCGAATAAAGCCTTTAGGAAACGCGGCAAGTTTTGGCATTACAACTTCTCTGGATTTCGCCCGACTATGGAAAACTGTTCGAGTTCCACAACAGAGCCAGTAAAGGGATATGAATCGCTACTCAACCAATAAATTGCAGCTTCTGCAATATTTTGCGGTGTAGACATGTGACCAAAAGGAATTTCGATTTTTGAAAGGCGATCATTCCACCCTGATTTTAAACCCTTACTGAGTTGGCGTAGGTTTTCATTCTCAGTTAAAATCCAACCTGGATTGATCTGGTTAAATCGAATGCCATGAATTCCATGAGCATTGGCCAAATTGCGCGTCATTGTTTGCATGCCACCTTTTGAAATACTGTAAGCAAGCAACGTAGATTCTCCGGCTAACGCATTTATAGAACCAATATTTAGAACTACGCCTTTATTTGTTTTTAATTCTGCATATGCAGCCTTAATCATAAAAAGGGCGGCTTTGACATTAACAGCCATCATCGCGTCAAATGAATCGCTATTTATTTCATCTAAAGTTCCACGATCAAAACGCGCAGCATTATTAACTAAACCGTCTATCTTTCCAAAAGTTGAAAGTGCAGCTGCCACAATGCGCTCGGGTGAGCCTGCACCTGTAATATCTTCGATACACAGGGCCGCGCTTTTGCCTAAGCGGGCAACTAGTTCTTCGCCTTCCTCTTTATTAATTCCATGAACAAGTACTTTCCCGCCTTCGCGCACGATTGTCGTGGCGATTGCGGCACCTATACCCGATGTCGCGCCAGTGAGAATAATTGACTTATCTTTTAGACGCATTCAAAATCCTCCTATTCGGGCTTAATAACTGATTTTAGAATTTCACCAGATTGCATTTTTTCAAATGCTGTTTTCCATTCGGTAATAGGCCAAACCCCACCAAGTACCGAAGAAATATCTAATTTTCCAGTGCTGAGCAGCCTTAAAACTTTCTCCCACATCGGCCAATTGTGACTAAAACTTCCCTGCAACATCACGTTTTTTTGAACAATGGGATCAAGTGAGAATTCAAGTGGCTGTGGTCCCCAGCCAACTTTGGAAATCCAGCCATTTGGACGTATTAAATCCATTGCGGCTTTAATAGTTGCAGAGACACCTGCCGCGTCAATTATTCCATCAGCACCAAGACCATCTGCTTCGCGCGCCCATGCAGTTGCATCACCGATAATTATTTCGCAGCCATAGCCCGCCGCGATTTCTAAACGCTTGCGATCTCGTTCAAGTCCAACTACAGCTACTTCAGCACCGCCAATGCGCGCCATTGCTGCACATAAAACACCGATAGGACCTGGACCAAAAACAATGATGCGATCCCCCGCCCGCAAATGCCCTGGTGCAATTACTGCGCTATAAGCAACTGAGCAAGGCTCGGTTAGCGCGGCAATTTCAAATGAGAGATTATCGGGAATTCTATGTAAGCATCGCGCGGGTACTTTTACAAATCGCGTCATGCCACCATTAACTCCGTAACCAAATCCTTTTCGTGATGGATCTAAGTTATACAAACCTTGACGAGACATAGGCGAGTCAATATCAATTACCGCAGCAGTTTCACTGACAACTCGGTCGCCGATATTCCAGTTGGTAACACTCTTTCCAAGTTCTACCACGATTCCGCAAAATTCGTGCCCGAGAACGACAGGATAATTCACTGGCCAAGAGTTACTCCCGTGCCATTGGTGCAAGTCGCTGCCACAAACGCTAACTGCTTCAACTTGCATTAACACATCATCATCACCTGGAATCGGTCTTTCGATTTGGCGAAGTTCAACACTTCCTGATTCAGATGAAAAATTAACGACGCCTAATGAACTCATTTTTCGCCTTTAACAGGAACGTCGCCATAGGCATGCACGTGTTCACATATTTTGCGCAGAACCTCTTCAACATTTCCAGCACCTGCGCTAAATGAATCTGCATCAATGGCAAGTGGTGCGCCTATAACTACAAGTGGTGCGCCATAAGAAGGACAGGCAATTGCTTGTTCAAGTGATAAACCACCAACTGCTTGTACAGGTACCGATACTGCGTCAACAACGGCTTTTAATTGATCAAGCGGGTTTGGCATGCGATGTCCTGCAGCAGCAATTCCTCTGCGTTCATCAAAACCAATATGGTGAATGACCATATCGCAACCTAATAATTCTAAATCTCTGGCAGCTTGCACCATATCTTCGCAACCTAAATTATCACCCATAACTTTTATCCCATAATCACGGCCGGCTGCAACTACACATTTAATTGTTTCTGGGTGGGCCCGAGCCATTACTACAACATGGGTTGCGCCGGCCTTAGCCATCATTTCGGCTTCTAGATATCCACCATCCATTGTTTTTAAATCTGCAACTATTGGAACGTTTGGAAATTCGCTGCGCAATGTTCGTACGCCATGTAAACCTTCAGCTAAAATCAGCGGGGTTCCGGCTTCAATCCAGTCGACACCAGCGCGCATTGCCATATGTGCCATCTCGAGGGCTTCATTGATATCAGTTAAATCCAGAGAAACTTGAACAATTGGTCTCATGGTTAGAACTTTACTACAACGCTGCAGGTAAATCATCAAAACTTGAAAGATTATTTTTTACTACAAAACCCCGTAAGTTGCAAAAGCAACGCTTGGACTCATTCCCTCTTTGACTGCTTTGCGAAATTGATTTTCACCCGAATTTTTTTCTTCCACGCGGCGAACTACTTCAGTGATTTGAGATTGTGGCACCACCACTATGCCATCAACATCTGCAACGATTAAGTCTCCTGGATTAATTGTTACACCGTCGATTTCGCATGCAACGTTATGTTCGATAACTTCATAGCGCCCATTTATATCAATTGGATTTGTGCCGACTCCAAAAACTTTAAACCCCAAAGCGCGCATTCGGGTTGTGTCACGAACTGGCCCATCTGTTATTGCTGCAACAACGCCTTTAAATGCACACGCCGTTGAAAGGAGTTCGCCCCAGAGCGCAGCCAAACCTGTGCGCCCGGTTGGTGTTATGTAAATCTGATCAGCGCCGACGGCATCTAAGGCTTTGAGTAAACCAACATATGGAACTTCTGGAAATGCATCGACGATTTTAAGACGCACCGGAAATGCAAAACCAATTGCAACACCCTCACCTGAGATCATCGTGATATCGCTACCGAGTACTTGTTTTGTAAAGCCCAAGGCATCTAGACAATCCGAAGCCAGAGCTGCTGTGCAAATTTGTCGAAGTCTTGGCAAATCAATTGCGTATGACATGAAGTAACACTATTGCCTATCAGGAAATATCTCAATAAAATTGGAGCGCTCGTATGCAAGAAATGTTGACACTAACTGCCCAAACCGTAAGGATTCATGAGTGAAATATCCGGTGGTAAACAAATGAAAGCAAGAGTTTTTGATGAGCGCCGTAATATTCTGGGCGAAGGTCCAACTGCAACTGGTATAAAAAACGCCGAAGTTAAATGGGTGGATATTTATGGCAAGAAAGTTAAATCTCGCAATCTCTTAAATGGCGCCTTTGATGAATACGCAACAAGTGAAGATGTTGGTTTTGCAATTCCATGTAAAAGTGGTGGCGACATTATCGGTACGGCAAACGGGCCGATTATTCGTGGCACCGATGGCAAGAGCCAGATTCTTCTAACAAGGGCAGATGCCGATGGATATACTCCATCACAAGTTTTGCGCTGGAACGATGCCAAAGTTTCACCACAAGGTGATCTCTATCTAGGTTCTATGGCATATGACTTTAAAACAAATGCTGGGGCGCTCTATCAATTGCGTGCAGATGGAAAACATTTGCGACGCGTTTTTGGTGATGTAACCATTAGCAATGGCTTGGATTGGAGCGTTGATGGCTCCACCATGTTTTATATCGATACACCGCTTCGACGCGTAGATATTTTTGATGTAGAAGAGCGAGATATAAAGAACCGTCGCACCCTTGTTACTTTCGGTGAAGATATGGGAATGCCAGATGGAATGTCGGTTGATTCAAATAATAATTTATGGGTGGCATTCTGGATGGGAAATACGGTCCGATGCTTTGATGGCAAAACTGGAAAACAGATTGAAGAAATTATCTGCCCAGCTCCACGAATTACTTCATGCGTTTTCGCTGGTGAAAAATTAGATCAGCTAGTTATTACTTCAGCTAGTGAAGATACTGATCTTAAAGAGTTCCCCGATGCAGGAATGGTCTATCTTGCCGAACCTGGGGTTAGTGGACAAAAGACAAATTTATTTGGCCTTTGATGCCTGATTTATTTACTTTTGGCGAGGCTTTAGCACTTTTTCTGAGTACCGATACAGATAACGTTGTTGATGCTCGTGAATATAAAAGAAGCACTGCCGGGGCTGAAGGAAATGTATCCGTTGCGCTTTCGCGACTTGGATTGAAATCTACTTTCTTTACTCGCCTTGGTAATGACGAGCTTGGAAGTGCGATTCTCAATGATTTTATTGCAGAAGGCGTAGATATTTCTTTAGTAAAACGCGTTCCAGAATTTACTTCGGCCATGGTTCGAAACCCTGGCACAACTCGGGGTGTTGAAGCGACATATCTGCGCACGGGTTCGGCAGCATCTACCATGGTTGCATCCGATATCAACATTGATGCTATGCGAAGCGCTCGTTGGATTCATTCAACTGGAATCACATGTGCTATTTCTAAAACAGGTGCTGAAACTGTTGCATTTGCACTGGAAGAATCTCGAAAGTTAAAAATACAGAGAAGTTTTGATTTAAATATCCGTAGAAAATTATGGAGCGAAGTTGCAGCGCGTGAAGTTTTGGAACCACTAGCGCGCGATGTGGATTTGCTTATCGGCGGAGAAGATGAATACGCTGTTGTCTTTGGCCAAAGTGATCCAAAAAAAGCCTTACAAACTGCAACTGGGCGTGGTTGTAGAATTGCTGTTATGACAAAAGGTAGCCAGCCAATTCGATTTATTGCAGATGGCAGATACGGCGAAGTAATTCCGCCAAAAGTGGTTGCTGTTGACCCGGTTGGATCGGGTGATGCTTTTACTGGAGGCGTAATTGCTGGATTACTTGCCGGACTTTCTGCCCACGATGCAATTGTGCAAGGATCACGTGGTGGCGCGCTAGTTGCTAGTTCCTTCGGTGATTGGGCAGGATTGCCCTACGGAAAACTTGGAATCATAAATTCAGAGAATGGCGGCAACTGAGATGGAGCTACTCTCAAAATTAATTGACTTTGGAGGTATCGCCATCATTCGTTGCGGTGATCAGGAAAGCGGTCAGCGCACAGCTGATGCAATTATTGCCGCAGGTATGACCAGTATTGAAATAACTTTGACGACTCCGGGAGCCTTAAAAATTATCGAAAATCTTGCGGCCAGACCAGGACTTCGCGTTGGTGTCGGAACAGTGTTGAGTACGAAAGATGTAGCAGATGCTGCAAGTGCCGGAGCGCAATTTATTATTTCACCACATACTGATATCGAAATTATAAAAGCAACAAAAAATAAAAGTTTGCTCTCTCTGCCCGGAGTTCTAACTCCAAGTGAAGTGGCAACGGCCCTTAGCGCCGGGGCTGATGTTCTTAAATTTTTCCCAGCGCTTGCGGTTGGACCTGCCTACTTAAAAGCCCTGACTGAACCATTCCCTAATAATCTATGGTGCCCAACTGGTGGGATGAGCGTTGCAACAATTCCAGATTGGTTTGCAGCCGGAGCCTCGATGGTGGGAATCGGCGGGCCATTAACCGCTGGTGGCTTTGACACAATCGCTAAAAATGTTTCTGATTTTATGGCTGCTATAAATAAGGCAAAAGGCGCTAAGGTTTTGAAACTATGAAACTTCTCAATCAGCACATTCTTGTAACAGGTGGTGCCAAAGGAATCGGCGAGGCCATCGTTCGAGACGGCCTCGCACAAGGCGCCAAGGTTTCTTTTATAGATATTGACGTTGCAACGAGCCAATCACTTGTTAGCGAATTAACCAGCGCAGGTTTTGAGGTGGCCTTTGCCGAAGGTAATGTTGGAAATTTTGCAAGCGTAGAGCGTGCTTATAGCGAGCTAACCGCGAAGTTCGGTGATGTAACAGGGCTTGTAAATAATGCAGGCGTAAATTCATATGCTGATCCCGTTGAAATGACCGACGAACAATGGGATGCGCTCTTTGCAGTTGATTTGAAATCAATTTGGCACACAGCCAAACTAGCCCTTCCTGCAATGCGCATAGCAAAGAAGGGATCAATCGTGAATATTGCATCGATACATGGGCGCCTAACTAGCGCGAATTTCTTTCCATACGGTGCGGCAAAGGCGGCAGTAATTGGTATGACTAGAAATATTGGTGTTGACGAAGGCCATCATAATATTCGTTGCAATGCCGTCTCCCCTGGCTATGTTCAAACTCCATTAAATGAAGTTTGGTTTGCAGGCTCCCCTGGGCGAACCGAACATGCGCTATCGGTTATTCCGTTGGGTCGAATTGCAAAACCAAGTGAGATTGCAAAAACAGTTTCATTTTTACTCTCCGATGATGCCTCATTTGTTAATGCCTCAGATTGGGCAGTCGATGGCGCCCATGGCGCAAGGTTTGCGTGAAGCCATGAGACTAAAAAACGAACATGTAATTGTTACGGGGGGCTCCCAAGGAATTGGTGAAGCCTGTGTTACTGCCGCTGCAGAAGAAGGCGCACGCGTCTCCTTTATCGATATCGATGCAGAAAAAGGGCGCGCCTTAGTCGAGCGAATGAGTGCACTTGGGCACAAGGTTCAATTCCAGCACGGCGACGTTTCTGTCTTTGCCACATTTAAAGAGGCATACGATAAATTAACTGCGACCTACGGAGCTGTTACTGCAGCTGTTTCAAATGCGGGCCGTAATTCATATGCCGACCCTGTTGATTACACAGATGCAGAATGGGAATCATTCTTTGCACTAGATCTTAAATCTAGTTGGTATTTAGCAAAATTGGCACTGCCAGAAATGCGCAAAGCAAAGCGTGGATCGATTGTAAATATTTCATCAATCCACGGTCGCATGACTTCATTTAATTTCTTTCCGTATTCATCGGCTAAAAGCGGGATTATTGGTTTATCTAGAAACCTTGCCCTCGATGAAGCAAAATATGGAATTCGTTGCAACTCAGTCTCCCCTGGTTACACGCTGACTCCTTTACTTCGTTCTTACTTTGCTGAATTTCCACAAGCCGAGAAAGATGCCATCGGGGTACAACCAATGAAGCGCATTGGGCAACCAGATGAAATCGGAAAAGTTGTCTGCTTCGTTTTATCCGATGAAGCATCTTTTATCAGTGGCGCAGACCTAATGGTCGATGGTGGTTTACACGCTCGCTACGCTTCTTAAATAAATCAATACCTCTGCTTGGGCGTGGCATTGAGTGCTAGTACCGCTTTTGAAGCACTTTATTGCTGAATTACAGAGTATGGTGAAAATGTGACAACACCTGTTCGTGAACTTAAAAAATGGAGCGCACGCGATGCTAAAAAATGCATCGTTATTCCAACTGATTTAGATCATAAATATTCGCGCGGAGTTCTCGGTGTAATTACCGGCTCTGCGCAATATCCAGGTGCTGCCGTTTTATCTACAAAGGCTGCTATGGAAACTGGTGTTGGTATGGTTCGTTTTCATAGTTCATCAGGTTTGGCGCATTTAGTTCTGCATTCATCCCCCGAAGTTGTGGTGCAACCTGGCAAAGTTTCAGCATGGTTACTTGGAAGTGGAGTAGATAGAAATAAATATGGAAAAATCACAACGTATCTGCGCCACCGCTGGTTTAAATTAGCAAAATTGCAATCGGTTCCAACAGTTTTGGATGCTGGCGCGCTCTATCTGGCAGGAAAACTTGACCAACCAACTCTGATTACACCTCACGCTGGTGAACTTTCGGATTTATTAAAATCGCGCGGGGTTCTTGCCTCTACAGAAGCAATAGAGGCAGATCCAAGAAAATGGGTACAAATTGCGACCGACGCCCTAGGCGTGACGGTCTTGTTAAAGGGCAGTATTACTTATGTGGCTAATGGCCAACTCTTAATTGCATTACCAGCTGCTACACCGTGGCTAGCAACTGCTGGCACGGGTGATGTTTTAGCTGGAATTATTGGCGCGCTAGTTGCAACAAACTCAATAGAAATTCTCAATGATATTAATCGCTTGGCGCAAGTAGCAGCAACAGGTGCGCTCATTCACGCACTCGCTGCACAGACGGCATCGCATGGCGGGCCAATCACAGCAGGGAAAATAAATGAATTTGTCGCCTCGACAATTTCGCTTTTGCTAAAATAATTTATTTTTAGGGAAAATCATGACTCATAGAGTCCTAGTCATCAATGATGACGCATACGAACTTTCTACCCTTTGCGGTGCAATGCGATTACATGGCATTGAAGTGGTTGGCGAGGCAAGAAATTTACAGGTCGCACAAAACTTAATTCGTTCTCTTAGACCAGATGCTATTCTGCTTGATATTCAATTTAAAAGCGAAGAAAGTCTTGCTTTTGTCAATTCGACACTAAAAATACTTCCTGATGTTGGATTTGTCCTAATGACAAACTGCCCGGATTTACGCTTGCTTGGATTGGATTTGAAAGATTTTCCAAACGGAACAAAAGTTGTTCTAAAAAGATCAGTTGCAGATTTATCAGTTATTCGTGATGCTATCGATGACGCAATTCTCTCACAAGCAAGATGCGAAAAATCAGTATGGATGGACCAACACCTATCGATGCATGAAAATTCATTTAACTCAATTCTTACGAGTTTTACCAATACTCAAATCGAAACGCTACGATTACTTTCTAAGGGCTTTACTAATGCTGAAATTGGCAAAATTCGATATGTGAGCGAAAAATCAGTGGAACAAATTGTTGCTCGAATTGCCATGCATTTAAAGGTTCAACATGATCGCACGATGAATCTTCGAGTCCTTCTAACAGGTGAGTACTTTAAGTGGTTAGGCGCGCCCCGACACTAATACTCAAGAATTTCTTCACTAGCAGGTATCTTTTGATATTAATGAACCTTAATGAGCTGCGTTTGAGATGGAATGAAGTTTTGGATTATCTTGAAGGCAAAGACCGAATCGCTTGGATGGCCTTTTTCGATGCCCGGCTTGCATCTTTTGACTCAAAGATATTGACTCTAGATTTTTCAGATAGTCGCAAACTTAGCGGAGCACACGAGTATTTAGAAATCCGTAATAGCCATCGAGGAGCCCTAGTAAATGCAATCGAAGATGTTTTAGATTTAAAAGTAGAAATTAATGAAGTTTTATGAAAAAAATAATCCTATTTTTAATTTCACTTTCACTTTTAACTCTTAATTCCCCAACTTCAATTGCCATTTCTTATAAACTCACACTCTCAGTGCGGCAAACACCCAGTCAAAGCGAATCTATAGTCACGCTCTATGGAACTCTAAAACCTGCTAAGTCGGGAACTGAAATAAGTATTCAAATCAATACAGATGGTTCATGGAAATCCACGCGCTTTAAGAGCAAATCGACTAAAGCAGGAACTTATAAAGTAGTAGCACTTGCCACCGCCCTTGACGCTCAAGTCAAGTATCGGGCAAGGGCAAAGATTAATGGAGTGGTTATTTATTCACCCATACGAGCCATAATAATTAGTCAATTGCCAGAAATATCTGAGGTAAGTTCTGAAGCGTTAATAGATCAGATGGGACCAGGCGGGCGAATCCATGGCGCCGATATAAGCCGTTGGCAACATCCAAACGATAAAGCGATTGATTTCGTAAAAATGTATTCGGCCGGTATTCGCTTTGTGATGATTAAGGCATCTGATACTCGCGATGATGCGGATGCGTTGGCAATGAAATATTTAATAATGGATCATTTACCAGCACAAGCGGCCGGAATTTATACTGGTTTCTATCACTATGCGATCTTGCCTGATGTAACCGCGGCAGATGCAATTGTGCGAGATGCAACTGCGCAAGCCCAAAAAGTAATTTGGCGCCTTGCATCAATTGGTGGCTATGGCGATAGAGATTTGCCGTATGCCTTAGATCTAGAAAACAACTGCGTGCGTATAAATTCCAATAAAACATGCGCCAAATATGCAGCTCGCAGCGCAGTTACTCTATGGGCGAAAACATTTTTGGGATTACTAAAGGAAAAAACGGGTCGCACACCATTTATTTATTCCTATCCAAATTTTCTTGAAGGCGCCATGGTGCGCACTCCTGATCTAGCACAGTATCCGCTATGGCTTGCGCAATATGGTATTAATCCGGCTGACCCATTAAATCAACCTGGACTTAAAAACGCAGGCTGTTATGTGCATTCATGGACCGGAGCAAATTGCGCTTCGTTGTGGACGATTTGGCAATACACATCATGCGGAATTGCCGATAAATATGGTGTACCTGGAACTAGATTAGACCTAAATGTTTTTAGAGGAACTGCAAATTCTTTTCTTGCATTATCGCGTGGTACTTGGGTTCCTGATGTAGTAGATGCAATGCCAACTCTTGAGCCAACCCAGTTGACTATAAATAAATCATTTGCAAGTACAACTGACAAATTAGTTACCTTCAATGTCAGTGTTACTAGGCCTAACTTGTCACCCGTCGTCACTGGAAGCGTTAAATTAGTTTTTGATCCATTAACAATTCCGGTAACAAAACCGACACAAAGCGTTGTGCGGGGGGCAAGTGGGGCTTGGACTTTGGCGGTTAAAGGTGTGCCTGCGGGTACCTACCAAGGCCAAGTCACTTATGTAGATGTTTCAAATACTCATGCAACAAGTGGGGCAAGCGTCGTATTTACGCTAACTCAGGGACCAACACCAGAGCCAACTAAACCGGGGCCAACTCCAGCAAAGAAACGAGCCGTTGATGGTTGTGCCAAGCAGATTAAGAATTAACTAGCAGCGCTTTCAAGAGCTGTTGATACTGCGATTAATTCGCGCTCTGCTAATTCTTCATAGGCAGCAATGGATGCCTTGCGCTCCTTCACCGTCCAGCCAAGTACAGGTGCGATAATTTCTGCAATTTCACTGGCAAAATCAACTCCGTTGTTAGGAGCTTCAAATGCAATTCGGGTGCGCCTAGAAATTACGTCATCAACGCTACGAGCGCCTTCGTGACTAGCCGCATAATGAATTTCGGCCTTTAAATACGGCAGCGATTTACTTAATTTTTTAGCAAGGTTGGCATCATCTTTAATCAGCGCAAGTACCTCACTTATTAGACTGCCATAGCGATTTAGGAGGTGAATAATTGTGGCTTCATTTAATCCACTCTCTTCGGCTATGCGCTGACTCTGTTGAACAAGTGCGAAATAACCATCGGTACCGACGATTGGTAATTTTTCTGTAACGCAATCTGGTGTAATTCTGCGCAATTCAATTACAGCTAAATCAATAACATCTTTAGCCATAATTCGATATGTTGTGTATTTACCACCTACAACACTGACGAAACCTGGTACAGGTCTATCTACTGTGTGTTCACGTGAAAGTTTTGTGGTAGTTGAATCCTCACTATTTGCAACCAGCGGGCGCAAACCAGCATAAACGCCAATTATATCTTTAGATTTTAACTTCGGGCTCAATACACGATTTGCTTGTGCCAAGATATATTCAACATCATCGCGCGATGCCATTGGTTCGGCTCTATCCCCCGAATAAGGGGTATCAGTTGTACCAACAATCCATTTATCTGCCCAAGGGATGAGAAAGAGAACAGATACAGGAGTTTTCAAAATAATTCCGGCATCCGATTTAATAGCACTGCCTGGTAAAACTATATGTACACCTTTACTCATAGTTACGTCATAACCGGCTTTAAGCCTAAATTTTGTATGTAATTCGCCACTCCAAATGCCAGCACACATAACTGTGGTTTTTGCTTTAATAGCAATCAATTTATTGCTCTCTAAATCGCGCGCCATGATACCAATTACACGTTTACCTTCACGGATCAAAGATTCTGCACTAATTTGCGTTGCAATGATTGCGCCATGGCGTGCAGCCGTACGAGCGATAGACATGGTGTGACGCGCATCGTCTACTTGCGCATCAAAATATTTAATTGCCCCAATAATAATGTCAGGACGAAGTGATGGCGCTATTTCTGCAATTTTCTTCTGACTTATATGTTTATGCCGCGGCAGTGCGCGTTGAAAACCACGAAGCGCGTCATAAAGTGCCAAGCCAGCACCAACATATGTGCGTTCTTTAAATTTTTCGGTCAACGGAAAGAGAAAGCCAACAGGTTTGACTAAATGTGGCGCAAGGGTTGAAACCATTAGTTCACGCTCATGTAGGGCTTCGCGAACTAATTTAAAATCATATTGTTCCAAGTAACGCAATCCACCATGTATTAATTTGCTTGAGCGGCTCGATGTTCCAGCGGCTAAATCTTGCGATTCAATTAAAGCCACAGTTAAACCGCGTGATGCAGCATCAAGTGCGGCGCCGACTCCCGTTACTCCACCACCGATTATTAAAACATCAAATTCGCGCGATGTGAGCTGCGAAATAGCGCCATCGCGTTGGGCTTTGTTTAGAACTGAAGAAAACATCTGCGTTGCATCTCCGATACGGCTGAGTAGAGTAAGCCTAACTTAGAAAGAAAGGTTCTTCTACTTCGTGGCATACATCGGCAGTTTGGACCAAGGCACAAGCAGTACTCGCTTCATGATTTTCGATCATGACGGTAGCGTTGTTGGCCAATATCAAGCAGAGCATCGCCAAATTTTTCCAAAAGCTGGCTGGGTTGAACATGATGCCAATGAAATTTGGCAGCGCACACAGGAAGTTATTGTCGCAGCGCTAAGTGCGGCTAATTTATTGGGTTCTGATTTAGCAGCCGTAGGAATAACTAACCAGCGCGAAACCACTGTTGCTTGGGATATAACGACGGGGCAACCTTTATCTAATGCAATTGTCTGGCAAGACACACGTACCGCCGGATTTCTAGAGAATTTGAGTGAGAGTAATAAGGAGAAAATACGCCATAAAAGTGGTTTAACGATTGCTCCGTATTTTGCTGGCAGCAAGATGCATTGGTTATTGGCAAATATTCCTGCAACGAAAAGTAAGAATGCTCGCTTGGGAACTATAGATTCATGGCTATTGTGGAATTTATCAGGCGGGGTTCGCGGTGGTTTGCATGCAACCGATGTAACAAATGCCAGTCGCACGCTTTTAATGAATTTAGAGACACTTAATTGGGATCAAGAACTTTTAGATATTTTTGGAATTCCGCTAACTGCGCTACCGCAAATTAAATCTTCTTCAGAGATTTTTGCGACAACCGACCCGCATGGTCCATTTGGAAGTGCAATTCCTATTGCCGGTATCATCGGTGATCAGCAAGGCGCAATGGTGGGGCAAACCTGTTTTGATCGTGGTGAATCAAAGACCACATACGGAACCGGCAACTTTGTATTATTAAATACAGGTACCGAGATTGTGCGATCAAAAAATGGATTACTCACAACCGTATGTTTTAAATTTGGTGACCAGCCCGCCCACTATGCTCTGGAAGGTTCGGTTGCTGTTACTGGATCTGCGATTCAATGGTTGCGCGATCAGTTAGGAATTATTAGTAGCGCATCTGAAGTTGAAAACCTTGCATCCTCGGTTGCCGACACGGCAGGAGTTTATTTTGTTCCAGCATTTTCAGGGCTATTTGCACCATATTGGCGCAATGATGCGCGGGGCGTAATTGTTGGTTTAACGCGCGCTGCTACAAAAGCACACCTTGCGCGCGCCGCCCTTGAAGCAATTTGTTATCAGACGCGCGATGTAATGGATGCAATGGTTGCCGATAGCGGCGTTCCCATGACAGAAATGCGTGTTGATGGCGGCATCACAGCCAACTCTTTATGTATGCAGATGCAGACAGACATAATGGGGATTGATATAATTCGTCCATTAATTTCTGAAACCACTGCCCTCGGCGCCGCTTATGCAGCAGGTTTAGCCGTTGGCTTTTGGTCTTCAACGCAAGAATTAAAAAAGCAATGGAAGCAATCGCGGCGATGGCGTTCAACAACGTCGCCACAAACTAGAGCAATTGGATATGCAGGATGGAAGAAAGCCATCGAGCGCACCCTGAACTGGGTGGATCCTTAACTCAAAAAGGTAGAGTAGCCACACTATGACAGAGTTCAAGACCTTACCTACAGGCATCATTCGCACAGATCGCGAAATGGTCGATGGTCGAATTATTCGTTATTACGACACAAAATCGCAAAAACGAAGCGCAAAGGATCAACGACCCGTTGAGGCGCAACCTGGAATCGGGGAATTACGTCTTGATCCACTAGTTAATGAATGGGTTGTTATGGCCGCCCATCGCCAAGGTCGAATCTTTTTGCCACCAAAAGAATTATGTCCACTCTGCCCAACAACTGGCGAATTATTTACCGAAGTTCCAGAAAATGATTATGAAGTAGTTGTCTTTGATAATCGCGCGCCATCGCTTCGACCACCCGATGGCGATTGGGCGCTACCAGATCAAGTAGGACCAGATACTGATACTGGAACTGCTGCTGGAAAATGTGAAGTAATTTGTTTCACCGCAGACCACGGAAAATCTTTTAAGGATTTATCTCCAGAGCGCGTACGTACATTACTTGAAGTTTGGCGCGAACGTACTGCCGAAATTTCACAGCTGAGTTTTATAGAACATATTGCGCCTTTTGAAAATCGTGGCGAAGAAATTGGCGTGACTTTAGCGCATCCACATGGACAAATTTATGCTTATTCTTATATTCCACCACGGGTAGAAAAAATGTTAGCGGCGGCAAAAGCATATAAAGAAACAAATGGGCGAGTTCTATTTGATGATGTGCTTGCTCGCGAAATTCGGGATGAAGAACGTATCGTTGCTCGCAACTCAAATTGGATCGCATTTGTTCCCTTTGCCGCGCGATATCCATTTGAAATTCATCTCGCTCCCCTTAGCCCGATTGCCGATTTAGCAGAATTAAGTGTGCGTGATTGCGAAACTTTTGCCCAAATTGCCCTTGAAGTAATGAAGCGACTCGATGGCGTCTTTGGAATTGAAATGGCCTACATCGCAGCATGGCACCAAGCCCCCGTTAGAAAAGGTCGCGATTTGTTGCGTCTGCATTGGCAAATTACAAGCGTGCGTCGTGCTCCTGGAAAATTAAAATATCTAGCAGGTTCTGAATCTGCGATGGGAGCATTCATAATGGATATGCGCCCGGAGCAATCAGCAGCCCAACTGCGCGATGTTAAGTTGAATTAAGCATGCATCTCTTAATAACGGGTGGCGCTGGCTACATAGGTTCGGCTGCAGTTGAAATTATGCGCGAGCAGGGCTATGAAATAACGATTCTTGATGATTGCAGTACGGGCCATGCCGATACTGTCCCAATCGGCCTTCGATTTATCGAGGGCTCACTCCTCGATAGAAGCGCTCTGGTGCGTGCCTTAAACGGCGTTGATGTTGTTATGCATTTCGCTGGAAAATCACTCGTTGGTGAATCGCTTGAAAAACCCCAACTCTACAAATCCGTCAATGTTGGTGGAACGACCAACTTATTAGATGAAATGAGAAAACAAAATATTAAGTCAATTGTTTTCTCATCATCGGCTGCAACATATGGCGAACCTGCAGATATGCCAATTCTTGAAAGTGCGCAAACTAATCCAACCAATCCATATGGCGCTACAAAATTAATTGTTGATCAAATGATTTCAATGCAAGCCAAAGTCCATGGCCTTGCCGCAACTTCGCTTCGCTATTTCAATGTTGCTGGAGCCCTTGAAGCTAAAAATGGTTGGCTGCGCGAGCGGCATAACCCTGAAACACATTTAATACCAAATGTTTTGCGCGCCACAATTAATAATCCAGTTAAGATTTTTGGCACCGATTGGCCAACGCCAGATGGAACTTGTATTCGTGATTATGTCCATGTCGTAGATTTAATTGATGCACACATTAGCGCGCTTAAAACGCTAAAGGGCGGTGTCCACGAAATTTATAATTTGGGAAGCGGAGATGGTTATTCAGTTAGGGAAGTTATCGCCGCAGCAAGTGCGGCAGTAGGTAAAGAGATTCCAGCTATCGATTCACCGCGCCGTTCAGGTGATCCAGCCGTTCTAATTGCCGATATTTCCAAAGCTCGGCGTGGACTTAATTGGTCACCAACGCGCGATATCAACGCAATGGTCGCTGACGCTCTTGCATCTTTTGGTTGATTATGACGACCATTACTGAAAAATTTGTTGAAGTTTTTAATCAAAGCCCTGACCTAATCGCAGCAGCTCCAGGTCGAGTTAATTTAATCGGTGAACATATTGATTACAGTGATGGTTTTGTGCTCCCCTTTGCGATTAAAGATCGCACTTATGTAGGAATTCGAAAGCGAAATGATAGAAAAATTAGGATTTCATCGGCTCAGCGCGGCAATGGCGTAATTGAAGTAAATCTTGATGATGTAAAGCCAGGGTTAGCAGGTAAGTGGGAACGTTATGCCTTAGGTGTTATTTGGTCATTGGGTGTTAAGGATGGGATCGACCTATTCATTGACGGACAAGTCCCACTTGGTGCTGGTCTTTCATCATCGGCAGCGTTGGAATGTTCCATTGCAACGGGGCTCAATCAACTTTTTAATTTAGGTTTTGATTTACCAACACTTGCTCGCTTAGCCCAAAAAGCTGAGAACGAATACGTTGGAATGCCTTGCGGAATTATGGATCAATCTATCTCCTTAATGGCAATGGCTGGATCAGC
Organism: Candidatus Planktophila sp.; assembly: GCA_038905915.1. Taxonomy (GTDB): domain Bacteria; phylum Actinomycetota; class Actinomycetes; order Nanopelagicales; family Nanopelagicaceae; genus Planktophila. The sequence continues at coordinate 24,540 of JBCKHJ010000005.1, read as the reverse complement.
GATGCTACTAGATTGTCGCGACTTAACGACTAGACATATTCCATTCGATGTCGCAGCCCATGGGCTAGAACTATTAATTATTGATACACAGGCCCACCACGCACTAGTTGATGGTGGGTATGCCGAACGGCGCGCATCTTGTGAAAGTGTTGCAAAGAAACTTGGAGTTTCTTCAATGCGCGATTTAAATATGCAAGAGTTAGAAGAGCAAAGACAGAAATTAACCGAAGTTGAATTCATTCGGGCACGCCATGCAATATCCGAGATGGCGCGCGTCCTTGATGCAGTTGATGCCCTTAGCGCGCAGGATTTTAATCTCCTTGGGAAATTACTAAATGGTTCACATGCATCACTTCGTGATGATTACACCGTTTCTTGCCCCGAATTAAACTTGGCCGTTGAAACTTCGATTAACGCAGGAGCACTTGGTGCGCGCATGGTCGGTGGCGGCTTTGGTGGAAGTGCGATTGCTTTGATTGATAAAAATAAAGTCGAAGTAACTCGAAGGATGATTCAAGAAGCTTTTAACGCAAGGAAATTTAGAAAACCGCGTTTTTTTACTTCATTGCCGAGCCAAGGTGCAAAGATTATTTAATAAATTAAGAGACTGGCGTTATAGAAATAACTTCAACGCCACCAATGGCAGATAAAACATTTACTAAATCAGTTGGATCATTTCCTGGAATTGCAACGGTAATATCATCAAATCCGCGGCCATCTTCACTTTTCTTTACAACAAGCCCGCGAATATCTCCACCGGCTGCGCCAATTGCAGATGCGATTGTCCCGAGTGAACCAGGACGATCAGGAAGTGCAACATGTAAACGAAATAGGGCCATGGCTTAATCTTAGCGTGGCCATATTTCATTCATGTTAATTCGACGGTGCGCTGCCCAATAGAACTTTAAAAGTTTTCTGCCCCCCTGTTGGTAAATCAACCTGCACATTAACCGTTGAGCCAGGTGCATAGGATCGAATCCGCACAATCGCGCCAACGGAATCGGCGATTTTAACTCCATCAATGGCACGAATAATTGAGCCTGCTGGGATTCCTACTTTTTCTGCCGGATCACCCGGATTTAAACGCAAAATTTTAGCGCCTGTACCTGTAAAAGTTGTGTCAAAAAATACCCCAAGAACTGGTCGCGTTGATTTGCCAGTTGCAATCAATTCTTCGATTACACGCTTGGCTTCGTTGATTGGAATTGAAAAACCTAGCCCAATATTTCCACTAGCTCCACCACTAGATAGCGTAGCAATTGCCGAGTTCACGCCAATGATTCGCCCTTGCGAATCTAATAACGCACCACCTGAATTACCAGGATTAATGGCGGCATCAGTTTGAATTGCATTTACATAGGATTCGGCCCCAGTTGTTCCAACTGTTACAGGGCGATTAAGAGCTGAGATTATTCCGCTAGTTACTGTACTTGCCAATCCAAGCGGTGAACCGATTGCAACTACTGGATCGCCAACGCTAATTTTTGCCGAGTCACCGATAGTTACTACTGGCAACTTTCCTCTTTTAACTTGTATTACTGCAATGTCATAGGTGGCAGATCGTCCAACAATGGTCGCATCGACTACATCTCCATTGAAAAATTCAACCATGATATTGCCAGAAATTGCTGCGCCTTCGACTACGTGGTCATTTGTGATTATGTAACTTGAAGTTGCTGAAGTTCTATAAATTAAACCTGAGCCTGTGCCGCCTCCTGTGGGTGTACTTACTTTAATTGAAACTACCGATGGCGTAACTTCTTGAGCAATTGATTTCACATCGATAAATGAGCCGCCGAGATTTACTGAAGTCCGAGTTTTGCTGCACGATCCATCCTTAGATAAATAGAGCGCTTGCGTGCGATTATCAACGCATGTTTTTACTCCGGAAGGCGCTGTAATTGCTGCAGTTGCAAGTGAGCCCGCCAATATTGCGCCTAATAGAAAACCTAGAGCGACCTTGGCAGAAGTCGAGCGTGCAAAATATTGATAGATAACTCTTATTTTCATAAATTATTCGCACCCTTTCAATTGGCTTAATACATCGCAAATCTTACCCATCAAATCCTGTGAGAATAATTCCGACTGCAACTGAATATTCAATTAATTTGTTAAAGCTCCCTGACTTGGATTCGAACCAAGAACCTGCCGGTTAACAGCCGGCTGCTCTGCCATTGAGCTATCAGGGACTATTTATCTCGCGCAAAGCGAGAAGCCGAACTCTATCGCACGCGTTCCCAAGGCTCTAAATCGCGCAGGATTTTAGAGGCCTCCTATGGCTAAATCGTGAAGAATGCGTTTTTCGCTTTCCAGCCCGACAAGATGCACAAATGCTGCGTTGTATTCGATCTCATTTTCAATTGGGTTAAGGCGCTGCAGACTCGATTTCAATTCGGCAATGGAACGCGAAATTGCAACTTCGCGCAATCTTGCAACGATGCTTGCAACATAGACCGGCGTTGGTTTTCCATCGGCTTTGATCGGTTCGACAGATAATTCGGTGAAGAGGGCTTTCATTCGTTCATCAGCAATATTTTCAATATTTGGAAGGCCATCGTTTTCATCTAAAACTTTACGGAGTTGTTTATAAGCGGGATGCGTAAAAGCATCTTGTTCCATAGTGCTCCACAAATTTGTAGTTGATTCAAATAACTGCGGTTCTTGAACACGAGACTTCAAAACTTCGCGCTCCAAGATTAATCGTGCATCATTTGGATTCGGTCGCCAATTTTCTACTTCGACGCTATCAACGACTTGTGCAACACTGGCAACAGGTTGACTTTTCCCAGCACGCAAAACAGCGGCTGAAACAATTTCCATTTCTAATCCAAGCCAACCAGCTAGAGATTTAACATATTCTGGACGCAAAGATTTTTCTTTTATTTGTGCAACTATTGGCGCAGTAGCATTGAGTGCGTTAATTCTGCCCTCTGGAGTTCCTAAACTGTACTTTGCAATTTCTGCACGGATTGCGAATTCAAAAAGTGGAACACGCCTTGCAATTAAATCACGCAGAGCTAAGTCGCCTTGTTGCTGGCGAAGTTCACAAGGGTCCAACCCGCTAGGTTCAACTGATACGAAAGTTTGAGTTACAAATTTCTGATCTTCGCTAAATGCTCTAAGGGCTGCTTTTTGCCCAGCCTCATCGCCATCGAAAGTAAAAATAACTTCTCCTCGAAAAGAATCATCATCCATAAGCAAGTTGCGAATTATCCGAATGTGATCGCCACCAAATGCGGTTCCACAAGTGGCAACTGCTGTTGTCACGCCGGCTAAATGCGCAGCCATAACATCGGTATAACCCTCAACAATGACTACTTGGCGCTTCTTTGCGATCTCTTTCTTTGCTACATCTAGGCCATATAAAACTTTACTTTTTTTATAGATAGGAGTTTCACCTGTATTTAAATATTTAGGCCCTTGGTCAACCTCATCGCTGGCAAGCTTGCGTGCACCAAAGCCAATTACATCTCCGGAAATATCTTTTATAGGCCACATTAAACGATTGCGAAACTTATCTATCGGGCCGCGTTGCCCCATCTTTGAAAGTCCAGCAGTTTCTAATTCATCGATTGTGTAATTGAGCGCACGTAGATGTTTAGTCAAGGCATCCCAGTCATCGGGTGCGTAGCCAACACCAAATTGTTCACACGCCTTCTTATCAAAGCCACGCTTTGTCAGTAAATCTCGACCAAATTCTGCCGCAGATGAAGTATTGAGCTGATCTTGATAAAACTTTGCCGCCTCAAAATGCGCGGAAATTAATCGGGCTTTAACGCTAGCCGGCATTGAAACACCGACGCTTCCCTTTTCATAGGTAAGTATGTAACCAATTCGATCTGCAAATTTTTCTACCGCTTCGGTAAAAGTTAAATGCTCCATCTTCATTAAAAATGAAAATGCATCTCCGCTTACCTGACATCCAAAGCAATGAAAAAAACCTTTGCTCGGAGTAACGTGAAATGAAGGAGATTTCTCGTCATGGAAAGGGCATAAGCCTTTTTTAGCCCCACCCCCAGCGCTCTTTAATTGCACATAAACGCCGACAACTTCATCAATGGGGGTATGTTCGCGAACGTATTCAAGATCTTGCTTACGAATCATGCCACTCATGGCCTTACCTTACCGAGAAGCTAATAGACGCGCATGTAGCGCGTATGCACCAGGGTCAGTTAATGAAGCTATCTGGTCAATTATGATGCGAAAACGTGCAGAGCTATTAACTGCTTCTTGCCAAGGCTTTAAAAAGACGCTGTCTAATTCGCGGGGAGCCGATGCGCTTAGCATTTCGACTAATTCATCAATAATAATTTGTTGTTTTGCATATCGATCTTGCGAGTGCGAAGCGTTAATTAAATAATACCCAGCAACAGATTTCAAAAAATCTACTTCAACTTTTTGTTCTCGTGGAATCTCCAAATTTGCGCTATAGCGTGAAAGTTGCCCATCACCATGAATTCTGCGCGTTTCAATTTCTGCCGCTAAAACAAAGCGACCAATTAATTGACTAGTTGAATCCTTTAACCGCGCCAGAGAGCGATGTGTGCCATCAAAATAATGTGGCCACGCAGAAAGCGAGGATAAACGCTTCAGTGCATCGGCTGCTTCTTGCTCCGTTGCATCACTTGAGTAACTTTGTTTCATAACTTTAAAAAGTAATGGTAAATCTCTTTCAAAGTTCTTAACTGATACTTCCCCAACAAAAATAGCATCTTCAAGATCATGAACCGAATAAGCACAATCATCAGACCAATCCATAATTTGCGCTTCAATGCAGCGCGCACCATCAGGTGCACCTTCTCGTACCCAATTAAAAATTTCTACATCATCGTCATAGACGCCAAACTTTCGTGAATTCTGCACCCGAGCCCACGGGTATTTTGTAGCACCATCTAGTGAGGCTCGAGTTAAATTAAGTCCTACACTTGCGCCTTTTTCATCAACAGTTTTTGCTTCCAAGCGCACAAGTAACCGAAAACTCTGTGCATTTCCTTCAAAGCCACCATCGCTATCGGCAATTGCAGCTAAGGCTTCTTCGCCATTGTGGCCAAATGGTGGGTGGCCTAAATCGTGAGCAAGGCAGGCGGTATCTTGTAAATCAGGATCAGCGCCGAGTGATTCGCCAAGTTCGCGACCGATTTGCGCACACTCTAACGAGTGAGAAAGTCTGGTACGTTGGAAATCATTTTCCCAAGGAACTGCTACTTGAGTCTTAGCCGCTAATTTTCGAAGTGATAGCGAATGAATAACTCGAGCGCGATCACGCATAAATTCGGTACGGCCACCGCGCTTTGCTGGCTCATCAAAAAAACGTTCACGGTCGCGTTCGAAATATGTCACGGTAATACCTTAGTAATAATGTCAGCGCCAGGTAAGTAATCTCTGACTTCAATGCCACGCCGCCCTAGCGTTATATAAGCCAAATAGGCCGCGGCTTCGCGCAATAAGTACTTATAGCCAGATTTTTCAATTGTATTTGGCCCAGTTTTAACTGGAGAACAAGTAGCAATAACTCCTTGATCTTTTGCCATCGTAGTTGCCCTTTGGCAGTGATACGGATCAGTAACAATAATTACATCGCTGACATATTTCTTTTTCATTTCCTGCGTATATGCCTTAGTACTGGCTAATGTATCGCGCCCTACTTCTATTGAAGTAATTTTTCTGGCAGGAATCCCATTGGCCAGCAACCAATTCTTTCCAGATGCTGCCTCGGTAGTTCTATCCCCCGGAGCCCCTGCACCAACAGTAATAATTCTTGGTGCAAGACCTAAATCAAAAATTCGCTTGACTTCAACAAGGCGCGCTTCAAGGGCATCTCCTGGTCGCCCATTTAATTGCGCAGTTCCAAGCACCACAATCACATCGGCGTTTCGGGTAATTGGATTATGTGCACCTTGCCAAATTTTTACCACGCCATATGTTGGCGCAACTAATGCCAAAATTATTATTAAAGTAATTACGCGCCGAATCCAGCGAAAAATAAACATTACTTAACCACCTGAAAATGCATCTTCTAATTCAACTGCTGCCATCTCATCTGGATCCAGTAGCCAGCCATCGGGCAAAGTAACTGGGCGAGAATGACTTGTGCGACCGCGTGGTTTATCTCCTACTTCAATTGGATATGGTTGATCGACTAACTGGTCAAGAAGAGAACGAAATTCTGCAAGAGAGGAGACCAAACCAAACTGCTGGCGTAATTCGCGCGTCACTCGAAAACCTTTTAAGTACCACGCCATGTGTTTGCGCAAATCACGACAACCGCGATCTTCGGATTCAAAATATTCAACAATTAATTGACCGTGGCGAAACATGACTTCTCGTACTTGATGCAAAGTCGGTGTTATTCGAGTTGGCTCACCGGAAAAAGATGCAACTAAATCGGCAAATAACCAAGGCCGACCTAAACAACCACGTCCTACGACTACGCCCGCGCAAAGCGTTTCGCGCACCATTTCAACGCCATCGCTAGCGCTCCAGATATCGCCATTGCCTAAAACTGGTACCCCGCTGGGCTTTAAGTGTTCTACTAGACGGGTAATTGCCGACCAAGTGGATTTTCCTTCATACATTTGTGCAGCCGTTCTTGCATGTAAGGCTACCCAAGTAACACCTAGATTTGCCGCAGATTGTGCCGCCTCTAAATAAGTTTCGTGATCGCTATCTATTCCAATTCGCATTTTCACAGTGACCGGAATTCCAAAAGGTTTAGCGGCTTCAACGGCTGCGCCAACAATGGCACTAAATAATTTTCTTTTATATGGAAGTGCTGCACCGCCACCTTTGCGAGTAACTTTTGGAACCGGACAACCAAAATTCATATCGATGTGGTCAGCTAAGTTTTCTTTTCCAAGCATTATTACTGCAGCGCGCATAGTGTATGGATCAACGCTATATAACTGCACTGAACGTGGCCATTCTCCAGCACCTGGTTCAATCATGCGCAGCGTTTCAGGGCGGCGCTCGATGAGCGCCCTAGCAGTAACCATTTCGGAAACAAATAAGCCAGCACCTTGTTCGCGGCACAATGTACGAAAAGGCGCATTAGTAATTCCCGCCATTGGTGCAAGTACAACTGGCGGATCTATTAAATGATCACCAGTTGCTAGTGGAAGTACTAACGGGGCTAAGCGCCGAGTAGACGTGGCGCTAGCCATGCTTCCACCTGATCGATTGCAATACGCTCTTGTCTCATTGTGTCGCGGTCGCGAATTGTGACTGCATGATCTTCTAGCGTTTCAAAATCCACCGTAATGCAATATGGCGTACCAATTTCATCTTGACGACGATAGCGACGACCAATTGCTCCAGCATCATCAAAATCAATGCTCCAATTCTTGCGCAATTGTGCAGCCAAATCGCGTGCTTTCGGCGATAAGTCTGCATTTCTTGAAAGTGGCAATACCGCAGCTTTAATTGGCGCTAAACGATGGTCTAATTTCAATACTGCACGTTTTTCCATTTCGCCTTTGCTATTTGGAGCTTCATCTTCGGTAAAAGCATCCATTAAGAAGGTAAGTGCGCAGCGATCTACACCTGCTGCAGGTTCGATAACAAATGGCGTCCAGCGCTCATTTTTCGCTTGATCAAAAAATGATAAATCTTTTCCAGATGCTGCTGAGTGAGCTTTTAAATCGAAATCGGTGCGGTTAGCAATTCCTTCTAATTCGCCCCATTCGGTTCCACTAAATTCGAATTTATATTCAATATCTGCAGTTCTCTTTGAATAATGTGACAATTTTTCTTTTGGATGATCAAAAATGCGGAGCCGATCTGGATTAATTCCTAAATCTTTGTACCAAGTCAGACGGGTATCAATCCAATATTGGTGCCAATCTTCATCAGTGCCTGGTACAACAAAGAATTCCATCTCCATTTGTTCGAATTCTCGGGTCCGAAAAATAAAGTTTCCTGGAGTGATTTCGTTACGGAATGACTTTCCAATTTGACCAATACCAAATGGTGGTTTCTTGCGCGAAGTTGTCATCACCTGATTAAAGTTAATAAAAATACCTTGCGCAGTCTCTGGCCGTAAATATGTCAGTCCTGATTCATCTTCAACGGGCCCCAAATAAGTTTTTAATAAACCGCTAAATTGTTTTGGTGTTGTGAATTGACCTTTATTGCCACACGCTGGGCAATTTATATCGGCAAATGAGTCTGGTTTCTTTTTATGTTTTACTTCGTAAGCTTCCTCTAAGTGATCTGCGCGATAACGTTTATGGCAAGCGGTGCATTCGGTCAGCGGATCACTAAAAGTTGCAACGTGGCCAGATGCTTCCCACACTTCACGTGCCAAAATTACACACGAATCCAGACCTACAACATCTTCGCGTCCCATAACCATGGCTTTCCACCATTGGCGCTTAACATTATTTTTTAATTCAACACCGAGTGGGCCGTAATCCCATGATGCCCGAAGCCCACCATAAATTTCCGATGATGGATAAACAAATCCGCGGCGCTTGGCCAAACTAACAATGTTTTCTAAACGATCCATTGCCACAATAATCTCCATCCGGCTGGCTGTCGGCGAAAAGCAACGTGTGTTACTTGTCGTGGGTAAAGTTTACTCTGCATGCGGCTTTTCATAGGCACCTGGTTCATCGATTGCCTGTGCTAACAACGGCACTACTTCCATTTTGATTCGCGTTGAACTCAAAGCACGGCGATATGAACCCACATTTTTCCATTGCGTCATCAAGGTCCAAAGCGCTGGGTCATCCAGATTCTGCCCAATTTCACCGTTTTGAAAACCATCACATGCCGAAAATGCAGCAAGGGCGGCTTCGATTTGAGTTTCAAAATGAGCGGCCTTGCCAAGTTTTATCTTAAATCGGTTTATTACGAGCATAGGCTGAGCCTAACCTCTCCGAGAAATGAAAATGACAATCATTTTCATTTCTGATACTCTCTCGCCATGAACATACCCATCCTTCTCGCAGCGCTCACAGCTATAGCAACATCCTCTGGTGGATTTCTTGCCCTAAAATCGCGCCATCGCCTACATCTCGTCCTTGGACTTTCAGCAGGTTTACTCCTTGGGCTGGTGGCCTTTGATCTCCTGCCTGAAGTCTTTGAACTCAATACAAATACTTTTGGAGGCGTTCAGGTCGTTTCGATTGCATTTGTCGTTGGTTTTCTAACACTTCACTTTGTCGAGCAGTTCTTTGGTTCGCACGAGCCGGCAGAATCTCATTACTCACATGAGCATAAACATGCAGCCAACATTGCCGGCACGATGGGCGCCATTGCAATGGGTGGGCATGTTTTCCTAGATGGCGTTGCACTTGCTTTATCTTTTAAAGTCAGCAATGCCCTTGGCTTTGCGGTCTTTATCGCAATTTTGTCGCACGCTTTTAGCGATGGCCTTAATACTGTTTCGCTTTTAATTAAATCGGGTCACTGGACAAAGCGCGCAACATATCTTTTGATTTTAGATGCAATCCTGCGTATCAGCGGCGCAGCCTTTGGTACCTATATTCTCATTAGCGATTCTTGGCTTGCAATTTACTTAGCAATATTTTCTGGTTTCCTTATCTATCTTGCAACTTCGCACATCTTGCCAGAAGCTCACTCGCGCCATCCTTCGCGTTTAACGATGTTGGCAACTGTTACGGGCGTCGTTGCAATGTGGCTCATTATTGGGCATATCGGGAGCTGATTTCTCAATGAGTCGCTCTAATCCACGAGTTTTAAGTACCTTAGAACGTGCAGGAGGTTTTGCAAGCGCGCAAGAAATCTACAAACTTATGCAGCGTGAGGGTGAAAGTATTGGTTTAACAACCGTATACCGTTCATTACAAAGCTTGGTAAATGACAAAATTGTTGATCTTTTACGGCGCGATGATGGTGAGGCTATCTATCGTCTTTGCAGTGATGCCCACCATCATCACCTTGTCTGTAAAAATTGCGGTGACACCCTTGAAATTGAAGGTGGCCCTGTTGAAAAATGGGCAAAAGCTATGGCGGAAAAACACGGGTTTAGGGATGTATGGCATACTGCCGAGATATTCGGCCTGTGCTCAAAATGCTAATTTAAGCTTTTCCAAACCTGCGATCGCGGTTTGAGTATTCTTCAATAGCTTTCCATAACGTTTTGCGCGTTACATCTGGCCACAAAACATCCATAAAAACCATCTCGGCATAAACGCTTTGCCACGGTAAGAAGTTACTTGTTCGTTGCTCGCCAGAAGTTCGCAAGAATAAATCCACATCGCACATCGTTGGTGAATCTAAATACTTTGCGAAAGTTTTTTCAGTAACACTATCTGCTTTGATTTTTCCACGTTTTACATCGCGCGCTAGTTCCGTTGCGGCATCCACAATTTCAGCGCGACCCCCATAATTAACACACATATTTAGGGTGAGAGTTTTATTCTTTTTTGTTAGCTCTTCGGCCTCTTCAAGTTCTTTGATAACGCTAGTCCACAAACGTTTTGGTCGACCCACCCAGCGCACTCGAACACCCATGGCATTCATCTCATCACGACGCCGACGAATGACATCACGATTAAAACCCATTAAAAACTTTACTTCCTCTGGCGACCGTCGCCAATTTTCGGAAGAAAATGCATAAGCACTGATTTCTTTAACACCAAATTCAATTGCGCCTTGCACAACATCAAAGAGTGCGGCTTCCCCTGCTTCATGTCCTGCAGTTCTTGGAAGCCCACGCTCTTTTGCCCAGCGGCCATTACCATCCATAACAATGGCAATGTGCTTTGGAATATTCATACTCGCTCCACCATTGGCAGCGAACGCAAGCCGCGCTCTAAATGCCATTGTAAATATGCCGCAATCAATCCGCTAGCTTCGCGGCGGTGCTTACCCTCACTTTGTTGGGCAAGATCCCAATTGCTACTAAGAAGAGCGCCCATTAAATCTAGCGTCTCCGGCGCAGGTGTAGCGCAAGCCGAAGGTCTACAATCAATACAGACGCAACCGCCGCCAACTAACGAGAAATAACGATGTGGTCCGGGTTTTTCACACCGTGAACAAATTGTCATCGAAGGTGCATAGCCAGCAACGGCTAGGGATCGCAATAAAAATGCATCGAGAATTAGAAGTGGTTCGTATCGATTTTCTGCCAAAACTTTCATTGCTCCGACCACTAATTGAAATTCTTGCAGGGCAGGTTCATGCTCATGGGATGTAAAGCGCTCGGTCGCTTCTAAAATAGTCGATGCCACGGTCCAGCGTTGATAATCTTGGGTTAGCGCTTCACCATAATTCATGATGGCTTCTACTTGTGTAACTGTGTCGAAAGTTTTACCAACATATAACTGAATATCAACATGGCTGCCAGGTTCAAGGCGTGCTCCGAATTTGGATTTTGTACGACGGATGCCTTTAGCAACTCCGCGAATTCGACCGTGTTCGCGCGTTAAGAGTGTGATGATTCGGTCGGCTTCGCCCAATTTCTGAGTACGAAGAACTATCGCCTCGTCTCTATACAAACTCACGTAGATAAAGGTAGTGCGAAGGGTCAGCGAATAGCGCGGTTTATTGCAGACACGACCGCTTTAAGTGAGGCAGTAGTGGTATTTGGATCAATTCCAACTCCCCAAAAGACTTCTCCATCGATGGAGCATTCAAGATAGGCAGCAGCCGAGGCATCGCCACCAGCAGAGAGTGCGTGCTCGTAATAATCTAGAACGCGAACATCAACTCCGTACTTTTGTAAGATATTACAAAACGCGGCAATTGGGCCATTTCCTGTTCCAGTTAATTCTTGCATCGCACCACGATCACGAATTGAAATGCTTAGGTGAACATCTTCATCTAAGACTGAACTTTGAGATAAACCTTTAAGTCGAAAACGACCCCATGGCGCAGATTCGGTCGGCAAATATTCATCTTCGAAAATTGACCAGAGTTCCTCGGGGGTAATTTCGCCACCTTCGATTTCGGTCTTTGTCTGCACTACTTTGCTAAATTCAATTTGCAAACGGCGTGGCAAATCTAAGTTATGTTCGTTCTTCATCAAGTAGGCAACGCCGCCTTTACCTGATTGCGAATTCACACGAATAACGGCTTCATATGAGCGACCAATATCGAGTGGATCAATTGGTAAATATGGCACTGCCCAAGTGAAATCATTTACTTCTTTACCTGCAGCTTTTGCATCGCGCGCTAAATGTTCAAACCCTTTTTTAATTGCATCCTGATGCGAGCCTGAAAAGGCCGTGAAAACTAAATCTCCACCATAGGGATGTCGCTCTGATACGCGCAATTGATTGGCATATTCAACAGTCCTGCGAACATCATCTAGGCTCGAGAAATTAATATGGGGATCAATTCCATGGCTCAATAGATTTAATCCAAGAGTCACTAAGCAAACATTTCCAGTGCGTTCGCCATTACCAAAGAGCGTACCTTCGATGCGATCGGCCCCTGCTAAATAACCAAGTTCGGCCGCGGCAACACCTGTGCCACGATCGTTATGGGGGTGTAGCGAGACAATGACGCTATCGCGATTATTAAGATTACGGCACATCCACTCGATGGAATCGGCATAAACATTAGGAGTTGCCATTTCAACAGTTGCCGGTAAGTTCATAATTGTTTTCCACGTAGGAGTTGGCTTCCAGATCTCATTTACTGCATTACAAACTTCGACTGCAAATTCTAATTCCGTGCCGGTATATGACTCAGGTGAATATTCAAATGAAATCTTAGTTTCTGGCACAGTGGCGACAAGTTCTAAACATAACTGCGCCGCATCGGTAGCAATTTTCTTTATTCCATCTTTATCTAAACCAAAAACAACTCTGCGCTGCAAAATAGATGTTGAATTATAAAGGTGAATAACGGCTTGCTTGGCCCCTTGAATGGACTCATAAGTTCGGCGGATTAAGGATTCACGTGCTTGAGTTAGAACTTGAATAATCACATCATCTGGAATTAAGTTTTCTTGGATAATTTTGCGAACGAAATCGAAATCAGTTTGGCTGGCACTTGGGAAGCCAACTTCAATTTCCTTGTACCCCATGGCAACTAAAAGTTTGAACATTGCTAATTTGCGCGGGGTGTCCATTGGGTCAATCAGCGCTTGATTGCCATCTCGCAAATCCACTGAACACCATTGCGGGGCTTTAGTCATTCGCTTTGTGGGCCAAGTACGGTCAACTAAATCAACTGGAATAAAAGATGCGTAACGATGTACAGGCATCGAAGTTGGTACTTGTTTCGGGAAATTCACTTATTTCTCCTAAAAGTTTGCGGGGGTCTTTGTCATTTTTTCCGATACGACAAACCCCGCGGCGAGGGGACCGGTTATTTGACCCCGCCACGGCAGCGAAGGAGGAGGCTGCGTAGTTTCATCTCCTAAGGGTAGCCCGTGAACTAAAGAACTGGCAAATACCGATCAAGTTCATAGGCGCTAACTTGTCGGCGATAATCTTGCCACTCAGCGCGTTTATTGCGCAGAACATATTCAAAAACGTGCTCGCCTAAAGTCTCGCGCACTAGCGCACTCTTTTCCATTTGCCCAATTGCCTCATTTAAATTTGCAGGAAGTGCAATTGGGTCGCTGGAATTAATTAATTCGTACTTGTCTTCAATGCCTTTAAGGCCAGCGGCCAGCATTACTGCATAAGCAAGATATGGGTTACATGCACTATCAGGGGAACGAAATTCAATTCTAGTTGAATTTTCTTTCTTAGGTTTATACATAGGAATACGTATTAATGCACCGCGATCACTTGGACCCCAATTAACAAGTGCTGGTGCTTCTCCACCACCTTGTAAACGTTTATAAGAGTTAACCCATTGATTTGTTATGGCCGTTATTTCTGGTGCATGTTTTAAAATACCTGCAATAAATGAACGACCAACTAAGGATAAATTAAATTCAGCGCTCTTGTCATAGAAAGCATTTTCTTCGCCCTTAAAGAGCGAAACGTGGGTATGCATTCCGCTACCAGGATGTTCGGTAAAAGGTTTTGGCATAAAGGATGCATAAAGACCTTGTTCCAGTGCCACTTCTTTAATTACATGGCGAAAAGTCATGATGTTATCGGCGGTGCTCAGCGCATCGGCATAACGCAAATCAATTTCCTGTTGACCCGGTGCGCCTTCATGATGGCTAAATTCAACTGAGATTCCCATTGCCTCTAATAAAGTAATTGCTTGACGCCGAAAATCATGGCCGACAACTGCTGGCGTGTGATCGAAATACCCGCCTTGGTCAACCGGGATCGGCGCGCTACCAGCTTCGGGTTTTGATTGAAATAAGAAGAATTCAATTTCAGGATGCGTGTAACAGCTGTAACCCATCTCGGCAGCCTTATTAAGAGTTCGACGTAAAACATTTCGTGGATCTGCAGGGGAAGGCGAGCCATCGGGCATTGCAATATCGCAAAACATTCGCGCAGCACCTGGTGCCTCGGTACGCCATGGCAAAATTGAAAATGTTGATGGATCTGGTTTTGCAACCATGTCGGATTCTGTAATTCGAGCAAAGCCCTCAATTGCAGAACCGTCAAAACCAATACCTTCGGCAAAGGCGCTTTCTAATTCGGCGGGTGCGATAGCAACTGATTTGAGAAAACCTAAAACATCGGTAAACCACAAACGAATAAAACGTATATCTCGCTCTTCGATTGTGCGAAGGACGAAAGCTTCTTGCTTGCTAATTGGGGAATCGCTCATGAGTGCCATCATGCCAAAAGCGCGTTACAACCATGTTACAAAAAACTATGAATTACCCTCTTGCCAGCGTGATGTCATCGGCAATCTGCGATCTTTTCCAAAAGCGCGCGCCGAAACTTTTGTGCCCGGTGGATATTGGCGGCGTTTATATTCGGCTCTGTCGACCATGCCAACAACTCGATTAATTAATTGGGCATCAAAGCCAGCAGAACGCAACGCATCGAAGCCCTCATCGCCATCTACATAACGGCGTAAAAGTTGATCAAGTAATAAATAATCAGGAAGTGAATCTGAATCTTTTTGATCAGGGCGCAATTCAGCACTTGGCTCTTTAGTTATTGAATCTTCGGGAATTGGTGCGACTTCTCCAGCACTTTGGGCTTGGGCATTTCGCCAGCGGGCAAGTGCCCAGACATCAGTTTTATAAATATCTTTTATTGGTGCAAATCCGCCAACGCCGTCGCCATAAAGCGTGGAATAACCAACGGCTAACTCACTCTTATTTCCAGTTGCCAGCACTAAATGGCCTTCTTGATTTGAAATTCCCATCAGCATTGTTCCACGGACTCGAGCTTGTAAGTTTTCTTCAGCTAAGCCAACCAGGTTCAACTTGGACATGTATGCATCTACCATCGGTGAAATTGAAATAGCGCGAAGACTTAAACCAGTGTTAGTCGCTAGTTTTTGCGCATCTAAAATTGAATGATCTGAAGAATATTTACTCGGCATGGCAACGCCAAAGACAGAGTTGGGCCCAAGGGCATCTACTGCAATTGTGGCAACGAGGGCTGAATCAATTCCCCCTGATAAACCAATAAGGACAGATTTAAAACCATTTTTACGGACATAGTCGCGCAGGCCAATTACAAGTGCCTTCCAAATTTGGGCTTCATCCGAAAGGCGCTCTGCAATTCCACCTGTTATTTCTTTATCGATTTGGACTTGATCATTGGAAATAATTAGATCGGGTGAACTAGTGCCCATCTGGCAATCGAGATCGGTGATCATTAATCCGTCTTCAAATTGCGCCGACCTAGCAATTACTTCACCTGCTGCGCTAACTAGAATTGTGTCGCCATCGAAGACTAAATCATCTTGTCCGCCAGTCATATTTACATAAGCCAGTGGGGCCTTGCATTCGAGCGCACGTTTCTTAACGAGAGCTAATCGAGCGTTATCCTTATTTCGTTCGTAAGGTGAGCCATTGGGGACTAAAACTAAGCCAGGAGTACGAGAAACCAATTGAGCAAAGAGGCCACCGTCTTGCCAAATATCTTCACAGATAGCAATAGCAACATCGACGCCATGGATGCGAACAACGATGGTTTTATCCCCCGCGATAAAATTTCTAAATTCATCAAAGACGCCGTAATTGGGTAAATGGTGTTTTACATAGCGCGCTTTGACGCAGCCTTGGTGAATTATTGCAACGCTATTTTGTGGCCCACCATTTTTGGCTTCATCTAAATAACCAACAATTGCAACGATCTCACCGGTGAGTACCGATGCCAGCTCACCAATCGCCACCTTGCTAGCCGCCCTAAATGATGGCCGCATTGCTAGATCTTCAACTGGATATCCAGTCAAAACCATTTCTGGAAAAACTATGATCTGTGCACCTTCGCTTATGGCCCGCTCTACGCTGGCGCGGATAAGTTCAGCATTGCCCGATAGATCACCCACGGTTGGGTTGACCTGCGCTAGCGCTAAACGCAACTTCATTTTTCAAGTGTAACTCGGCTACCCTTAGAGCCGTACCCGGGGACTTCGCACGAAGCCCCGAGGCTGGAAGGAAAATTATGGAGACCCTCTATGGCGGCGCTGCGCACCGCCGAATAACTATTTTAGATTTAAAAGATGCAAAAAAACGCGGTGAAAAATGGGCAGCTCTAACTGCCTATGAATCGATGACCGCGGAAATCTTTGATGAAGCTGGCATCCCAGTTCTCCTTGTGGGCGATAGCGCTGGAAATAATTTCTTAGGTGATGCCAACACAATTCCAGTTACTGTCGATGAATTAATTCCACTAACTCGCGCGGTCGTACGCGGTAGCAAACGCGCATTAGTAGTAGCCGACTTGCCTTTTGGCTCTTATGAATCATCACCAGTATCAGCCCTTGCCACATCGACCCGCTTTTTTAAAGAGGCAGGTGCTATGGCTGTAAAATTAGAAGGCGCACATATTGCAACCGTTGAAAAATTAGTTCAATCTGGAATTCCTGTAATGGGTCATCTGGGTTTAACGCCACAATCCATCCATCAATTAGGTGGCTACAAAGTTCAGGGGCGCACTGATGGCGATGTAATTCTGGCCGCAGCAATGGCCCTTGAAAAAGCCGGTGCTTTTGCAATTGTGTTAGAGCTCGTTCCCGCCGAATTAGCCGCAAAAATAACGGCCGCCCTTTCTATCCCAACTATTGGAATCGGGGCAGGAAAAGATTGCGATGCCCAAATCCTGGTCTGGAACGATCTTATGGGGCTTACCAAAAACCCACCCAAATTAGCCAAGGCTTATCGCAATTTGCGTGGCGAAATCTTAGAGGCTACAAAAGAATGGGCTAGCGATGTAGCCTCAGGTCAATTTCCTGGAGTGGAGCAGAGCTTTAATTGAGTAAGTTTGCAATTGACCTATCCCCGATGTGGCACTGCCACGATTAGATGCATTAATGAAAATTTCCCATGATGCATAATTTAATTAAAAATAAAATTCCGACACGCGCTAAATATTTATTTAAACGATAGTGGCATTTTCGCCACTTTAATGTCACGCTAATAGATGAAACAGGTTTGGGTGACGGATCCGAACCATTCCGATAGGAGAAGTACAGATGGTTGCAGCAAAGAAAGCAGCTCCAAAGAAGCGTCGCAAGAAAGCTGTTGCAAAGGTAGCAGCTCCAAAGAAGCGTCGCAAGAAAGCAGTTGCTAAGAAAGCAGCTCCAAAGAAGCGTCGCAAGAAAGCAGTTGCTAAGAAAGCAGCTCCAAGAAAGCGCAAGAAAGCAGTTGCTAAGAAATAATTTAATAACAAAAAAACCCGCCACTTTATGTGGCGGGTTTTTTTATTAGCACTCTCTTAATTTATAGATTAGCCATTGCTGCACCTATGATGTGCCTACCTATCTGAGGTTGTACATTTAGCACCTTCGAGGAAAATACAGAGGAAATAGAGCATGAGCAATAGTAAGAGCGGCCTTGACTTTAGCCACATTGATTCGAAGATTCGCCTGCAAGATGACTTATTTCGCCACTTCAATGGCAAGTGGCTAGCCGAATCAGAAATTCCCGAAGATCGCGCATCAGATGGCACCTTCGTGGCTCTTCGAATTAGATCTGAGGAGCAAGTTCGCGAAATAATTGAAAGCGCAACAGGTAGCGATGAGGGGCAAAAAATTGGCGATCTCTATAAATCTTTTATGGATACAACTCGCATTCAAAGCCTTGGTATCTCTCCAATTGCCAAAGATTTAACCGCGGCAGATAAGGTGCAAACTCTCACCGATTTCATCTCCACCATGTCTTACCTAGAAGCCCGCGGAACAAGTGGCGTCTTTGATGCAGGGATTTATCCCGACCAAATGGATTCATCTACAAATATCGCCTATCTAAATCAAGCTGGACTCTCTCTTCCTGATGAGGCTTACTACCGCGAAGAACAATACGCGCCAATTCGCCAAGCGCTCCTTGGACACATTGAAAAAATATTTGCCTTAGTTGGAGACTCACAAGGCAAAGAATTAGCCGCAAAAATCTTGGCTCTGGAAACCCAGATTGCCGCGCATCATTGGGATCAAGTGAAAGACCGAGATGCAACCTTGACCTATAACAAGTGTTCTCGGGTAGAACTTGAAAGACTCTCCCCCGGTTTAGATTGGACGCTCTGGCTATGCGCTGGAGAGATACCGGCAAAAGCTTTTGAAAGCGTCGTCGTTCGCCAACCAGATTTCTTCACAGGTATTGCCAAATTACTTGCCGCATTTGATCGCGACTCATGGGTGGCTTGGCTTAAGTGGCAAATAATTTCTGGCTCGGCGCCATATCTAACCGATGAATTAGTAGATGAAAATTTCGCCTTCTACGGCACAACTTTGTCGGGCACTCCCAAGCTGCGCGAGCGCTGGAAACGCGCCACATCCCTTGTTGAAGGCTCACTCGGTGAGGCCATCGGAAAGATCTATGTTGAAAAGTATTTTCCACCACAAGCCAAAGCGCGCATGCAAGCGCTAGTTGCAAATCTGATTCAGGCATACCGCCGCAGCATTACTGATCTGGATTGGATGTCACCTGAAACTAAGAAAAAGGCGATTGAGAAATTAGAAAAGTTCACACCCAAAATCGGTTACCCCGATAAGTGGCGTGATTATTCGCTCCTTAAAATTACCCAAGATGATCTATTTGGAAATCTTGGTCGCGTAACTAAATTTCAACGCGATTATGAGTTGGCAAAAATTGGCGCCCCGGTTGATCGCGATGAATGGCATATGAGCCCGCAAACAGTTAATGCCTACTACAACCCACTGATGAATGAGATTGTCTTTCCAGCAGGAATTCTGCAGGCACCCTTTTTTGATTTAGGCGCTGATGACGCCGTTAATTACGGTGGAATTGGCGCAGTTATTGGCCACGAAATTGGCCATGGCTTTGATGACCAAGGCTCAAAATACGATGGCAATGGCAATTTAAATAACTGGTGGAGCGATGCCGACCGCAGTGAATTTGAGAAGCGAAAGGATGCCCTTATCGCCCAATACAACGCTTTGCGCCCGCGCGAGACACCAGAGATAAGCGTAAATGGCGCACTGACCGTTGGTGAAAATATCGGTGATTTAGGCGGTTTAACAATTGCTTACAAGGCATACCAAATTTCACTTGCTGGTGCGAAATCACCAGTGATGGAGGAATTAACGGGTGAACAAAGATTATTTTTATCTTGGGCGCAAGTTTGGCGCGGCAAGGTTCGTCCCGAAGAATCTCGTCGCCGAATTGCAACCGATCCACATTCACCAGCAGAATTTCGATGCAATGTAATTGTTAGCCAATTACAAGAGTTCTACGATGCTTTCGGGGTTACGCAAAAAGATGCCCATTGGATAGATGAAAATTCACGAGTTTTGATCTGGTAGTACAAAATGTCTTCGGGTTTTAAATTTGAAATAAAAAGCGCACCCGAAAAATCTCTTGCCCGCGTTGGAAGAATTACAACACCGCATGGAGAAATTCAAACTCCAGCATTTATTCCAGTTGGCACAAAAGCGGCAGTGAAATCGGTTCTGCCAGAGACCATGGCTGATTTGGGCGCCCAAGCTTTGCTAGCCAATGCCTATCACCTCTACCTTCAACCAGGTCCAGAGATCCTCGATGAGGCCGGTGGTCTCTCGCAATTTATGAATTGGCCCGGGCCAACCTTTACCGACAGCGGTGGCTTCCAAGTTTTATCCCTCGGCGTTGGTTTTAAAAAAATTTTGGCCATGGATACCCTGACTTTCAGGGCCGATGATGTCATTGCAGATAATAAAGAGCGCCTAGCCCGCGTTGATGACGATGGCGTTACTTTTAAATCTCACTTAGATGGTTCGATGCATCGCTTTACCCCCGAAATTTCGATGCAAGTCCAACATCAAATCGGTGCTGACATTATTTTTGCCTTTGATGAATGCACAACGCTGTACAACACTCGTAAATACCAAGAATTGGCCCTAGAACGCACGCTGGCGTGGGCAATTCGCGCTTTGGATGAACACTCTAAGTTAACTCGGCAACGCTCTCTGAAGCCGTACCAGGGGCTATTTGGGGTGATTCAAGGGGCGCAGTATGAAGATTTACGCAAAAAAGCAGCGCGCGATATTGGTGGACTAAGTTCGAGTGGAATTTCATTCGATGGTTTCGGAATTGGCGGGGCGCTAGATAAAGAGAGCCTTGGCACCATCATCTCGTGGGTTAATACGGCTCTGCCAGAGAATAAACCCAAGCATTTACTCGGCATAGGCGCCCCTGAAGACTTATTTGTTGGCGTTGAAAGCGGCATCGATACCTTCGATTGCGTTCTGGCATCGCGCATTGCCAGAACTAGCGCGGTTTACACAATGCAGGGTCGCTTTAATCTATCCAATGCCCCATTTCGCCGCGACTTTAACCCAATCGATAATGAATGTGATTGCTATACCTGCACGCATTACACCCGTGCATATTTAAATCACTTATTTCGCGCTAAGGAAATGGCCGCAGCAACTCTTGCCACAATTCATAATGAACGATTTATTGTGCGCTTAGTCGATCAGATGCGTCAAGGGCTAATCGATGGCAATTTTAGCGATATGAAAGCCGATTTTATGGGGCGCTATAAACATAGATCAGGACAAGCTCGGGATTAATTACTTTTTAGCGGCCAATCGTGCTTCGCGGCGGATTTTTTGTTCTGCCGGATTTGGAACTGGAACGGCAGAAATCAAGCGACGCGTGTAATCATTGGCTGGGCGTTGCAAAATTTGATCGCGCTCGCCTACTTCGACAATTAAACCATTTTGCATAACTGCAATTCGGTGAGCGAGAATATCTATAACGGCCAAGTCATGGCTAATAAATAGGCAAGCAAATTTTAACTTTCCTTGCAGATCCTGAAGCAGATCCAGAAAGCGAGCTTGAATTGAAACATCGAGAGCCGATGTTGGTTCATCAGCGATTAACAAATCAGGAGTCAGCGCAAGAGCTCGAGCAATACATATACGTTGGCGTTGTCCACCAGATAGTTCGTGGGGGTAGCGGTTTCGATAGCTGCGCGGAAGTTCTACTTGATCCAACAAATCTTCGATTTTATTGGCTAATTGCGCACCTTTTGCCAACCCTGCCAAGAAAATCGGTTCGCCAATACTTTCGCCAATTGGCAAGCGCGGATTAAGTGAACTGGCCGGATCTTGAAAAACAATTCCAGTGTGACGCCGAATTGAGAATAACTCTTTAGAAGTTGCGCGGCTGATATCTTTACCAACAATTTCAATCTTTCCTGATTTTATTGGTAATAATCCAATGGCTGCTCGGCCAATTGTTGTCTTACCCGAACCAGATTCTCCAACCAGACCTAAAATTTCACCTGGGTAGATTTCTAAGTTGATATTTTTTGCGGCAACGAAGGCAGGAACCCGGCCACGTTTTGGATATTCAATTGTGACGTTTTCGAGTCTCAATATTGGGGCAGGTTTATTTTTTTCAGAATATGAGAGCGTGCGCTTTGTAACCGAGCCTAATTTAGGAACTGCCGCCAAAAGAGCTTGAGTGTAAGGATGTTTAGGTCTATTAAAGATTTGGTCGGCGCTGCCGTATTCGACTGTTATGCCATCTTTCATAACCAAAATTTCATCGGCCATATCGGCAACGACGCCCATGTCGTGGGTAATTAATAAAATTGCAGAATTAAATTTGCTCTTCAACCCGCGCATCAAGTCAAGAATTTCAGCTTGAACAGTTACATCTAGCGCAGTTGTTGGTTCGTCGGCAATAAGCAATGAAGGATCACAAGCGAGCGCTTGTGCAATCATCGCGCGTTGACGTTGGCCACCGGAGAGTTGATGAGGATATTTATTAATTGATTTTTCTGGCTCTGGAATATCGACCATCGTGATCAATTCCAAAGCGCGCGCATGGGCTTGTTTTGGTCCCATATCAAAGTGGCTGCGAAGTGTTTCAACTATCTGGAAACCAATTGTATAAAGCGGGTTTAGCGCTGTCATTGGTTCTTGGAAAATGTATGCCACTTCCTTGCCGCGAAACTTGTGCAGAACAGAAAGCTTTGCCTCAAGCATCTCTTCGCCCTTGACCTTGACGCTGCCACTCATTCTGGCGTTAGAAGCAAGAAGTGACATTAGCCCAAGTGCAGTAGTGGATTTTCCTGAGCCAGATTCACCAACAATTGCAGTCACTTTTCCCGCAGCTAAACCTAGGTTCATATCGATTACAGCTGGATACCAAACTCCATCCACCCAGAAATCAACGCTGAAATCAGAGATCTCTAATACATTCTCTTTGTTCATATTTATACACCTGCCTTAACCTGTAGTTTTGCCTTAAGGCGATCCTTCTTTGTAATTCGTCGCCGTTGATGCGGATCAAATGCATCACGCAATCCATCGCCAATAAAGTTAACGGATAAAGCAATTGAAATAATGAAGAATCCTGGCCACCAGAACAACCACGGACGAGTTGTAAATGAGTCCTGGTACTGGCTTATTAAAAGTCCGAGCGAGACATCTGGTGCCTGAACGCCAAAGCCCAAATATGAGAGTGCGGTTTCAAGCAAGATTGCGCCAGCCAGGATGAGCGTCACCACGACGATGATCTGACCGATTGCATTGGGCAAAATGTGCTTAAAGACGATTCTCATATTGGATGCACCAGCGACCCTGGCTGCATCAACGAACTCCATTTCACGTAGTGAAAGGAACTGTGCTCGCACTAAACGTGCTAAACCGGTCCATACTAAAATACCTAAAAACAGTGCAAGAAATACAGGACCAACGCGACCAGCCGCTTTTCCAATAACTGCAGCGACAATGATTACTGGAACGGTTTGAATAAAGTCAACCAAGCGCATCAGGACCGCGTCAACCATTTTTCCATAAAAACCTGCAATAGATCCGACAACAACGCCGACGAATCCTGCAACTGAGCCGATGATAAACATGACCATCAAAGATCTACGTGCACCATTCATTATTAATGCGAAATAATCGCGGCCAATGTCATCTTGTCCAAACGGGTGTATGCCCAGACCAAAACTGGATCCTGGCATGAGTGAAAGAGTAGGACACCCTGTTACCCCACCTGGGCAGTCTTTATATCGAAGCGCTGGAATATCCTCAGCAGTCCACTTCCACCAGCCAGGGATTCGCACTGGGCCAATCTTTGTATCAAGAGCGCTCATCACAAATAGAATGATGCTAGAAAGTAAAACAAGTGCGGTAACTGCAGCTCTGTGTCGGAAGAAGCGGCGGCGTACAATTTGTCCTTGACTTAAGCCCTCAACCTCTTTGTTTGCAATAGCGCTTTCGCCGCCAGGTAGAATCTCTCCGGTTGACTTTTCTCTGCGACCAAATATTTTCATGGTTACTTCTTCAATCTAATTCGAGGATCTAAAGCTGAATACAATAAATCTGCCAATAAGTTCCCTAAAACAACAAGCATAGATAAAAGCAAGTTAACGCCCATTAACAAATTTAGGTCATAAGTATTAATTGCTCTTATGCCTAGCGTGCCCATGCCTTGCCAACCAAAAACTCGTTCTGTAATTATAGCACCGCTGATCAATCCAACGATTTCACCCACAAACAAAGTTGATAGTGGAAGCATCATGTTTCTAAATGCGTGACGAGTAATCACTGTCCGTTCATTCAGCCCCTTGGCGCGTGCGGTGCGGATATAGTCTTGATTTAAGACCTCTAATAGGGCTCCGCGTGAGTATCGAATCCAGCCTGCAAGGGAGATCAAGATCAAAGCAAGAGTTGGCAAAATTAAGTGCATGATCAGGTCCAGGTTGTTTAGCCAAAAATCATCTGTAACTAACTGATCTTTGCGCTGACCGTATGTTGGCACAGGGCGGTAATTGACTGCATCAGTTTGGCTATATTCGGCCCAGCTCTGCATGATTCGATCAATTAAAATTAGGAATCCAGAGACAACTCCTGTGGTTATGGCAATTCGTGTAATTGGACCACGGTCAATCTTGCTATACAAAGCTGCGCAGGCAAATCCTGTTCCTATGATCAGTAGGAGCGCTATGAAAATGGAGAGGTAGGAGCCAAAGTTATTAAAAATCCACTGAGTCGGGTAGTACCAAACCAAGGCAAGGCCAGCCATCGTTAAAGCGGCGTTCCTGGCGGGAAGATTTGAAAGACCTG
>JBCKHJ010000004.1:0-46230 GCA_038905915.1 Candidatus Planktophila sp. | reverse complement strand
GATGTTGGTGATGAAGTTTTGTTGCCCGCACCTTATTGGACAACATATCCAGAGTGCGTGAAATTGGCCGGCGGTAAAACCGTTGAAGTCTTCGCTGATGAAACACAGAACTATCTTGTCAGCGTTGAACAATTAGAAGCCGCGCGCACCCTAAAGACTAAAGTTTTACTTTTCTGTTCACCTTCTAACCCGACTGGTTCGGTCTACTCACTAGAGCAAGTAAAAGCAATTGGTCAATGGGCGCTTAAAAATAAAATCTGGGTGATCACTGATGAAATTTATGAACATTTGTTATATGACGGAGCAAAAGCACCAAGTATGCCCGTGCTTGTTCCAGAACTTGCCGACACATGCATAATTTTAAATGGCGTTGCAAAAACTTATGCAATGACTGGATGGCGTGTGGGCTGGATGATTGGCCCTAAGGATGTAATTAAAGCCGCTACTAATTTACAATCACACCTATCGTCAAATGTTTCAAATGTTTCCCAACGCGCGGCAATTGCAGCAGTAAGTGGCGACTTGGCCGCAGTCCATAAAATGAGGGTCGCCTTCGATCGACGTCGCAAATTAATTGTTGGTTTGCTAAACGAAATTCCAGGTTTTAATTGCCCGACCCCAACTGGTGCTTTCTATGTTTACCCCTCGGTTAAGGGTGTCTTGGGTAAAACTATTCGCGGTAAAACACCAAAGACTTCGGCTGAGTTAGCCACATTGATATTAGAAGAAGTTGAAGTTGCGGCAGTACCAGGAGAGGCTTTTGGGCCTTCGGGGTATTTGCGCTTTTCCTATGCACTAAGTGATGCCGATATCGTTGAAGGTATTGGTCGCATTAAGAAATTACTGACTGATAATTAAATAGTTACGCCGATCAAATTAACTTCGGCTTCTAGGGTAATTCCAAATTTCTCTCTAACATGATCGCGCGTACGCGTTGCTAAGGCTGCAATATCTGCAGCCGTGGCATGTCCAGTATTTGTAAATGCTAAAACATGTTTACTTGAAATTCGAGCCCCGCCGAATTCATCGCCTTTGTGAATTCCAGAGTGTTCGATTAACCAAGCCGCAGAAGTTTTTACTCGCCCATCATTTGTTGGCCATCTGGGGGCATCGATGGGCAAAGTCTGGGCAATTTCCTTAGAAATAATCGGATTTGTAAAGAAAGATCCAGCCGACCATGAATCTTTATCATCGCTTAAAAGCATTCCTTTTCTAGAACGTATTTCTAAAACGGCTGCGCGACATTTAATTACTGAGGCTTTATCTCCGACGGCAATTCCCAATTTTTCTGCCAATTCTTTATAAGTAATCGGAGCAGTAATTTCACCGATTCGAATTTGAAATCCAACATCTAAAATAACATACCGACCAGGGTATTCCTTGAAAATTGAATTGCGATATGAAAATCCACACTCTGAGTTTGTGAAGGTCCTAATTGTTTTTTCAACACGATCATATGTACGAACTCGAGTAATAAATTCACATACTTCGTGTCCGTAGGCCCCAATATTTTGAATGGGAGCAGCGCCAACTGTGCCTGGAATTCCACTTAACGTTTCAAGTCCGGCAAAACCACGTTCAATAGTTATCTTCACAAAATCATCCCAGTTTTCGCCAGCACCAATAGTCAGCGTTGCTCCACTGCAGGCATCGACTTCACTCTCAAGGCGATGATTAGAAATACGAATTACGGTTCCCTCAAAACCAGAATCACTTACTAAAATATTTGTTCCGCCCCCAATAATTAAAATGGGCGAATCCCCTGCGCCTTCGATGGCGGCAATGATTTCTTTCTCGTCTGAAACGGTTACTAATTTTTTTGCCGGCCCACCCACATGCAAACTGGTGTACTTGGATAGTTCGGTCATGAGGTGAAGATTAGCGACGCGGACTCAAAATTGTGCTTTTGCCCCTAAAGCGCTCGAGAATACGGTCATAATTCTTCTTAGATTGCATATCGCGGTATTCGAGTTCTACGTCGTGATAACCATGATGGCGACCCTGAACGAGTGGTAAATCCATCTGCAATAAACGCCCGTTTGCATGGCGAAGTTTGAGCGAAAATTCAATATCTGCATTTCGATAATAGATTGCGCGCGGACTAAAACCACCGGCTTCAATGGCGCTTTCTCGGTTAAGAGCTATGAAATATGAAAACAAAACATCGACTTCTCCTGCACCTTTATCAGCAACGCTTTGCCAACCATCTTCGATATTAATTAATCCCCCACGCCACCCGACGGATACATATTCATTTCGTTGTAGCTCTGCCACTACTGGCGTAACTGCATCCCCAATAAAATTTGTAGATGGATCCATGATGATTATGTATTCACTTGAGACGCTTTTGAGTAGCGAGTTGGCGCATTCGCCCCAACCAGGATTTTCGTTGACAACAAACAAATAAGTATCGGAATCCATTTCGCGAACAAGGCCACCAGGATCGCCAATGCATAAAATAGCGATTGCGCATTTGCTGTATTTCTTGATGCTCGCAATAGCCAGCACTGCATCTTCGGTGAAACCAACAACGATAATCGCAACGGTTATTTGTGCCTTTGAATCAATGGATTTTAATTGCCTAACAGATTGAAAAGTTGCATAAGGCGCTTTTTCGCGTAATTCATAACCACCAGCCACATCTAAAACTTCATATCCCGCTTGGTTAATTTCACTGCGCAATTTATCCGAAGCCGCGAAATCTTTGGCAACTCTTGCTTTTAGGCGCGCCTTGGCAAGTTCTGCAACAAAATCTGGAGCGTTCATTTGCGAATAACTGCTTTAGCCATTCCCAAAACCTTGATTCCGGCCGAAGTTGCAATCAGCTCTAATTTAATTCGATTGCCATCAATTTCAGAAATAGTCGCAACGACAGTTAAATCAACTTTTATATCGGCAGGAACAATAACTGGCTTTATAAATCGTGCTGTGAATTCTTCAACCGCAGCTGGGTCGCCAGCCCAATCGGTTACATATTTGCCGACAAGTGCCATTGTTAACATTCCGTGCGCAATTACATTTGGCAAACCAACTGATAGCGCGAATCTTTCATTCTGGTGAATAGGGTTTTGATCCCCACTTGCATCGGCATATGCCTTTAGTAGCCCCCGATCAATCCAAAAAATGCGCTCGGGCAAAACTGTTCCAACCGTATTCATGCGCGTACCACCAGCGTTGACCAAGTCGATGCAACTAATTCCTGACCCTGTAGAAAATCAGAACGCACCGAAACTATTTCGTTTCCGGCTGCGACTCGATAATTTTCAATTGTGGCGGTACAAGAAAAAACATCACCAGCAACAATTGGACGCTTAAGCAGAAACTTTTGATCCCCATGAACTAGGCGAGACCAATCTAAGCCGACTTGTGGGGCGGTAAGAATTTTTTCATACTGTTCTAAGGCGCTGCGTATAAGAAAGGTAGGGGGTGCGACATCTGTTTTTGTTTCGCCAATTACGGCAGCAAAAGAATTTATATCAGATTGGGAAATTGAGATTGAATCTGCACCCGCGAAAGTGCGCCCGACCGAATCGGGATTGAGCATTAGCGAGTTTCGCGGTGAAGAGTTGATAACTTGCAACGGGGGCAGAACTTTTTAAGTTCCATACGGTCAGGATCGTTGCGGCGGTTCTTCTTTGTAATGTAATTACGTTCTTTGCATTCCACGCAGGCCATGGTGATCTTTGGACGAACGTCCGCGCTCCTACTTGCCATGGTCTAGCTCCTTTATTGCTTCATTAATCAACGAGCGCTTAGGTTACCTGAGCAACTCATTTGCGCGAAATTCGCGCTTGTTTCCAACCTGCATTACTCGTAGCGGGAGCGGGATTTGAACCCACGACACAGCGATTATGAGCCGCTTGCTCTACCAAGCTGAGCTACCCCGCCAAGGGTTGTGCTTGTTTTACTGCCGAACTTTTACTCCCTTTTTACTGCGCGAGCCCCCCACCGGAATCGGACCGGTGACCTTTTCCTTACCATGGAAACGCTCTACCAACTGAGCTAGGGGGGCATTCGGTAGAGACGTTAGCGTACAGGCTCAATCATACTTTCTAAAAGCCATTAATTAAAGCGCAGGATTTAGCACAATTTTCCCAGTAGTTTCCCGCGCCAGCATCGCTCGGTGCGCCGCACTTGCTTGGCTCAATCCAAATGTGGCACCAATTACTGGTTTTAACTTACCTGCTTGAACTAAGGCAAAAAGCTCAACAATTACATCATTTAGTAATTCTTTATTTCCAAAACAATTTGCAAGCCAGAAACCGCTCACAGTTTTACTTCCACTCATCAGCGATCCTGAATGAATTGGCGTTGGCGCGCTTCTCGATGCCATTCCGTAAGTAATTAGTCGACCAAAGTTTGCTAGAACTTCAAGACTTGAATCGAAAGTTTTTCCGCCGACCATCTCAAGAATTAAATCAATACGTTTGCCACCATTGGCTTTTCGCATCTCACCCGCTAGCTCATCACTCTTTGCATCAATTACAACATCAGCGCCAAGGGATGTTGCGAGTGCGCCTTTTCCACTAGATGAAGTAACTGCAATTACTTTAGCGCCCCACATTTTTGCCAATTGAATTGCAATAGTTCCAACACCTCCAGCAGCTGCATGTATGACAACGCTTTCACCTGCTTTGAGATGGCCAACTGTTTTTAAAATATGCCACGCAGTACTACCTTGCACCAACATACACAGGGCTTGCTGATCACTTACGCCTTCTGGAATATCAATCAGCAACGTCTTATTTGCCACCGCCTTTTGCGCATATCCCCCACCACTAACCGAAGCTAAAACTCGACGGCCAGAATCTGTCGTTCCAACAACTTCAATGCCGGGAATCAAGGGCAGAGTTTGTGCAGATAAATAACTATTCTCAGTTTGGTGAGTATCTGCATAATTAATTCCAATTGCCGTAACGCTAATAAGTTCTTCATTTTCTCCAGCGATTGGTTCGGGAAGGTCAACTAAGTGCATTACTTCTGGGCCGCCAAATTCGGTGATCTGGATTGCTTTCATTTTTATCCTTTAGTTGAGCAGAGAGTAATTGCTTGCGACGAGCAAAGAATACAATACATTATTGACCACTCTTAAATTTTATGAGTTAGAAGTATTTTCTAAAGAACTTTTTTAATCTCTTGACTGCCGAATTATTCGAAAATGTGATTACTTTCGCCTTAGCCGGCTCATCTGGTGTGAAAACATCCTTAAGCGCCGGGGAACTCTGATCTAGTGAGTCTGCAATTCTTTGAATATTGGAGACCATAGACAAACCCCGAACTAATTGATCTTGATCAACTTCACCGGCTTCTTCTATAAAAGTTTCAGCCAGCGCAGCTCCAGCATCACGAACATCATCTGTTGCGCTTTGATGTAAACCTGCAACAACATCTTCGCCGCCAACATCTGCGCTGATTGCATAACTTGCAGTAGAGAGTGCAACAGCAATTTGTTTCTTAGTCGCATCGGCAATGCCGCCGCCAACTGCTGAATCAAAAAGAGTTCGCGCAATCGTTCGCACCTGAACAACAGTATGTTCCACGGCAATTCCACGAATATAAATTTCTTCGGCTTCATCTTTTTCAGCCGTTGGAAACCAGCGCGCATGTCCGCGGGCTTCAACTGATTGCGCCCTAATCGCTGGAATCTCTTCAACCAATAAACGAGCCTTTGCTAACCAATTGCCAGCATCTTTTTGGGTATAGCCAGCGGCTACACCTTCAGCCATCACGGCCAATAACGCTGCAGTTTTTTTACTTATTGAAATGATCTGATCATTGGCACGACCAACTGGCGTCTTTGAATGTGAAAAATATGAGAAAAAAATCGCAATTGCTGCGCCAATTAAAGTTGAAAGCAACCGGTGAGTTGCAGTGCTTTCAGTTAACCCTGGGCCGATCACAATCAGGGCGGTAACTGGCACATTAACGGAGGCAACTTCGCCAAGGTGCAGGGCTCTGGCAATAATCGAGCACATAACAATCGTGATTCCAACGGCTATAAAACCAAAACTAAAGAGTGAGACAGTAAGTAAAGCAATGGCTACTCCAATTGCTGTTCCAACAATTTGACCGAAACCTTCGCGCACAGATTTATGTAGTGAGATACGAATACTTAAAGTGCAAACAATCGCGGCTACAAGGCCACCATTTAGAACTAGAAGTTCTCCAACTAACCAAGCCATCGCACCTGCGATGCCCGCGACAAGAATCTGTCGCACCCAAATATGGCGATCAGTAAATAGCTTCTTGAATCGGAGTGCGTATTCTTTTATCATCTTGCCCGAACTTTACTCCTGTTAATGGGTGTACTTCAAAGATTTAATTAACTAGTAGGTAGCACGACCACCTGAAGAATCAAAGGTAAAGCCAGTAGTAAATGAGCACGCGCGCGATGCCGCAAAGGCAATAATTTCACCAACTTCTTCGGGCTCACCCAAACGCCCCATAGGAATTCTGGCGATCATATATTTAAGTGTTTCATCACTTGTATCTTTATTCATCGGCGTGCGAATTACTGCGGGTGCAACCGCATTTACTGTAATTCCATCTGTTGCAACTTCCTTACCGACGCCTTTAACAAAACCAATCAATCCAGCCTTTGACGCGTTATATGCATGCAATCCTGGATTGCCTTCTTTGCCGGCAATTGATGCCACCAAAACAATGCGACCATATTTTTGGGATTTCATAATTGGTAAAACTGCCTGTGTTAACCAGATTGAACCAAAGAGATTAATGCGCACAGTGCGTTCAAGATCAACACTAGACACATCTTCAATTTTTACATTTGAAGGTCCAACAATGCCCGCCGTATTAACAAGAGCATCGATTCGGCCAAAATCTTTAAATACTTTTGCAATTGCGGCCTTAATTGCGCCTTCATCGCCAACATTAAGTTTATGAATCTGATTATCGCCAAGTTTTAAATCTGATTTAACTTGCGACAGGGTTGCATCATTTATATCCATTACAACAACCGTGCCACCGCGTTCGGCTATCAAATTCGCCGAGGCAAGACCAATTCCACTAGCCCCGCCCGAAATTACTGCAACTTGTCCATTAAATGAGACTTTCGATTCACTCATATGAAGAATTTACCATAAGAAAATACCAATTCAACCCCTCCTATTTTTTAATTTCGCATTGCGTAGTAACCTACCCAAATGGCTAATAAAACATTTCGCTGGGGCATTCTTGGTACGGGTCTGATTGCTGATTGGTTTACACGCGACTTACATAGGCTTAAAGATCACAAAGCAATCGCTGTCGGTTCTCGCACTCAGGAAAAGGCTGATGAATTCGCAAATCTATTTTCGATTCCCAATCGACATTCCTCATATCAATCTTTGGTTAATGATCCAGAAGTTGATGGAATTTATATTGCGACACATATTCCAATGCATAAACGCGACACACTTTTGGCGCTTAATGCTGGCAAACCGGTTCTGTGTGAAAAACCTTTTGCAATCAGTGTGGCCGACACCCAAGAAATGATTGCCGCTGCACGAGATAAGAATTTGCTTCTGATGGAGGCGATGTGGACTCGTTTCCTTCCACACATGCACCGTGTCCGCGAAGTTATTAAGAGTGGTATGTTAGGTGAAATTATTAGCGTTCGAGCAGATCATGGACAGTGGTTTAAAAAAGATCCAGAGTTCCGCCTTTTCAAACCAGAACTCGGTGGTGGCGCACTCTTTGATCTTGGCATCTATCCAATCTCATTTGCATCGATGGTTTTAGGAACTCCCAGTCGTATCACAGCACGAAGCACAAAAGCATTTACGGAAGTAGATGGTCAAACATCTGTAATTCTGGAATATCCATCGGGTGCTCAAGCAATTCTAAATACAACCAATCTTGCTGCAACTCCCAATAGAGCAGTTATCATCGGTACCGAAGCTCGCCTTGAAATCGACCGTACTTTTTATTTCCCTTCACACTTTCGTGTTATAAATAATAAAGATGAAGTTTTATCGGGTTACCAAGCACGCTACGACGGTCATGGTTTGCGTGAGCAAGCTGCAGAATTTGCTCGCTGCTTCTATGCGGGTGAAAAAGAATCGCCAATCTTGCCACTTAGTGAAACGCTATCGATTATGAAAACTGTGGAAGAAATTGCTAACCAAATAGGACTCAAGTTCCCACCATTTGAGTTGAACGATGGTGGCGGGTGAAGGATTTGAACCTTCGAAGGCAGAGCCGGGGGATTTACAGTCCCCTCCCATTGGCCGCTCGGGCAACCCGCCAGGGTCGAAGAAGTATGGCGACAATTATGGATTGTATGAGGTGAAAGGATACCTTAGGTGAGTGCGAGTTAAAATCGCACAAATAAGGAGCGAAAACCGTGGCAGATAGCAGTTTCGATATAGTCTCCAAAATCGACCGCATGGAGCTGGATAACGCCCTTAATCAAGCAGTCCGCGAGATTGACACACGATTTGATTTTAAAAACACTGGTGCAAAAATTGAGATCTCTGGCGAAAAAATTGCAATTGAAGCCGAGACGGAAGAACGAGCAAAAGCCGCGCTAGATGTCCTTAAGGAGAAGATGATTAAGCGCGGAGTTTCACTTAAATTTATTGATCCGGGCACGCCTTCATTATCAGGAAAGATTTACAAGATTTCAATTCCGCTAAAAGAGGGAATTACAACCGAGAATGCCAAAAAGGTCGCAAAATTCTTGCGTGATGAAGGACCAAAATCTTTAAAATCCCAAATTCAAGGCGATGAATTACGCGTTACTTCTAAAAGCCGCGATGATTTACAAAGCGCTATGGCCATGGTTAAAGAAGCCGCATGGGATTTCGCAGTTCAATTTACGAATTTTAGATAATTGAACCGCCATAAAATTGGCCTTCTATTTGGCTTTACTGCCTACATCTTATGGGGGTTATTCCCGCTCTATTGGCCACTATTAGAGCCGGCTTCTGCGATAGAAATTGTTTCGCATCGCGCAGTTTGGACACTTCTTTTCTGTGTTATTGCCTTGGCGCTGACTAATAAATTGAAAGCAACTTTTATCTTAATTAAAGATCCCAAAATATTCTTCCGTTTCTTTCTTACAACTTCATTTCTTTCAGTAAATTGGCTTGTTTTTATCTGGGCAACTAATAACGGTCACCTTGTGGAAGCAGCCCTTGGTTATTACATAACTCCGTTAATAATGATTGCAATTGGCCTATTATTATTTCGCGAGAAAATGCGAAAATTGCAATGGCTCTCGGTTTGCCTTGCAACTATTGGAGTTGGGGTGCTCACCTTTGATTACGGACGCCTGCCATGGGTCGCACTTGCCATTGCAATCTCGTGGGGCGCATATGGCGGACTCAAAAAGCATATCAACCTTGGCGCACTTGTTGGCTTAGCAATTGAAACGGCTATCTCAACGCCTTTTTACGTACTCTTTCTAATCTGGCTAACAATAAATGGTGGTGGGCACTTCGGCTCAAATATTGGCTTAACTTCGCTTCTTATGGCCGCTGGAATTATCACCGCGGTGCCGTTGCTCTTATTTAATGGGGCCGCTATTCGCCTTTCTTATACAACTATTGGACTCTTGCAATTCATCACCCCGACAATCATTTTCCTAATTGGAATATTGGTACGTCACGAAGTGATGCCGACTGCTCGCTGGGTTGGTTTTCTTATTATCTGGCTTGCACTTATCGCACTTGCAGTTGATTTATTTAAATCAAGTCGAACGATCGATGAGCGCATCACACAATGAAAATAGCGCGCCTGTTGCATCACTAGCAGGCAGTGGCCCAAGGGCTGCGCGGGCATCTTTAGCAATCTGAAATAATTGTGCTCGAGACTGATCCATAGCAGGGTGCGTTCGAAGCGTTTTTAGGACTTGCGTTAGAGTTTTATTATCAGAAATTGGTTTCTTGAGAATTTTCTTTAATTCGGCATCTTCTTTGCGCGTTGATTTCATTACATTTAAAGTAACTAAAGTTAGAATACCTTCTTTTAAATCCGCTCCTGGAGTTTTACCAGATTCATTGGAGGCACTTGCAATATCTAAAACGTCATCTGCTAATTGAAAAGCCACTCCAATTTTCTCACCGAAGGCAGTAACGGTCTCTATAATTTCAGAACTAGCGCCAGATAGAAGCGCACCGAAACGGGCACTACTTGCAATAAGTGATCCTGTTTTATTTGCAACCACCCGTAAATAATAATCAAGTGGATCTTCACCACTTTGAGCTCCTTGCGTCTCCATTATTTGTCCAATAACTAAACGCTCAAACGTGCGAGCCTGCAATCGAACTGCTTCTGGGCCCAAGTCGGCTACGAGATCCGATACTTTTGCAAAGAGATAATCTCCAGTCAAAATAGCGACGCTATTTCCCCAGCGATTGTTGGCACTTTCTACACCACGACGCAGTGGGGCTTCATCCATAACATCATCATGGTAAAGCGTTCCTAAATGGGTTAACTCGCAAACAACTGCGGCTTTAATAATTTCTCGACCTCTGTTTTGCCCAAATTCTGCGCAAATAAGAGTTAATAGCGGACGCAATCGCTTGCCTCCGGCTGCAATTAAATGGTGTGAAGTTTGGGCCGCAAATGGATAGTCACCTTGAATATGGCTATTTAATAAAGCTTCGACTTCCACCATAGCGGCTTTGAGACGGGCGGCAAGTTCAGGTGCTACTTCGGAAATTCCTATGGCAGCCATTAGCGAATAAATATTGCAATATTGTTAATAAAATCAATTAGCGGTGCTGGGAAAACACCTAACGCAATTGTTGTGACAAATGAGAAAATTACAGTTGTGCGAGTTAATACCGATGGAATTACAACACTTGTTCCATCATCAATTGGATCTTTAAAGAACATTAGAACAATTACGCGAATATAGAAGAAGGCTGCAATCGCACTCGATAAAACTCCGGCAATAACAACGCTCTTAGCACCGCTTTCATATGCCGCGCTGAAAATTGAGAACTTCCCAATGAAACCGCTAGTCAGTGGAATCCCAGCAAAAGCTAGAAGGAAACCAGCAAATATTGTTGCAATCCATGGTGAGCGTTTTCCTAAGCCGCTCCAACGATTAATATCACCGATCTCCCCAGACGAATCGCGAACAAGAGTTACGACTGCAAATGCGCCAACTGTTGTGATTCCATAAGAGAAGAGATAGAAAATAGATGCGCTAAGGCCCGCTTGATTAAGTGCAATTACTCCTGTGAGTAAAAAGCCAGCGTGTGCTATTGATGAATATGCCAGCATTCGTTTTATATCGCTCTGGGCAATTGCAACAAATGAACCAAAGAGCATGGTGATAATTGCAATTACAGTTAAGAATGGCACCCAACTCCAGTTCGCTTCGGCGAAAGCAGTATAGAAAATGCGCAACATTGCACCAAATGCAGCCACTTTTGTCGCCGCTGCCATAAAGGCTGTTACTGGTGTTGGCGCACCTTGGTATACATCAGGTGACCATGCATGGAATGGAACTGCGCCAACTTTAAAGAGCAGACCAATTGAAAGAAATGCAATTCCAATAAAGAGAATGACATCGTTGCCACTTCCGCCAACAACTGCCGAATGAATACTGGCGAATGTGACATTTCCAGCATAGCCATAGAGATAAGCAGCACCGAATAAGAAGAATGCTGACGAAAAAGAACCCAATAAAAAGTATTTCAAGGCCGCTTCTTGCGAAAGCAAACGGCGCCGGCGTGAAAGTCCTGCCATTAAATAGAGTGGCAACGAAAGCATTTCAAGGGCTACAAATAACGTAATTAAATCACTTGCAACTGGAAAGAGAAGCATTCCAGAAATAGCAAAAAGAGTAAGTGGGAATACTTCAGTTACTTGGTTTCCGCTTTGCAGCGATACCCGTTCTTCATCTGAACCCGGAAGAGCGGCGGCAAGGGCGGTGAAATTGTCAGTATCTGCAATAAGGAAAACAGAGATGATAGAAATAATAAGAATAGCTGCTTGCAGCAAAACACCAGGACCATCAATAATTACTGAACTCATGACGGCAGAATTCGATTGCGCACCACGTATGTTCCAAACTTGAACTAAAGATAAAACTAGAGTTGAAAGAGTCAGTACAAGTTGCGTAATACCCCGTCGTTTGAGTGAAACGAAAGCCTCAACCAAAACTCCAATAAGTGCACCTGCCAGCACAATTAAAATCGGGGAAAGAAGTGTGTAAGAAAGCGTTGGGATTATGAAAGGGTTCATTTATTTGCCTCCAGCCGTTGGTACTGGATCGGTAAATCCAAGTTTGGCAATTACATGGGCGGCAGCTGGATTAATAACATTTAGTATGGGAGATGGATAGAAACCAAAGGCGATAATAATTGCAATTACTGGTGCAATCGCAATTTTCTCGCGCAGATTTAAATCTCTCAATCCTTCATTTCCTGGTGTTATTGGCCCATGCAGCGCGCGTTGTACTGGAATTAAAATATAGAGCGCGGCTAAAACAATTCCAAATGTTGCGATAATTGCATGTACTGGATAACGCGTATATGTCCCTACCAGAACTAGAAATTCACTCACGAAACTTGAGAGTCCTGGCAAAGCTAAACTAGACATACCCGCAAAGAAAAACATCCATGCCATCACTGGTGTAACTCTTTGCAATCCACCAAAGTCAGCAATTGTTGAAGAACCACGGCGGGAAATCATCCAGCCCGCAACTAGGAATAGCGCCGCCGTTGAGAAACCGTGGCTAAACATATAGAAAATTGCACCACTATGGCCTTGCGATGTCATGGCGAAAATACCCATAGTGATAAACCCAAAGTGAGAAATCGAAGTAAAAGCGATCAAGCGTTTAATATCGCGTTCTCCAATTGCAAGGAATGCACCGTAAAGAATCGAGGTCAATGAAAGAACCAAAATTATTGGTGTGAAAGTTTTGGAAGCATCAGGGAAAAGCGTTAAGCAGTAACGAATCATTCCAAAAGTTCCAACTTTATCTAAAACACCAAGGAGTAGAACTGAAGTTCCAGGGGTCGCTGCTTTTGCAGCATCTGGCAGCCAAGTATGAAATGGCCATAGTGGTGCTTTAATTGCAAAGGCGATAAAGAAGCCTAAGAATAATAAATTCTGAGTTATAGAACTCATGCTGTTGTGTAGCTCTGAAAGTTTTGTAATATCAAAAGTATGACCACCTGTTGTTGTTCCAGAGATTACATACAAACCAATGATTGAAGCCAACATCAACAATCCACCAAAAAGACTGTAGAGCAAGAATTTCACGGCAGCAGCAGACCTGGCACCAGTTCCGTAGCCACCAATTAGGAAATAAACAGGAATCAACATGGCTTCAAAGAAAACATAGAAAAGGAAGAGATCAGAGGCCGCAAATACACCAATCACCATTGTCTCAAGAACAAGAATGAGAATATAGAAAGTCTTAACGCTCCAACGCCCGCCGTGAGCTTCATTCCAACCTGCTAAAACAACAATGGGCGCCAAAATGGTTGACATCAAAATCAGTACTAGCGCAATTCCATCGATGCCTAGTGCATAATTAATTCCAAAAGATGGAATCCACTTATAACTTTCAACAAATTGCATATCAACGTTATCGCGCTGGAATCCAACGGCCACAGCAATGGTTGCTATAGCAACCAATAAAGTCGTAACCAAAGCCCAGCGCTTAGCCGCAAGTTCATTGCTCTTTGGTAGCGTTGCAATTACCACGCTACCAAGGAGTGGGAGCACCATTAATAGCGTTAACCAAGCCATTTAGAAAGTCACCACCCAAATCGCAGCAATTAAAGCCAGAGCGCCGATCAATATCAGCGCGGCATAGCTACGGACAAAACCAGTCTGCGTTCTGCGAAGTAATGAGCCAGAACCAACTGCTAATCGTGCCACTCCACGGACTGCGCCATCAATTATGACTTCATCAGTTTTAAGAAGTGTTGCAGTTAAGCCTTGGCCTGGGCGCATGAAAACCGCTTCGTTGAAATCATCTTGCAATAAATCGCGACGCGCAATTCTTGTAAATACCGAAACGTTCTCTGGGGCTACTTTGGCAACGCTGCTGCGCACATACTTAATAAGCGCTATTGCTACTCCTGCGGCAACCATGGCAAGGGCCAGAGTTGTCACAACTATTGGTTTTAGTAATTCAACCTCGTGGCCAGCTTCGTGTTCGAAAAGTGGCGCTAACCAATTAACTAATGCATCGCCCTTTGAGAGTAAGAAACCTGATGAGACCGAACCAATAGCCAAAATAGCCATAGGCAACCACATTAAAATTGGTGGCTCGTGCGGGTGGTGGGCTTTTTCATCCCAGCGAGGAATACCAGTAAAGGTCAAAATCATTACGCGGGTCATGTAGAAAGCTGTTATGCCTGCGCCCAAAAGCGCAACGCTTCCAATAATAATTCCTTTGCTTCCGCCAGCATTAAAGGCAGTTTCAATAATGTGATCTTTGGAATAGAAACCTGCAAATGGTGGAACGCCCAAGATTGCTAAATAACCAAGACCAAATGTTACAAAAGTTATTGGCATAAATTTACGAAGTCCGCCGTATCTGCGCATATTTACTTCATCGTCCATGCCATGCATTACTGAACCTGCACCAAGGAACATTCCTGCTTTAAAGAATCCGTGTGTCAGTAAATGCATAATTGCAAAGGCATAACCAACTGGACCAAGACCAGCGGCTAAAGTCATGTAACCAATTTGCGACATAGTAGATGCGGCAAGTGCTTTCTTAATATCATCTTTAGCCGTACCAATTAATGCACCAAATAACAAAGTAATTGCGCCAACGATTACAACTAAGAGTTGGGCAGTAGGTGCTGCATCGAAAATGAAATTAGAGCGTGTAATTAAATAGATGCCAGCGGTAACCATTGTTGCTGCGTGAATCAGCGCCGATACCGGAGTTGGGCCAGCCATCGCATCGCCCAGCCATGCCTGCAATGGGAATTGTGCAGATTTTCCAATAGCGGCAACTAGCAACATGATTCCAATTGCAGTTAGTGCAGCAGTAGATGCTTGTGGCGCCGCTTCTTTAATTCCAGCAAATGAAACTGTGCCAAGAGTTGCAAAAGCAATCATAATTGCAAGTGAAAGTCCCATATCGCCAATTCGGTTCATAATGAAAGCTTTTTTAGCTGCAGTTGCATAAGTAGGCTTCTGGTTCCAAAAACCAATAAGAAGGTATGAAGCTAAACCAACGCCTTCCCAACCAACGTATAAACTAAGGTAAGAATCTGCCAGAACCAAGAGCAACATTGCAGCAATAAAGAGATTTAAGAAAGCGAAGAATCGGCGGCGGTCAGAATCATGAGACATGTATGAGATTGAATAGATATGAATCAAAGTTCCAACACCGGTAATTAGAAGTACAAAACAAATAGAGAGTTGATCTAGCAGCAAGCCCGCATCAATTTTGAAGCTACCGACTGAAATCCATTCAAAGAGTTTCTGAGTTACGCCGCGCTCTTGCGGGGAACGGTCAAGCATCGCCCACAGTTCTGTGATTCCAATAACAAATGAACCTGCTGGTAGTGCAGTTGCAAGCAGGTGTCCCCATTTATCGGCGCGACGTCCGGCAAGTAAAAGCACAACCGATCCAAATAGTGGCAGCGCGATTAAATACACTAAGGCGTTGCTAGTAACCATGGCTATCGCTTCAACAAACTGGCAACATCAACAGATGCTGATCGACGTGAGCGGTAGATTGTCACGATAATTGCCAGCCCCACAACAACTTCGCACGCAGCAACAACCATTGTGAAAAAGGCAAAAACTTGACCGTGAAGATTTCCATTTATTCTGGAAAAAGTAACAAAGGATAAATTGGCGGCGTTCAACATTAGTTCAATGCACATAAAGACAACAATTGCATTACGCCGAACAACCACACCAACTGCGCCAATAGTAAATAGAAGGGCAGATATATAAAGATAATTTGCGGGATTCATTACTTTTCTTCCTTCGCACTCGTATCAACGTTATCTAGCTGAAAATTTGAAGAATCGATTACATCTCCCCGAGCTTTTAAACTTGCATTTACTGATGTTGGTGCTGGCTTTCCGTCTGGCAAAAGTGCTGGAACATCGACCGCATTGTGACGAGCAAATACTCCAGGTCCAGCTAGACCGGCAGCGTTTGCAAGTGAACCAGTACGAAAGCGATTAATTGAAAGTTCGCGCTGAGTTGGGCGCGGAGTTGTTCGGTGATGATGCGCAAGAACCATTGCACCAAGTGCTGCAGTAATTAATAGCGCTGAAACTACTTCGAAAGGCAAGACATAAGTTGAAAAGAGTAAATATGCTAAGCCTTGAACGTTGCCATCTGCGTTGGCGCCATCTAAACCAATTGCATAACGGCCAAGAGTTGCGCGAGAGAGAAGGGCCAGCATTAAACCGCCGAAACCAAGGGCGGCAGTAATTGCAATTGGACGCAATCCTGGAATTGTTTCGGTTAGTGAATCTGATGAATCCACACCAACCAACATTAAAATAAATAGGAAGAGCATCATGACAGCGCCTGTATAAACAATAACTTGAACGATTCCAAGAAATGGCGCATCTTGGGCAATATAAAAAATGGCCAAAGTAATCATTACCCAAGCAAGTAACAAAGCTGAATGAACTGCTTTCTTAACAAGCAACATTCCAAGCGCGGCTAGAACACAGAGCGGACCAAGTACCCAAAACAGAATTGCTTCTGGATTTTGAGTTTGACCAACTTCGATTGCTAAATTAATCATTTTTCATATCCTGTGATGGATGAGATTCTTTAACTTCACCTTTGTAATAATTTATGTCCGTCATCCCTGGATACATTGGGTGAGGCGGTGGCAACATTCCAGCGCGCAACGGCCCGAGTAAGTCATCTTTTTCAAAAATCAATTTCTCGCGAGTATCATCGGCCAATTCATATTCATTAGTCATTGATAGTGCGCCCGTTGGACATGCTTCGATGCAAAGTCCACAGAAAATACAACGTAAATAATTAATTTGGAACACCTCGCCATAACGCTCGCCCGGTGACATGCGATGTTCTTTGGTGTTATCAGCGCCTTCAACGTAGATTGCATCGGCAGGACATGCCCAAGCACAAATTTCACAACCAATACATTTCTCTAATCCATCAGGGTAGCGATTTAATTGATGACGGCCCTTGAAGCGTTCTGCGGTGCCCTCATTTTCTTCAGGATATTGAACTGTATTAACCTTTTTAAACATGGTAGCAAAGATGACCCAGAAACCTTTTAGTTGGTCAAAGAAAGATTTAGGACCATCTTGTTTTACTTGGTCAAATTCCACCTTGTTTACATCAATCTCTTTCGAGACGATTGGTTCAAGATTCTCAGTCATCTGTTACCTCACTTCTAATTTGCGGAACAGCAAATGTTGGAGCCGAACCTTGGTATGGAGGCTCTGCTAATTTCTTTTTCTTGGCGCTCTCAAATGCGATATTTAGAGCCATAACAATAAGAATAATTACCGAACCAAAACCTAAGAGAGTGATTTTAGAAGCCCCGTTAAGTGAAAGAACTCGAAGCGTTGCAACAACTAGAATCCAGAGAATAGATACAGGAATTAAAACTTTCCAACCAAATTGCATGAATTGGTCATAGCGAAGACGTGGCAGAGTGCCACGGAGCCAGACGAAAATAAAGAAGAAGAGTAGAACTTTGGCAAAGAACCAGACCAGAGTAAACCAACCACCTAACCAAGCCTCGGTAAATCCAAGACCTGGCAGCGCGTGATAACCACCAAGGAACAAAGTTGTTGCTAGGGCAGAGACCGCGATGATATTTATATACTCAGCTAAGAAAAAGAGCGCAAATTTCAGTGATGAATATTCGGTGTGAAAACCACCGACGAGTTCGCCTTCGGCTTCGGCTAAGTCAAATGGCGCACGGTTGGTTTCACCCACCATAGAAATTGCAAAAACTACAAATGATGGGAAAAGAACTACGGCATACCAAAATTGCTGTTGCGCGGCGACAATGTCAGATGTTGACATTGAACCCGCATAAATAAAGACCGCAACTAGCGAAAGGCCCATGGCAATTTCATAAGAAATAACTTGAGCAGTCGAGCGAAGTCCGCCAAGTAACGGGTATGTAGAACCAGATGACCAGCCCGCTAAAAGAATTCCATAAACTCCAACAGATGCCATCGCCAAGATGTAGAGCACCCCGACTGGTAAATCGGTCAATTGCATCGCAGTTACATGCCCAAAGAGAGTGACTTGACCTGTAATTGGAATAACAGCAAAGGCCATAAAGCAAGCAGTAACACTAATAATCGGTGCAATTATAAATACAATTTTATCGGCAGCAGCGGGAATGAGATCTTCTTTCAACGCTAACTTCACGCCATCGGCTAAGCCTTGAACTAAACCAAAAGGACCAACACGGTTAGGTCCAACGCGTTGCTGCATGCGAGCAACAATTCGGCGCTCTCCCCAAACTGCC
This sequence comes from Candidatus Planktophila sp., assembly GCA_038905915.1. Taxonomy (GTDB): domain Bacteria; phylum Actinomycetota; class Actinomycetes; order Nanopelagicales; family Nanopelagicaceae; genus Planktophila. The sequence goes on along the minus strand of JBCKHJ010000004.1, from coordinate 27,803 downwards.
AACATTGTTAGAACTACGCAGACTGCAAAGACTAGAAGTGCTTTAACCAGAATTAGCCAACCTGGATCATTTCCTATTAGTTCTGCAGTTTTCATGCCTTCATCACCGTAACTGCTGCTCCGTGTGCAACATTTAAATTTGCTAACAATTGCGATCCGCCTGAATTACGTGGGGCCCAAATTGCATCGTCATGGATATCTTCAACTAAGACAGGCAAAGTGACAGCGCCAATAGAAGTTGAAATCTTTAGCAAATCGCCATCAGTTACGCCGATTGCTTGCGCACGCTTTGGTGAAATAACGGCAACGACCTGGCGCGCAGTTCCAGCCAAATTCTCGTCGCCTTTTTGCAAAGTTCCAAGGTCTAACAATCGACGCCAAGAAGTAAGAATAAATTGATCGTTATTTAAAGTTGGCTGAGAACTTTGTAAAACTGTTTTAAAGGGCAAGCGAGCGCCATCCCAAATTCCAAGGGATGCAATTTCTTTGGCGGCGGCAGTAACGCTTCCAAGTGAAATTGACTTGCCCATTTCTTCGGCGATCATCGAAAGAATTCGCAGGTCGCTTCGATTATGGGTGTCAGAAACAGCAGTATCAAATTTGCGTGGACGCCCTTCCCAGTTAAGAAATGATCCACTCTTTTCGGTAATTGCAGCCACCGGTAGGACCACATTTGCCCGCTTTGTCACTTCACTTGAAGCAATCTCAAGTGCAACAACGAAAGCCTTATCAAGGGCTGAGAGCATCGCCGAACTATCTTTGTTATCAAATGGATCTACTCCACCAATAACTAGGGCATCTAAACCACCAGAGTTAAGTGCAGAAATAATTTCACTTGCACTTCGCCCAACTTCACTTGGCAACGTTGAAATTCCCCACGCAGTTGAAATATCAACACGGGCCGCGGCATCGGCAACTGGTCTGGCCCCAGGTAAGAGATTTCCAATTGCGCCGGCTTCTAGCGCACCGCGTTCACCTGCTCGGCGGGGAATCCAAGCAATCTTGGCTCCACTCGCATCCGCAAGTGCTGCAACTGCGCTAAGTGCGCCAGCGCTTTCCGATGCGCGTTCTCCTACCAGAATCATTGACTTATTTGTTAAACCTTGTGTTGCAATTGCACTTGCTTCAGCACCAGGTGAGGTTTTTACAAAGTTTGCTTTTAACTTTTCAACTCCGATTGAAAGTTTTGTTGCAATTGCCGTGACTTTCAAGGCCCGCTTTTTAACTTGCTTATTTAAGCGCAAGAAAACAATCGGAGATTCTTCTTCGGGTTCAAATCCAACGAGAAGTACATGATCGGCTTTATCTATATCGCGATAGGTTGCACTTGTTCCAACAACGCGTGCGGCCAAGAATTCTCGCTCTTCATCTGATGAAAGACGCGCACGGAAATCTATGTCATTCGTGCCGAGTGTAATTCGTGCAAATTTACTATAACCGTAAGCATCTTCATAAGTTGAACGCCCGCCAACTAATACCGCAGCCTTTGCCCCTTGTAATCCAGCGGCGGCGGCGGCCAGGGCTTCCGGCCAAGAAGCTTCAATTAATTCTCCGGCACTATTACGAACGAGTGGATTAGTTAATCGATCAACAGATGTTATGTACTTAAATGCCCAACGACCTTTATCGCAACTCCATTCCTCATTAACACTTGGATCATCACCGGCTAAGCGGCGCATAGTCTTTCCGCGACGAACATCGGTGCGCATGTCACAACCCGATGCACAGTGCTCGCAAGCTGATGGTGTCGAAACTAAATCGAATGGGCGCGCACGAAAACGATATGAGGCGTCAGTTAATGCGCCAACTGGACAAATTTGAATAGTGTTACCAGAAAAGTAAGATTTAAATGGTTGCTTCTCATATATGCCAACTTGTTGCAAAGCCCCGCGTTCATTAAGCGTTATAAATCGATCGCTTGCAATTTCATCGCTAAAGCGAGTACAGCGCGCGCATAAAATACAGCGCTCGCGGTCGAGCAGAACTTGTGATGAAATATTGATCGGTTTTTCGAAAGTTCGCTTTGTTCCTTCAAAACGTGTTTGTCCTTGACCATTGCTCATCGCTTGGTTCTGCAATGGACATTCGCCGCCCTTGTCACAGACGGGGCAGTCAAGCGGGTGATTGATAAGTAATAACTCCATCACACCTTTTTGGGCTTTATCAACCACTTCAGATGTTAATTGCGTTTTTACAATCATTCCTGGCTCAACTGGAATAGTGCAAGATACTTGTGGTTTAGGAAATGCACGTCCATTGATTTCAATTTCAACTAAACATTGACGGCACGCACCCACTGGCTCTAAAAGTGGATGGTCACAAAAACGTGGAATTTGAATTCCTAATTTTTCGGCTGCGCGAATCACTAAAGTACCTTTTGGAACACTGACTTCGAATCCGTCAATAATAATGGTAATCATCTCGAGTGCCTCTGTTGTATCCATTACTTATCCGCTCCGACAAATAATGTGGATGCAACTGGGTCAAAAGGGCAACCGCCATTTGTAAGATGTGCAATGTATTCATCACGGAAATATTGAATGGAAGAAGTAATTGGGCTAGTGGCTCCATCGCCAAATGCACAAAATGAGCGACCTAAAATATTGTCACACAGATCTAAAAGTTTCTCTAAATCTACTTCTGTGCCTTTTCCGCTTTCTAAATCGCGCAGAATTTGTACCAACCACCATGTACCTTCGCGACAAGGTGTGCACTTCCCACATGATTCATGTTTGTAAAATTGGGTCCACCGCAATACTGCGCGAACAACGCATGTTGTTTCGTCAAAGATTTGCAACGCTTTTGTTCCAAGCATCGAACCTGCGGCAGCAACACTTTCGTAGTCAAGGGGTATATCTAAATGCTCATCCGTAAAAATGGGTGTTGAAGATCCACCTGGTGTCCAGAATTTTAATTTATGCCCAGTACGAACTCCGCCTGCAAGTTCTAAAATTTCGCGCAGCGTAATTCCAAGTGGTGCTTCAAATTGTCCTGGGTTATTTACATGGCCTGATAGCGAATAAAGCGTTGCACCTTTGCTCTTTTCGGTACCCATCGACTGGTACCACTCGGCGCCGTTAGCGATAATTGCCGGAACCGATGCGATTGATTCAACGTTATTAACAACCGTGGGGCGAGCATACAAACCTGCAATTGCTGGAAAGGGTGGGCGCAAACGTGGTTGCCCGCGGAAACCTTCGAGTGAATCAAGGAGGGCGGTTTCTTCACCACAAATATATGCGCCAGCACCAACATGTAAAACTAATTCTAAATCTTGGTCCGAACCAAAAATATTTTTACCAAGATGTCCCGCCTTGTATGCATCATCTATTGCCTGTTGCATGCGACGAACAATATGAGTTACTTCTCCACGAATATAAATGAATGCATACTTTGCACGAATTGCATAAGAAGCGATGATGCAACCTTCAACAAGTACATGAGGATTTGCTAGCAGCAAAGGCATATCTTTGCAAGTGCCAGGTTCAGCTTCATCAGCATTTACGACTAAGTAATGATCTTTATTATCGCCTTGCGGAATAAATCCCCACTTCATGCCAGTTGGAAAACCTGCACCACCACGACCGCGAAGACCAGAATCTTTTACTAAAGCAATAATTGCATCGGGTTCCATCTTTAACGCTTTGGCCGCGGCTTCATATCCCCCGTTGCGGGTGTACGCCTCGATTGTAAAAGAATCTTTTTCATCCCAATGCGCAGATAGAACTGGAGTCAATTTTCTCGTTTCAATTGGCTCCCCTTTGCTAATTTTCAAACCGAGTAATGTAGGTGCACCTGCTTGTACGCCTTCATTAGCAAGACCATCATTTATTCCTGCAAGAACTGCTGATGCTTGCTTCCAGTTAACAAGTTTATTTGGTCCGCGCGTTGGTGCTGGAGGATTTCCGGCACGCATTGAATCGACTAAATCTTTCGAAGACTGGATGGTTTGATTATCATAGAATTCCCAGTTAGCCATAACGACGGGTGCGTAATCGCAGGCAGCGTTGCATTCGATATGTTCTAGTGAAACTTTTCCATCCTCTGTTACGCCATCGTTTTCAATTCCAAGATGATCTTTTAACCCTGCAAATATTGCATCCCCGCCCATAACCGCGCATAAAGTGTTTGTACAAACACCTACATGGTATTCGCCAACTGGCTTGCGCTTGTACTGAGTATAGAAAGTTGCAACTGATGAAACTTCTGCCGCCTCAAGCTTTAGAAGTTTGGCAATTAATTCAATACCATCACTTGTTACATAACCTTGGATGGATTGCACGAAATGCAATAAGGGCATGATTGAGGAACGAGAACGCGGATAGCGTTTAATAATCAAATCCATTGTCGCAAGATCTTGTGATGAAAATGCCATTATCGGTCAACACCACCCATCACGGGATCAATTGATGCAACTGCGCCAATGATGTCGGCAATCATGCTGCCCTCACACATTGCCGAAGTTGCTTGTAGATTATTAAAAGATGGTTCACGGAAATGCACGCGGTATGGACGCGTTCCACCATCAGAGACTAAATGCACGCCAAGTTCGCCACGTGGAGATTCAACCGCAGCATAAACTTGACCTGCAGGAACTCGGAAACCTTCGGTAACTAATTTAAAGTGATGGATTAAAGATTCCATTGATGTTCCCATAATCTCGCGAATGTGGTCAAATGATTGACCAAGACCATCGCCACCTGATGCTAGTTGTGCCGGCCATGCAATTTTCTTATCTGCAACCATCACAGGTTGACCCGCAAGTTTTTCTAACTTATCAACGGCTTGTTCAATTATGCGAAGTGATTGTTCTAATTCACTAATACGAATTAAGAAACGGCCATAAACATCGCAAGTATCGGCAGTAATGACATCGAAACTATAATTTTCATAACCGCAATAAGGTTGAACTTTGCGCAAATCCCATGGCAGACCAGTTGAGCGCAGAACTGGACCTGTTACGCCAAGGGTTGTTGCACCAGCCAAATCTAAATAGCCGATTCCTACGGTACGCTTCATCCAAATAGAGTTTCCAACTAATAATTTTTCATTATCTTTAAAGTTATGGCGCAAATCTTTTACAGTTGCGCGAATCTTGGCTAGCGCATCATCTGGAAGATCTTGCGATACTCCACCAGGGCGCACATAGGCCATATTCATACGCTGTCCTGAAATCATTTCAAAAACATCTAAAACTTTTTCGCGTTCGCGGAAGCAGAAAATCATTGGCGAAAGCGCACCCAGTTCTAGTGCGCCAGTGCCTAAAGCAACCATATGAGATGAAATTCGGTTCAACTCCATCATTAGTACTCGGATAACGGTTGCGCGTTCGGTGATATCGCCACTAATTCCAAGGAGTTTTTCAACGCCTAAGCAATAAGCCGTTTCGTTAAAAAGTGGTGCTAAATAATCCATGCGTGTAACGAATGTGACGCCTTGAGTCCAGTTACGGTATTCGGTGTTCTTTTCAATCCCTGTATGTAAATAACCAATTCCACAACGAACTTCGGTAACTGTTTCGCCCTCTAGTTCTAAAACTAAACGAAGCACACCATGCGTTGATGGATGCTGGGGTCCCATATTTACCACAACGCGTTCTTCTTTAGTGGCGCCAATTTCAGTTACTAGCGAATCCCAATCGCCACCTGTTACCGAGAAAACCGTTCCTTCAGTTGTCTCGCGTGATGAAGCGTATGGATCTGTAAATTTTGTCATTGGTATGACCTGCGATCATTTGGTGGCGGTATAACTGCGCCCTTATATTCAACAGCGATGCCACCGAGTGGATAATCTTTGCGTTGCGGATGGCCTGGCCAATCATCTGGCATCAATATGCGAGTTAGTGCTGGGTGGCCATCAAAAATAATTCCGAACATGTCAAAAGTTTCGCGCTCATTCCAGTTGTTTCCTGCCCAAACTTCCACAAGTGATGGAATATGTGCATCACCATCGGCAACCGAAACTTCTAGCCGAATACGTTGATTGTTTGTAATCGAAAGCAAAGGATAAACCGCATGTAATTCACGCCCAATTTGATCTGGATAATGAACTCCACTAACACCAAGACACATTTCGAACTTTAATTTATCGCGCAGAATAACCGCCACTTCAACTAACTTTTCGCGCTTAATATGCAAAGTTAATTCACCGCGGTCAATAACAACGCCTTCTATTGCATCTGCAAAATCTGGATATGCCCTTTCTAGATTATCTGTCACATCATCAAAATAAGAACCATAAGGACGCTCGGATGAACCAAGGGTGGCCTTTGATTTAACTAAGCCACCATAGCCTGAAGTGTCCCCCGTGCCATGTGCGCCAAACGCTCCTGTTTCGCTCATTTACGCTAGCAAACCCTTCATTGCATGGGTTGGTTTAGCGTTCATTGCAGCAAGTTCTACTTCCTTAATAATCTTTTCGCGATTTGGTCCAAGTTTTTCAGCATTAATCTTGTCATGCAATTTCAAGACTGCATCCATCAACATTTCAGGTCGTGGCGGACATCCTGGCAAGTAAATATCTACTGGAACAATGTGATCTACGCCTTGGACGATTGCATAGTTATTAAACATGCCACCAGAAGATGCGCATGCGCCCATTGCAATAACCCACTTTGGTGCAGCCATTTGATCATAAATTTGACGAAGAACTGGCGCCATTTTATTTGAGACACGACCTGCCACAATCATTAAATCTGCTTGGCGTGGAGAAGCGCGAAAAACTTCCATTCCAAAACGTGCCAAGTCATAGCGACCTGCACCTGCTGCCATCATTTCAATTGCGCAACATGCAAGACCGAAAGTTGCTGGCCATAGCGAATTCTTTCGCATATAACCTGCAAGTTTTTCAACTGAAGTTAAAACTAATCCGCTAGGTGATTTTTCTTCTATCCCCATTTCTTAATCCCATTCCAATCCACCGCGGCGCCACACATAAGCATATGCAATGAAAACTGTTGCGATAAAGATTGCCATTTCAACTAGACCAAATAAACCAAGTTGATCAAAAGTAACTGCCCATGGATAAAGAAAAACAATTTCTATACTAAAAATAATAAAGAGCATTGCTGTGAGAAAGTACTTGACTGGAAAACGACCGCCTCCTGCTGCTTGTGGAGAAGGTTCGATTCCACATTCATAAGCTTGTGCCTTGGCGCGGTTGTACCGTTTAGGTCCAATTATTGCCGATAAAACAATTGAGATCAGAGCAAAACCAAAGCCAATTGCTCCAATAACTAAAATCGGCACATATGGGTTAGAAGTTGCGCTCACGTGTGAAATCTTAAAGGTGTCAGACCTATGCCTGCCACCGCTAAGCCTTAATCCCGCTGTGAATCGCAACAACTCCGCCAGTTAAATTTTTCCAAGCGATTTGGGACCAACCGGCCGCCTCTATTCGTGCTGCGAGCGCGCCTTGATTTGGCCATGTCCTAATCGTTTGCGCCAAATAAATATAGGCATCGGGATTTGTCGCGAGCAGACGAGCGATTCTCGGCAGGGCACGCATCAGGTAGTTGGTATAGATAGCGCGAAATGGGGCAAAAGTAGGGTGCGAAAATTCAGCAACGACTAGCCGCCCACCCTTTTTCGTCACCCGAAGCGCCTCACGTAGCGCTTTATCCGCGTCATTTGTGTTGCGAAGGCCAAAGGAGATGGTGACAAGGTCGAATTTGCCATCTTGAAATGGCAGATTCAGGGCATCGGCCTTCATAAATTCTAAATTTGGATGGGCCTTACGCCCCACCGCCAGCATGCCTTCAGAGAAATCAGTGGCAATCACATCGGCGCCGGCATCGGCTAGCGGCGCAGAAGAAGAGCCAGTTCCGGCAGCAAGGTCGAGAATTTTTATGCCTGCACGAGGTGCGATTATCGCCGTTGTCGCCTTGCGCCACGCTTTTGTGCGCCCAAGGCTGAGCAAATCATTGAGCGCGTCATAGCGTTTGGCCACGCCATCAAACATTGCGGCGACCTCTTCTGGATCTTTATTGAGATTGGCGCCAGACATGTTCTTATTCTCTATTAGAGTGAGCGCATCCACAACTTAGCAATAAGGGAAATATTTATGTCAATTGCTGCGCCAACGCTTCGCACTTCCTACTTTCAATAAAATTATGCCTTCCCTGATACAAGTAACTACAACGCGCCTTGGTGAGCATTTGCCGCTATTGGATTTATTGCCCGATTCAGAACCCCTTTCGTGGGTACGCGGTGGCGATGGTTTAGTTGGTTGGGGAATCCATGCAAGCACAACTGTTAGCGGACCACATCGCTTTGCCGATGCACGCCACTGGTGGCAGAAGCAATTAGAAAGTTTTGCAATAACTAATAGTGTTCACGGCAGCGGAACGGGCCCAATTCTCTTTACCTCATTCTCATTTTCACAAAATGAAGTTTCCGTCTTAGTTATCCCACAAGTCACCGTCGGTATGCGCAAAGGTCAATCTTGGATCACTTGGATTGGCGATGAAGGCCAGCCTGTACTTAAAGAAAAACCTGACCCCTTTGCAGAAAATGTAATTACTTGGGGTGAAGAAATTGCCGCAGAATCGCAATGGAAAACATTAGTTGCGCAAGCAATTGCGCGCATTCAAGGCGGAGAATTAGAAAAAGTAGTACTTGCTCGTGATTTAACCGCCATATCAAATTGCGCTATTGAACCACGGGTACTATTAAAAAAACTTGCCACCGAGTACCCATCAACATGGATTTTCTCGGTATCAGGCTTAGTCGGTGCCACACCAGAGCTGCTCTTGCGACTAACTCGTGGGATGGTTACTTCGCGAATCTTGGCCGGAACAATTAGCAAAACTGGCAATGATGAAAAAGATTTAGCGCTCGCAGCATCCCTCGCGCGCTCATCTAAAGATTTAGAAGAACATGTTTATGCGGTTCGCTCTGTAGCAGATGCCCTTGAACCATTTTGTTCATCTACTAATGTTCCCGATTCCCCTTTTGTTCTGCACTTAGCAAATGTGATGCACCTTGCAACAGATGTCACAGGGGCACTAGTTGAAACTCTTACCCATGTCGATCTTTTTACTCTATTAGAAAAACTTCACCCATCGGCCGCTGTCTGCGGCACGCCAACTCCTATCGCTGCTGCGCTAATTGAAAAGATTGAAGGAATCTTGCGTGGTCGTTATGCAGGCCCAGTTGGTTGGATTGATGCATCCGGTGATGGCGAACTTGGAATCGCATTGCGCTGTGGGCAAATTAGCGGTAATTCAATTCGAATTTTTGCTGGCTGTGGAATCGTGGCAGGTTCTAATCCAGATCTCGAACTAGCTGAAAGTAATGCCAAGTTTATTCCAATGCGAAGCGCGCTTTCCTAAAGAGAATTAATTTTTGCGTAAATATCATCTAAATTTGCAGCATTACTTTCGCGAGAAGGTACTTTCGCAACAACAATTGAAATTCCATTAATTGGCAAAACCAATTCACTCTTAAGTTCGCCGAGAGATGTAATGGTTTTTGAAGTAATTCCCATAGACGCAGCAATTGCTGCCAAATCCAAACCGTGGGGTGTACCAAAGACGCTCTCAAAACCAACCGCTCCGCGCTGTGGAAGTGTTGAAAAAATTCCACCTCCATCATTATTTATAACTATAAAGCGCAAATTTATAGATTCATTATTGATAAGTCCAGTTAAATCATGCAAGAAAGCCAAGTCGCCAATTACAGCAAAACTCGACTTGCGCGCAGATGCAATCCCAAGTGCAGTTGAAATATTTCCATCAATTCCAGAAAGACCACGATTGGCAAAAGTTTCAATTCCCTCTCGTGCAAGGGCGAATGCTTCAATATCGCGGATTGGACGCGAAGAAGCAATAAAAATAGTCGAACCATCTGGAATAGAGCGGCCAATTTCGCCAGCAATAGCTGCTTCATTCCAACCACTTGTATCACTTAAAATTCGCGCAGTTCGCTCTGAAATTTTTTGCCATTTTTCTAGCCACTCTGGTGAGGCACCTTTTGATTCGATTGCAGGCAAGACTAAAAAACATTTATCGCCAGTGCGGTCAGTGTCAACTGTTGCAATCCTTGGATCTATAACAATTTGTACGGGGCTAGATTTAATAAATGAATTGATTGACCTAGACAAGGTCGTGCGACCTATAACTATCACCGATTGTGGAATAAGTGTTTTACTAATCTGCTTTGATGTCAAAAAGATTGATGCATGAGAAATCGCATCGGGAAAAGTTAATGGGTCTTCGCTAACAATTGGCCAGCCAAGTTTTTTTGCAAAATCTTTGACATCTTTAACACTTAAACCACCACGATCGTGCCCAATGATTAAAACTCCACGCAAGTCAGAGGTTTTAAGGGCGCCTGCACTTTTTTTTGCAACAAATTCTTTAGGTACAACTACGATTTTATCAAGCCACGAATTATCGTCATCTGGCAATAACGGCTCATCAAACTGCACATTCAAATGAACTGGGCCGGTGCGCAAACTATCTAGTGGTAACTCCATTGGAAAAACTGGACCATCAATATCTGCAAAGTATCGAACGGCTTTCCCAAAAATGCGCGCTTGTTCGGTCGTTTGATTTGCCCCTGTTCGGCGCAACATAGCCGGTCTATCTGCAGTCAGAATTAAAAGTGGCGCATTTGTATGGTGCGCCTCTAACACTGCGGGGTGATAATTAGCAACGGCCGTACCACTTGTGCAAACAATTGGTACTGCTCGCCCTGTTGCTTTAGTCAGACCTAGTGCGAAAAATGCAGCGCTACGTTCATCGATTCGAACATGAAGTTTGATTAATTTTTTCTCTGATGCCGCATAAAATGCTAAGGAGAGCGGCGCATTTCTAGATCCAGGAGAAATAACAACATGGGTAATTCCAGATTCAATTATTTGTCTAACAATGGCGCGCGCCAATGAAGTTGAATTACTCACCAACTCCACCCGCTCTCTTCTATGCGCTCTCTGGCACCCGCCTGCCAAGTTTGCCTAATTCGATCCTTCCACCACTTTAGTCGCTCCGGCGAAACGCTAAAATTCTTAGTATCTGGAATAACACTTGCTACGGCGATTTCCCCATTGATTACAGGTAGCGCAGCAACATCTTCTTTAAGCAATTTACCAGTTGCCAAACCACAAGCAAAGTTTAATTCGACAATTGATGCCGCAAGTTTTAAGCCGTGCGATATTCCGACCGCACTTTCTAACGCGCTTGATACGACAACTGGTAGACCATGGTGCGCCGCAATTTTCTTGGCAATTGCAATTCCGCCAAGAGGTGCAACTTTGAGCATCAAAATATCTACTGCATCAGTTAAATCAACATCAAAAGGATCTTTAGCTTTGCGAATTATTTCATCGCCAGCAATTCGCACAGAAACACGGCGCCTTAATTCGCGAAGTTCCTCGATAGTTGCACATGGTTGTTCGATATATTGGATTGAACCTGCTTTATTTATAAAAGTCTCTGCAGCATCAACGCTCCAAAGACCATTGGCATCTATACGTATCGCAAGATCAGATGCAATTTCGCGCACAAGCGCCAAGCGTTTTAAGTCTTCTTCAAGATTATTGCCAACTTTAATTTTAATAACTTTTGCCCCTGGATAAAAATTTAATATTTCGATTATTTCTAACGCCCCATTGACTGCTGGCAAGGTGCCATTAATTGGAATGCTTTTTCGCAGTGGCGCTTCGTCCGGTGCAATTGCGGCTTCTACTGCACTAACTAGCCACGGAACACATTCACTGGCTCCGTATTCTAAAAATGGTGAAAATTCGCCCCACCCTTGATGACCTTCAATTAGAGCAATTTCGCGAGATGTGACAGATCGAAAATTACTCTTCGTTGCAAGTTTAATTACCTGCACATTTTCGAGAATTGACTCAAGCATTTATTAAGGGCGCTTAGGAAATTTCTTAAAATCTGGCGCACGCTTCTCTTTATATGCATCGCGACCTTCTTGTCCTTCTTCGCTCATATAGAAAAGTAACGTTGCATCTCCGGCCAATTGTTGAATTCCTGAAAGTCCATCATCTGCGGCATTTAGACTCGACTTCAACAAACGAATCGCAAGTGGCGAATTACTTAACATTTCACGACACCACGAAACTGTTTCTGCTTCCAATTGTGCAAGTGGCACAACAGTATTTACAAGTCCCATTGCCAAAGCTTCTTGCGCATCATATTGGCGCGTCATAAACCAAATTTCGCGAGCCTTCTTCTGTCCAACGTGAGCAGCTAATAAACCTGCGCCGTAACCACCATCAAATGAACCAACCATCGGTCCGGTCTGACCAAATTTGGCGTTATCGGCGGCAATTGTTAAATCGCATACAACATGCAGAACATGCCCTCCGCCAATTGCCCAACCAGCAACCATCGCTACTACTGGTTTTGGTGTACGACGAATCTGTACTTGTAAATCTAAAACATTTAATCGGCCAATTCCTTTTTTAGCTAAATTATCATCACCAAGATAGCCATCATCTCCGCGAACACTTATATCGCCACCAGAACAGAATGCTTCATCACCTGCTCCGGTCAGAATAATTACTCCGACCTCATCGTTATCGCGAGCAAGTGAAAAAGCACTTTGCAATTCAATTATTGTTTGTGGGCGAAAGGCATTTCTAACGGATGGCCTATCAATTGTAATTTTTGCAATACCATCACCGATTTGATATTTAACATCGGAGAATCCCTCGCCGCCAGGAGCAGATTTCCATTGCGGAATCTCCCGGCTTCCAAAATCACGCTTGATCGGCTTGCTCAAAATCTCCCCCTTATTCGTTACAAGCGATAGCCTACGGCGGTAATGGATACGAAGTCACAACGCGATTTATACGCAATACGCCCAACGTCGACTATCCCAGAAATTATAGGCGCGTTGACAAAAGCTCTTTCGGGGCAAGGCCCTGCAATCGGCTTTGGTGAGATTGAAAGCAGATCGGTTACATCCGAGATATGCCTTGTCATCGCGACAAGTGGCACGGGCGGAGTTGTCAAAGAAGTTGGGCTCGCGGCGAGTGCACTTCGTGCATCGACACAAGCTGCAAATAAATTTCTAAAAGCAGAGTTCGGGCAAATCTGGTCTCTCTTATTACCCTTAAATCACATTGCCGGTGTAAATGTCCTGCTGCGTTCATTGGAATTAGGCACAACTCCAATTAATTTAAATGGCTGCAATGATGCGCAATATCCAGTGGCTGATTTCACTGCGATTGTTCCAACTCAACTTTTTCGAGCCCTCAGCGGTGATGATCGACTCTTGCAGCATTTGCAAAGTACGAAGGCGGTCCTTGTCGGTGGTGCTTTTCTTTCTGCAGAATTAAAGGCGCAAGGTGAAAAATCTGGGATCAAAATTATCTCTACTTACGGAATGACTGAAACAAGTGGCGGGTGTGTCTATAACGGCAAATCTTTGGAAGGCGTTGAAGTGGCCATTTCTGATAATGGGCTAGTTAAAATTCGTGGGCCCGTCATTGCAAGTACATATGTCAATAATTCAGAATTATGGCAGAAAACTTTTCTAGATGGTTGGTTTATAACAAGTGATAACGGAGAATTAGTTGATGGATCTCTAGTTATTTCAGGTCGCGCTGATGATGTAATAATTTCTGGTGGTGAGAATATTTCATTAGGCGCAATCGAGGAGACCCTTCTAACTAAATTCCCAACAACTCAGTTCGCAGCTTTCGCAATAAAAGATGCCCAATGGGGAGAATCACTTCAATTGGCTATTGTTGGCAATATTTCAAATCTAGAAATTGAATCATTTCTCGAAGAAAAACTAGGAAGCGCGGCAAAACCAAAAGCGATTCATCATCTAGAAAAAATTCCACTTACGGGGATTGGAAAGGTAGATCGAGTGGCCCTTATGAATTTGGTAGCACATGAATAAGTGGTTGATCGGTGCCCGACCTCGAACTTTGCCTGCTGCTATCGCCCCTGTTTTAGTCGCTACATCTTTAGCCGGAAGTGAAAAGAATTTACTCCGCGCTGGTTTAGCCTTGTTAGTAAGTCTTTCGCTACAAATCGGTGTGAATTATGCCAATGATTACAGTGATGGCATTCGTGGCAGCGATCGGAATCGAATAGGTCCAAAACGTTTAGTCGCAAGTGGTTTAGCCAGTGCCCAAGCAGTCAAGCGCGCAGTACTTATTGCTTTTCTCTTCGCTGCATGCATAGGACTCATCCTTGCAACACAAACTAATTTATGGATCATTGCAATTGGAGCACTCGCCATTCTGGCGGCTTGGGGTTATACGGGTGGAAAAAATCCGTATGGTTACAGTGGCTTTGGTGAAATATCTGTATTTTTTTTCTTTGGTTTAGTTGCAACAATCGGAACTTACTATGTTCAAACCGAATATGTAAGCCTTAAAAGTGCAATCGTTGCCCTTCCAATCGGCGCACTATCTTGTGCAATTTTGGCAGCAAATAATATTCGAGATCGTGCACAAGATGAACTTGTTGGTAAACGAACTTTGGCGGTTCGTCTCGGCGATCATCGTGCTCGAATATTTTTCGTATCTTTGCTGGCAATCACTCATTTAGCCGCACTAGTTGGAGTTCGGAGTTTTTTAACGCTGCTGCTGCTTCCATTTACAATTTCACTTTCTCGTCAAGTCATGGGTGGAGTAACAGGCTTACAGCTAATCCCAATACTTGAGAAGACTGGCAAATTACAATTGGCCTTCGCTGCACTCCTTGCAATTACTCTCGCCATGTAAGTAATGCCAGTTACAATCGTCCCATGAGTATTGCGCAATCAGCTATTGAAAACTTCGCGAAAGATAATGCTGGGTTGCGCAGTGATGTTCGCCAATTAGGTGACTTACTTGGACAGACTCTCCTTCGCCAAGAAGGACCAGAATTATTAAGCCTTGTTGAACAAGTACGCAAAGCGATTCGTGAAGGCGATGGCGTCGAACTACTTGCCGGGCTATCAGTAGAAGTATCAGTTGAATTAGTACGCGCATTTAGTACTTACTTTCACTTAGCAAATGTCGCAGAACAAGTTCACCGCTCACGAGTCTTGGCCGATGTTCGCGCCGAAGGTGGTTCTTGGTTAACGAGGGCAGTAGATAAAATTCAAGTAGCGCTAAAAGCGCAAGTACCAGGACATGAAATCACGCGCGATGAAATTCAAAAATGGGTCAATGAATTAATGGTGCGGCCAGTTTTTACAGCCCACCCTACTGAAGCGGCTCGTCGTTCAATTTTAAGTAAATTGGGAAGCATTGCCCAATTATTAGATCAGAGTAAAGGTCCTGCGCAAAGCGAGCGACTTGCAGAAGCAATCGATTTGTTATGGCAGACCGATGAATTGCGTTTAGATCGCCCCGAACCACTCGATGAAGCGATGAATGCTTTGTATTACCTAGATGATTTATTTCATCAAAGCGTCCCCGAAGTACTAAGTGATTTTACCCGCGAAATGAAACGTTTAGATATAGAAATTCCTGTAACTGCTCGTCCACTTTCATTTGGAAGTTGGATTGGTGGAGATCGTGATGGAAACCCAAATGTCACTGCGCAAGTAACTAAAGATGTGATGGTCTTACAAGTAGGTCACGCAATTAGAGCGATGATTTCGGCAATGAATGATTTGCGACAGTTATTATCAGTTTCTACAAGAATTGTTGGTGCAACCCCAGAATTATCGGCATCAGTAGAAGAAGACCTTAAATATATTCCTGAATTCGAACCGCGCTTTAAGCGCTTAAATATTGAAGAACCGTATCGCCTTAAGGCTACGGCAATTGTGCACCGATTAACTTTTACTCGTGATCGTCACGCAAAGAGTGGGCCGCATGTTCCACACCGTGATTACAAAAATACTCAAGAATTAATGAAAGATTTGACCTTAATGCGCGACTCCCTCTTTGCTCATAAGGGTGAACTAATTGCAACCGGCGCACTCGAACGAACCATTCGTACCGTTGCCACTTTCGGCTTGACCCATGCAACCCTTGATATTCGTGAACATAGCGATGCCCATCATCATCTTTTGTCTCAAGTACTCGATAACCCGGCATACCCAACGATGTCGCACGACGAACGCTTCACGATTTTAGCGCGAATTATTGGCGGTTCAGAATTACTTAAGAATAATTCACTTGATGCATCGGCGCAGAAAACTTTCGAAACCTTTAAAGCCATTGGAGATTTAATCGAAAGTTTTGGACCAGAATCTATTGAGACCTACATCGTTTCTATGACAAAAGGCGCCGATGATTTGTTGGCCGCAGTTGTTATTGCTCAACAAGTTGGTTTAGTAAATATTTCACTCAATAAATCCAATATTGGATTTGCGCCACTGCTTGAAACCGTAGCCGAATTGCGGGCGGCCGATCAAATATTAGAGAAACTTCTTAGCGATCCTGGTTATAGAAAAATTGTTCATCTTCGTGGTGACATACAAGAAGTAATGCTTGGGTACTCTGATTCAAACAAGGATGCCGGAATTGCAACAAGCCAGTGGGAAATTCATCGGGCGCAACGTCGCCTGCGCGATGTTGCAATTAAATATGGAGTAAAACTTCGCTTGTTCCATGGCCGTGGTGGTTCTGTCGGTCGTGGCGGCGGTCCAACATATGAAGCCCTTGTTGCGCTTCCGTGGGGTTGCGTTGATGGACAAATTAAGATGACCGAACAAGGCGAAGTCATTAGCGATAAATATGCCTTGCCTTCCCTTGCTCGCGAAAATATTGAACTTATCCTTGCTGCTTCACTTGAAGCAACAGTCTTAAACCGTGCACCGAGACAGAGTTCTCAAGATTTAGAAAAGTGGAATGAATGTATGGAACTCGTAAGTTCAAATTCCTTTACTCGGTACCGATCTTTAATTGATCATCCAGATTTGCCAGCATATTTTTATGCATCAACCCCAGTTGAACAATTAGGTGAGATGCTCCTTGGTTCTAGGCCATCACGCAGACCAGATGCAACAAGCGGTTTAGATAGTTTGCGCGCTATCCCTTGGGTATTTGGTTGGACACAATCTCGCCAAATTGTGCCTGGTTGGTACGGAGTTGGTACTGGCCTCAAAGCCGCACGCGAAGCTGGAAAAACGCAAGTCCTAAAAGCGATGCTGCATGATTGGCATTTCTTTCATACTTTTATTAGCAATGTTGAAATGACTCTAGCAAAGACTGACTTACAACTTACAAGGCGTTATGTTGAGGCACTTGTACCCAAAAATTTACAACATTTCCTTGGGGATATTGAAGAAGAATTTAATTTAACAGTGCAAGAGATTCTGCTTTTGACAGATAAGGATTCACTCCTAGGAGATCAGCCCATTTTGGCCCGAACCTTGCAAGTTCGCGAAGATTATCTTGCCCCCATCCACTTGATGCAGATCAATCTGCTCAGTCGGGTTCGTCAAAGCCCTGAAAGCGTTGATCCGATTTTGCGCCGCGCACTTTTGCTCACGATAAATGGTATTGCCGCAGGCCTGCGCAATACTGGCTAATTTTAAATATTGAAATTTTGTTGAGTTGTTTCAAGTCCTACCGTTATTAAAGATTCAACTGCGTCAGCGCCGCGCGAAATAAATTCACCTAATTCTTTTCTTTCTGCTGACGAAAAAGGTTTAAGAACAAAATCTCCCGGATCATGTTGCCCCATTGGACGTCCAATTCCCATGCGGACTCTGAAATATTCGGCAGTATCGAAAGATGAGGTAATAGATTTCAAGCCATTATGACCATTATCGCCACCAGCAATTTTTGAACGAATTGCAGCAAAGCCAATATCTAACTCGTCGTGAATCGCAATAATATTTTGTGGTGTTATTGAATAAAATTGCGCCAGAGCTTTTGCTGGACCACCGGTTTCATTCATATAGCTTTTGGATTTAGCTAAAATAATTGATGCGGCATCAATTCCAAAACCTAATTTAAGGGCAGCAACTTCGGTTCGAGATTTGTGGGATAACCATTTAACGTTATGGCGTTTAGCTAATTCATCCACGACCATTGCCCCGATATTGTGTCGAGTATTTGCATATTCATCACCGGGATTACCTAAACCAATAACAAGCCAGACCATGGTTAAAGGGTATCGGGCTAATTCGGCAGTATCGCTAGAGAATTAAAAGATTTAGGCGTCTTTCTTTTCGGTATCGGCAGCAGGTGCCTCGGTTGCCTCAGCACCTTCAACAGCTGCAACAACTGCAACTTCTTCAACTGCCGTTGAGCGCTCTGAAAGGTGAACAACAATCATCTTAGGATCAGAAATAAGGACAATTCCTGCGGGAATTTTTACATCGCCAGCATATAGAGATTGTCCTGCAACAAGACCAGTCAGATCTAAGTCAAAGAAACTTGGGATAGAAGTTGCTTCAACTTCAACTTCAATTGAGATGTGAACGTGTTCAAGAATTCCATCACGATCATGTTCGCCAGCTGTGTGAACTGGAACTGCAACAGTAACTTTTTCACCACGCCGAACAATTAAAAGGTCGACGTGCTCAAGGGTTAACTTCAAGGGGTTACGAACGATTGCCTTAGGAAGAGTTAGCTCAGTCTTTCCGTCAACAACTACATCAAGAAGAACGTTTGAATTCTTTAGTGCAACGCCAAGTTCGCGTGCAGGAAGAGATATGTGAGATGGCTTTTCACCATGGCCATAAATAACAGCAGGAACTAAACCATCCCGACGGGCACGACGTGATGCGCCTTTACCAAATTCGGTACGACGTACACCGTTGATAGTTATCTCTGCCATTTTATTTCTCCCCTAGTGCGCTTAACTCTCGGTTACTTCACAAAAGTCCCAGCAGGAGTAATTCCTACACCGTCGATTACGGAAAATAATTCTTACCCTCGCCGGAACGAAGCAAAGATTAGCGAAGGTCACAACCAAAGCGCAAATCGCGGCTAAATAAGGCGATTAGGAAAGGCCCTCAAAGAGGCTTGTAACCGAGCCATCTTCAAAGACTTCGCGAATTGCCCTAGCGAGCAGTGGAGCAATCGGCAAAATAGTTAATTTATCAAATCTTTGATCTTCGCCAATTGGAAGAGTGTCGGTGACTATAACTTCAGTTGCACTTGAATCTCTTAAGCGCTCAACTGCAGGGCCCGATAAAACCGCATGTGTTGCCGCAATAATTACTTCACTTGCTCCGGCTTCAACAAGTGCATCTACTGCGTTTGTAATTGTTCCAGCAGTATCAATCATGTCATCGATAACAACGCAAGTTTGTCCTTCAACATCTCCAACAACACGACCAGTCTTTGACTCATTAGGAATTCGTGGGTCGCGAGTTTTATGAATAAATGCAATTGGGCAACCACCAAGTAAATCCGACCAACGTTCTGCAGCACGAACTCGACCAGAATCTGGTGAAACGATCGTCAAACGAGAGCGATCTACTTTACTGCCGACATAATTTGCCAGCATTGGTAGCGCGAACAGATGGTCAACTGGGCCATCAAAAAAACCTTGAATTTGCGAAGTGTGTAAATCAACAGACATTAAACGGTCGGCACCCGCGGCCTTAAATAAATCTGCCATCAAGCGAGCAGAAATTGGTTCGCGGCCATGATGTTTTTTATCTTGGCGCGCATACCCATAGAAAGGCGCAACAACGGTAATTCTCTTTGCCGATGCACGCTTAAGCGCATCGACCATGATGAGTTGTTCCATAATTTGTTTATTTACTGGGGCGCAATGACTCTGTAAAACAAAGGCATCGCAACCGCGAACACTTTCTTCAAATCTAATAAAAATTTCACCATTTGCAAAGTCATATGCAGAGGTTGGCGTTAGTGGGATACCAAGTTCAGATGCAACTTGATCTGCTAATTCTGGAAATCCGCGACCGGCGAATAAACGTAATTTCTTTTCAGAGGCCAGACGAATTTCGCTCATTGAAATTAACCCTTCTTCATTTTTTCACTCTTTGCAGCGGCTTCTGCAGATTTTGTACCCGAACGCTTACGCATGACCCAGCCTAAGACATTTCGTTGCTTTGCTCGGCCAACACCAATAGCTCCTGCTGGAACGCTTTCAGTTATGACCGATCCAGCCGCGGTGTATGCACCATCTCCAACTGAGATTGGCGCAACCAAGATACTGTCGCTACCAATTCGTACATGGTCACCAATTTCAGTGTGGTGTTTATCAACGCCGTCATAATTGACAAAAATTGTTGCTGCGCCAATATTCGTTCCCTCACCGATTGTGGCATCTCCAACATATGAAAGGTGTGGAATCTTTGAGCCCGTTCCGACCGTTGCATTCTTCATCTCGACAAATGCGCCAGCACGGACATTTGTCCCAAGGTTTGTGCCGTTGCGCAGAAAAGTAAATGGACCAACATTGGCGCCTTCGCCGATTACAGATGAAGTGCACAAAGATTCCAGAACTTTCGCTCCTGCTTTTACATCGCAATCAATCAAGGTTGTGCGTGGACCAATAACTGCCCCAGTTGCAATAGTTGTTGAGCCACTTATTGCACTACCGGGAAATATAACTACATCAGTGGCAATTTTAACGGTGGCATCAATCCAAGTTGTTGCAGGATCCACAATAGTTACCCCTGCTTGCATAAAGTCTTCGTTGATTCTCTCGCGTAAATACGCCGCACTTTCGGCAAGTTGAACGCGATCATTTACTCCCAAAATTTCTACGTAATCATCCACAATCGCTGCAGCAATTGAAACACCTTGGCTGCGCATAATTTCAATAACTTCGGTTAAGTAAAGTTCGCCTTGGGTATTGGAATCCTTGAGTTTTCCTATTACTTTTGAAAGCAAGGCACCATCAAATGCGTAAACTCCCGAATTAATTTCATAAACTAAACGTTGCTCATCGGTGGCGTCGCGTTCTTCGACAATGCAACACATTTCACCTTCGTCATCACGAATGATTCGACCGTACCCAGTTGGTTCGGGATGCTCGGCAGTTAAAACTGAGGCACCAAAACCGCCTTCGGTATGTATTGCAATAAATTGGGCCAGCGAATCACCTGAGAGCATTGGGGTATCGCCAGCTAAAACTAAGACTGTGCCGCTTGGGGATATTTCTGCCATTGCTAATTGCGTTGCATGGCCCGTGCCGCCACGCTTTTCTTGAAAGATTGTTTTAGCCTTCGGTGCAATCATTGCAATATGGGCTTCGATTTCTTCGCGACCCGATCCAACAACGATGCGGATTTCCTTTGGATTTAATTCATTAACTGCATGTAAAACATGTCCGAGCAGTGTTCGACCTGCAACGCTATGTAAAACCTTTGGTGTCGCAGATTTCATTCGAGTTCCCTCGCCTGCGGCTAAAACAATTACGGTTTCAACAACCGCTTTCTTACTATTCAAGAGTGGCTCCCGCCGTTTGCTCTGGACGAGTACAAGGTAAGTCTATTGCCTACTATTTGCTCCGCCACCAGGTATCGATCCTGGACCCTGGGCTTCAAAGGCCCATGTGCTAGCCACTACACAATGGCGGAACCCGTATTCTCCCCTATTACAAGTGGTGCTTGCGACCATTAGCCTTGCTCAATGCACGATGAAGTCGACCGTCTAATCGCAGAATGGAAGCGAGAGAGACCAGATTTAGATATCGCACCTCTCGGTGTTTTAAGCCGAATAACTCGCATCTCACGCCATCTAGATATTGCACGGCGCGATGCTTTCGCAGATTTAGAAAACTGGGGTTTTGATGTTCTTGCAGCCCTTCGGCGCGCTGGTGGCCCGTATCAATTATCTCCCAGCCAACTCATGCAAGAGACAATGGTCACGAGCGGCACAATGACACATCGTTTAGACCGCCTCGAGGAATTGGAATTAGTTACACGCCAAGCAGATCCAAATGATGGTCGCGGCTCTTTAGTAAAACTAACCAAGGCTGGAATGCGCGCGGTTGATTCTGCATTGGAAGAATTATTAATACACGAGCGCGAATTTCTTTCAGGTCTTACAAAAGATCAGCGAAATGAACTGGCTCAATTACTGAGTTTATTGGCCTCTTCCTTAGAAGAAGATAACTAACGAGTCTCAACAATTTTGGCGCCAGTAACTGGTCCAACTGTGCGGGCCACACTTCCAACAACACCGCTTGCAGTTAGTGCAACTGCTAAATCTAAACCTTGTTCTTCATCGGCAACTAAAAATGCAACAGTTGGCCCCGAACCAGAAACAATTGCACCCAGGGCTCCGTATTCCTGCCCAACATCTAAAGTTAATCGAAGCGCCGGGCGCAAAGAACACGCTGCTGCCTGCAAATCATTAATTAAAGATGCCCCAACTGTTTTTGGATCCGAAGTTAAAAGCGCTTGCATTAGCGCTTCATTCGTTTGAGGCGCTGCTATTTGCAAACCTTCACGCAAACGATCACATTCTCTGTAAACAGATGATGTTAAAAGCCCAACTGTAGAAAGGGCTAAAACCCAGTGATACGTGCCACGAGATAGCGCGGCCGTTAATTGGTCGCCATGGCCGCGGCCAATTGCAGTTCCACCGCTTAACATAAAGGGAACATCACTTCCCAGTTGAACCGCAATTTCATTCATTTCTTCACGTGACATACCTAGTGAATACAGCGAATCAATTGCAACAATTGTTGCGGCTGCATCAGCGCTTCCGCCAGCCATTCCTCCTGCAACCGGAATTGATTTTCTTATCTCAAGATGGGC
This sequence comes from Candidatus Planktophila sp., assembly GCA_038905915.1. Classification (GTDB taxonomy): domain Bacteria; phylum Actinomycetota; class Actinomycetes; order Nanopelagicales; family Nanopelagicaceae; genus Planktophila. The sequence goes on along the minus strand of JBCKHJ010000004.1, from coordinate 5,191 downwards.
ATCAATACTTACGTCATATTCTTGGCTCATCACTTTCGCAGCGCGCGCAGCTAAATTACTCGCATCCGTTGGTACGGCGCGTCTCTGATCGCCTTTTACAGAAATAGTTAATCCATTACCAGGCTGAACGAGTGTCATTGTGAGATCGTCAAATATAGAAATTGCTTGAAAAACTGTCACCAGATTATGAAAACCATCATCTTCGCACGGACCAACCGAGAGTTGAAGATTTACTTTCCCAGGAACACGAACGGTGACGCTTCTAATCGGCATGAATTGACTCTATTGCCTAACGTGGCGAAAAGTTAGGTGCGCAAGTAGCAATTGCACAAAAATCTGAAATCTCTAGCACTTCTCCGCGAAGTGTCGGATCTATTCCTGCTGCAATAAGAATCTCTTGCGCTTGAGCCGAAGAGCCAAAAAGACTGGAGAGCGCCGAGCGGAGCATTTTACGTCGTTGCGCAAATGCAGCATCAATTATTGAGAAAACTTTTTTACGCATTTCTTCATCACCAGGAGTTTGTCTTCTGACAAAGCCGACTAATTTTGAATCAACATTTGGTGTGGGCCAAAAAATAGAGCGCGATACCGAGCCTGCCCCTTTTACATTTGCCCACCAAGCCGCTTTTACACTTGGGATTCCATAATCTTTTGAACCGGGGCTGGCAGCCAAGCGATCTGCTACTTCGGCTTGCACCATAACAACACCAGATCGTAGCGTGGGTAGCGTCTCTAGTAAATGAAGTAAAACGGGAACAGAAATGTTATAGGGCAAATTAGCAACTAATACGGTCGGGTTACTTGGTAGCACAGAAATATGAAGTGCATCTTGATTTAGAACCGTAAGTTTATCGGGTCTTTCGCAGTGTTTTGCAACAGTAATAGGTAATTGTTGTGCCAACCTTGGATCAATTTCAATGGCAATAACCCGATCAACTTCTTCGAGTAAGGCAAGCGTTAGTGAACCCAAACCTGGGCCAATTTCTAAGGCAATATCCGAACTTGTCACTCCCGCCGTGCGCACAATTTTCTGACAAACATTTGCATCAATCACAAAATTTTGACCCAGTGATTTAGATGGTTTTAAATCAAGGGTTTTTGCTAATTCACGAATTTCAGCAGCGCCTAAAAGAGTCATTGTGAGGCCGCAAATGAACCGAACAATTTTTCGGCGTTAACACTTAGCGCATTCGCCAATTCACCTAGCTCATCCCCGCGTTCGATTGCCATAGCACGCACGATATTTGCAATCTGGGCTGGAGTATTTTCAGCACCACGATGCGGGCTTGGCGCAAGAAAAGGTGAATCTGTTTCTACAAGTAATTGTTGAATTGGAACTAACTTCAGAGCTTCGCGTAATTCTAGAGCGCTTTTAAAAGTCAGAGTTCCAGCAAAAGAGAGTATGTAGCCACGTTCAATACAAATGCGCGCCATCGCAACGCCACCCGAAAAGCAGTGAAAAATAGTTTTCTCTGGTGCCCCAACCTCCAGCAAAATTGAAAGTACATCTTCATGTGAATCCCTATCGTGAATGACTAACGCCTTTTTTGTCTTCTTTGCTAACTCAATATGCCATTTAAAAGACTCTTGTTGACGGGGGCGCAATTCGGGCGGTGTCCTGTAATAATCCAAACCTGTCTCACCAATTGCTCGCACTCGTGGATGCTGTGCAAGCTCTTCGATAATTGCCCAGTCGGCTTCTAAATCTGGCACCTTTGGGGCTTCATTTGGGTGTAGTGCAACTGCAGCTAAAATTGAGTTATTCCATTTTTCGGCGGCAGCTACACACCATCGAGATTGTTCTGCAGAATATCCAACTTGCACAATTCGATCGACATTTACACTTCTTGCTTCCTCGATAATTTCTTGTACTTCAATTGAATCAGGTGCTGTATCTGTAATAATTTCAATGTGTGCATGTGTATCAACAGTTGGAACAGGTAGCGGTTCTGGAAGTGGTGCACGCGGACGATCAATATCGCGATTGTGGCGATAAGCCATTCTTATGTTGCGCTTGCTTCTAAGCGTGGGAATAGGGCTGGAACTTTTGTAATGATTGCACCTGCTGGCAACTGTCCCCACTTTGAAACATCGAGAATCTTTTGGACTCCAATTGCTCCTAGTTTTTCTTGCGCCCCCAAACTCTGCCATAAAATTTCACAGGTTTGTGGCATGACTGAATTTAAAAGCACCGCTAAAGCGCGCAGCGATTCGGCAGTGTTATATAGAATCTCTTCTACGGCACGCGCATTTGCTGGGTCTTTGGCGAGAATCCAAGGTTCTTTTTCGGTTACATATCCATTTACCTTCTTGCAAAAATCCATAATTGCATTTATTCCACCCTGGAAATCTAAATCGCACATCCCTTGGTCGGCCTTTGCGACCGTGGCAACAAGTGCGGCTTCAAGGCCAGAATCATAGCTAATTGCCGGTAAAACTCCGCCACAATATTTTTCAACCATTGCAGCTAAACGGGATGCAAGATTTCCAAAATCATTTGCCAGCTCTGATGTATAGCGCGCACTCATGTCTTCCCATGAAAATGAACCATCGCTACCAAACGGAATTGCGCGAAGAAAATAATAACGAAATGCATCGACTCCAAAATGATCAGTGATATCTCGTGGAGCTATCCCAGTTAACTTGCTCTTGCTCATTTTTTCGCCGCCTACTAATAACCAGCCGTGGGCAAAAACTTTCTTTGGCACAGCAATACCTGCAGCCATTAGCATTGCTGGCCATATAACTGCATGAAAGCGCAAGATCTCTTTGCCAACTAAGTGAACATCGGCTGGCCAAGTTGCAGCAAATTTCTTTCCACCATCACTTTCTGGTGCATCTGTAAGTCCAATTGCTGTTGCGTAATTTAATAGCGCATCAAACCAGACATAAACAACTTGTTCTGGATCCCAAGGAACTGGAATTCCCCAATCAAAGGTCGAACGCGAAATTGATAAATCTAAAACTTTGCCCTCTAGGAATGAAATTACTTCATTGCGCGCGCTTTCAGGTTGGCAAGCTTGCGGATTTTTTCGATAGTGTTCAAGTAGTGGCTCAACAAAGGCCGATAATTTAAAGAACCAGTTATTTTCACTAACAAATTCAATTGGTTTGCTATGTATTGGACATAATTTTTCGCCATTAGAATCAATTAAGTCTCCTGGTAATTTAAATTCTTCGCACCCAACGCAATATGGTCCTTCATATTTTCCGGCATAGATATGGCCTGAATCTTTTAACCCTTGCAAAAATTTCTGAACCCGCTCAGTGTGGCGTTTATCCGTCGTTCTTATGAAATCATCATTTGCAATATTTAGCTCTTCCCAAGTTGGTTTCCAAGCATCGGCAACTAGCCGATCTACCCAATCTTGCGGAGCGCTGTTATTGGCTTGCGCAGTGCGCATTATTTTTTGACCATGTTCGTCAGTTCCAGTGAGAAACCAAACGGCTTCACCTTTTTGGCGATGCCAGCGCGTTAGAACATCTCCAGCAATAGTTGTGTATGCATGACCAATATGTGGAGCATCATTTGCATAATAAATCGGCGTTGTCAGATAAAACGCTTTCTTGTCCGCTGATTCGCTCATTTCTCTATCTTATTGGCATCTATGACCGCTGCATAAACAATGCGCTTTGCAATGGAAAATTCTTCGGCCACTACAGCAATTGCGCTCTTTCGGTCCATACCAGCACTTTCAAATTCTCGCACTCGGATAACCATTTCTGCCGAAGTTTTTAACTCGGAATCAATTGATGCGCCTTGAATAACCAAGGTAATTTCTCCCAGAATTTCATTGGACTCGCTCCACTCAACGAGTTCGCTAAGAGTGCCGCGAATAGTTTCTTCATAGCATTTTGTCATCTCGCGACATACTGAAGCAGGTCGGATAGAGCCAAAAATTCTTTGCGCATCCATAAGCGAGGTGGCTAAACGGTGTGGCGCCTCAAAGAAAACCATTGTGCGTTCTTCAAAGCGAAGTTTTTCCAATGTAGCAATTCGGGCGCCACTCGTTCGCGGCAGAAACCCTTCAAAAGTAAAACGATCCGCTGGTAACCCCGAAAGAGCAACTGCCATAGTTAGGGCACTTGGTCCTGGAATAACACAGACCTCAATCTTTCTTGCAATCGCCTCGCGCATTAAACGAAAACCTGGGTCGCTAATTGTTGGCATTCCTGCATCCGATACCACTAAAACCGTTAATCCAGATTCTAAATTTTCTAGAAATTCTCGAGTTCGTTCATCTTCGTTGCCTTCAAAAAATGAAATAACACGACCAGTAAAAGTTATCTCCAGGTCTTTGGCTAAGCGGTGAAATCTACGCGAATCTTCGGCGGCGATTATGTCTGCAGATGCAATTGCAGTTTTCAGGCGCGAACTTGCATCGGCAGGGTTACCCAGCGGAGTTGCCGCTAAAACTAGAACCATGGCGCAATCATCTCAGTAATTTCTTCCTATTTTCTTAAGCGTGCGCATACGCTATCGCCATGATTTCAGCAATTGCCCCACTATTTATTGCTTCCATCTCACTGATGCTTCGATTAATAAATCTAGGGGTTCCAAAAGGCTACATCTTCGACGAGGTGTACTACGTTGATGGGGCAAAAGACTTCTTAAAATACGGTGTCGAAGTAACAGGTAATAAACCTGAATTCATCGTGCATCCACCAGTAGGAAAATGGCTCATTGCTTTTGGCATGAAAATATTTGGCAATAATGAATTTGGCTGGCGCTTTGCTACTGCAATTTTTGGAACACTTCTAATCCTTGTTTTTGCCCGCTTAATGCACGTTCTTTTTTATTCGCCACTATTAACCGCTATTGGTTCCTCACTGATGGCTATGGATGGACTCTTGCTCGTACATTCAAGGACAGCACTGCTAGATCTTTTTCTAACTTTCTTCATTCTCTGCGCAATCTACTTTTGGTACCAAAATCAGCATTGGGGTGCTTCGGTATTTTTAGGGCTGGCATGCGGCGTCAAGTGGAGCGCAATTTATTTCTTGGTTTGTATTGGTTTAGTTTCGCTCTATAAAGTATTTTCTTCTAACTCAGGTAAAGAATTAATTCGTCCAACGCTAATAAAAATATTTCAATATGGTTTTTTACCGATATTGATCTACATCTCGACTTGGTTAGGGTGGTTCTTAAGTGATCGGGGTTGGGGTCGAAACTGGTCGAACAATCCATTTA
>JBCKHJ010000003.1:0-48473 GCA_038905915.1 Candidatus Planktophila sp. | reverse complement strand
GCAACAACTGCCATTGTTGTTTCCTACTACTGGCACTTTGTTGATGTGGTATGGATCGCACTATTTTCGGCGATTTACTTGATTAAGTAAGAGACGAGGAAAATTTTGTGAAAGCACTGTCGCGTTATCGCAGACACCGCTTTACAGCTCCGTTTTTGCTCCTCTTTGTTCTCTTTGCAGTTGGAGCAACCTTTAGCGTTGCAAGTCAAAGTGGTAAAACTTCAGTAAATACTTTCGATCGTTCTGCTGCAATTGATGAAGGCAAACAAATCTTTCTAAGAGGTTGTGCTTCTTGTCATGGCATAAATGCTGAAGGCAGCGTTACCGCACCATCTCTTATTGGCGTTGGCGCAGCCTCAGTTGATTTCCAAGTTGCAACAGGGCGTATGCCAATGGCCGATATGGGCGTACAAGCAATTCGCAAAGAACCGGTTTATAACGCCGAAGAAACTGCGTTACTTGCCATATATGTTGCATCTTTAGCACCTGGGCCTGCAATTCCTGGCGATGAACTTTTAAATTACGAACGCGATGGAAGTATTGCCGAAGGCGGAGAATTATTTAGAACTAACTGCTCGATGTGCCATAACTTTGCAGGCCAAGGTGGTGCGCTATCGCAAGGAAAATTTGCGCCATCGCTGATGGGTGTGGAGCCAAGGCATATATATGAATCAATGCTTACCGGCCCACAATCAATGCCAGTCTTTAGCGATAAAACAATTACTCCTGCTGAAAAACTCTCGATTATTAAGTGGATTAAATCTGCCGAAGCCGAACCAAGTTTAGGTGGGGCTGCCCTTGGCCGCATGGGCCCCGTTACTGAAGGTTTATTAGGTTGGGTACTAGGACTAGGACTGCTAATTGGTGTGGCAGTCTGGTTGGCTGCGAAGGCGAGATAAAAATATGTCAGAGGAAATCGAAGCCATCAGCAATCCGGGTTTACCACCCCATGTTCATCGCCAAGCCGATAGCGATCCAAAAGCCGAGAAGAAGGCCGAGCGACAAGTTGCAATTCTCTTTACGCTCTCTAGTCTTGGAACTTTACTTTTAATTTATTCATATACATTTATGTCAAAAGATTTATTTTTCTTCTTTCCCGTTCTAGGAAATACAAATGCTAAGCAATTCGGCATCGGCATGGGCCTTGCAATATCGCTATTCTTCATTGGCGCCGCCGCCATTCATTGGGCAAAGACACTTATGCCAGATAATGAAGTTGTTATTCAACGCCATGAATTTCGATCACCCGATAATGAGCGCAAAGATTTTATTGCAACCGTTAAAGAAGGCGCAGCCGCGGTTGCCCTTGGCCGTCGTTCATTAATTAAAAAGACCATGGGCGTATCCCTTGGCCTATTCGCGCTTCCACCGATCTTGTTCCTTCGCGATTTAGGGCCGTTGCCAGGAAAAAAATTAGAAAAAACTAGTTGGAAGGCCGGCACGCGCTTAGTGACAGATCCAGGGGACCGCCCAATTAAACCCGCTGATTTAGAAGTTGGCGCAGTGGCACAAGTTTTACCCGAACTTAGCTATGGCAAAGTGCGCCACCTTAGTGACATTGCCAAAGACGCAGTCCTTCTTATCCGTATTCGCCCGGAAGAATTCCAATTAGATGCCGAGCGCATGGCGATGACCTATGAAGGCCTCATCGCTTTTTCTAAAATTTGTACTCACATGGGTTGCGCGGTTGCTCTTTATGAACAACAGACAAGACACTTGCTCTGTCCATGCCATCAATCAACATTTGATGTAACGCGCGCTGCCAAAGTTATCTTCGGCCCATCTGCTCGCCCCTTGCCACAGTTAGGCCTTACCCTCGATAGCGAAGGCTATTTAGTTGCACAGAAACCATTTAGCGAACCGGTCGGGCCCAGCTATTGGGAGAGGAGCTCGCAATGAGCGCGCGCGAAAGAGTGGCTGGCGCAGTTGCTAATTATGTAGACGAGCGCACTGGCGCCGCCGCATGGATGAAGAAAAACTTAACTAAAATCTTCCCAGATCACTGGTCATTCTTGCTTGGCGAAGTCGTACTTTATTCATTTATTATTTTGCTTCTCTCTGGAACTTTTTTAACTTTCTGGTTTGATCCTTCCCAGCGCGAAGTTATTTATAATGGTTCCTATGAACCTCTAAAAGGTTTAAAGATGTCGGCGGCCTACGCCTCGACTCTTCATATTTCATTCGAAATCCGCGGCGGATTACTTATGCGGCAAATCCACCACTGGGCAGCCCTTATCTTTATGTCAGCAATGGTGGCCCACTTGTTGCGCGTTTTTTTCACTGGCGCATTTCGCAAACCGCGTGAATTCAACTGGATTATCGGTGTCATCCTATTAACTCTTGGAATTGTTGAAGGCTTCCTTGGTTACTCATTGCCAGATGATTTACTTTCCGGAACTGGTGTCCGTATTGCACACGCGATTGTTCTAGCCTTACCGGTAGTTGGTACATATATCGCATTCTTCATATTTGGCGGAGAATTCCCAGGCGAGCTCTTTATCCCGCGTATTTTCACCCTTCATGTTTTAATATTGCCCGCAATGTTCCTTGCCCTAATCACTGTGCACTTAATGTTGGTCTGGTACCAGAAGCACACTCAATATCCAGGCCCTGGTCGCACTGAGAAAAATGTTGTTGGCTATCCATTGCTGCCGGTCTATATGGCAAAGGCTGGCGGATTCTTCTTTATTGTCTTTGGTGTTACCGCATTTCTTTCAGCCGTGGCATCGATTAACCCAATTTGGCTCTACGGTCCTTACACTCCAGGGCAAATTACTGCCGGTTCGCAGCCCGATTGGTATATGGGTTGGCTAGATGGCTTAGTTCGCATGTTTCCCCCATGGGAAACTTATATATACGGACACACAATTTCGTGGAACATTTTAATTCCCGGTTTAATCATTCCGGGCATCATGTTTACGGGCATGGCGCTCTATCCATTTATTGAATCATGGATAAGCGGTGATAAGCGCGAACATCACTTACTCGACCGCCCCCGCAATGCACCAAATCGCACCGCCATCGGCGCAATGGCCCTTACCTTTACTCTCATTGCTTTGATCAATGGTGGCAACGACATCATCGCAACTCATTTCTCGCTCTCTATCAATCAGATTATGTGGTTCTCGCGAATTGGAATCCTTGTTTTACCACCGCTGGCATTCGTCATCACCAAACGCATTTGCATCTCGCTGCAACGCGCCGACCGCGAATTAGTCTTGCACGGGCGCGAAACTGGACGCTTAGTGCGTTTGCCACATGGTGAATTCGTAGAAATTCATGAACCCATTTCGCCAGAAAAGAAGTGGCTTCTTACTCAACATGAACAAGCTATTCCGCTAGCCCTTGAAGAAACTGATGCCCGCGGTGTTCGCCGCCCAGGTGCTATAAAGAATAAGTTGCGCAAACGCATGAGCGCTGCAAATGCTGAAGCCGCACCAAAAGTTACTGGGCAAGATTTAAAAGAGATAGAGCACCACTAAGTTTCGTAAAAGCAAATTTGTGAATATCTTTCCCGTGTAAAAAAAGAATGACCCCAATTAAATTGAGGCCATTCTTTTGCCAGCGACACCAAGGCAAAGTACTTTTGTATTTCAGGCGACCAACCCAAGTACCTAACCGTTTCTTTGCACAAAAAGTGCAGAGCAGAATTATTAAAGCAGAAAAATCAATTACACGGAGTTACTTCTGGAATAATCGCTATTTGTCCACACTGGCATTGCGATAGCCGAACTTGTATTAAGATACAAGAAGATGCGAAAGGATCAACGCGAAAGCGACGATACCTAATCAGTTACAACACTGTAATCGTATCAGGCGATCGGGTTGAGGGCATAGAAATATGCCCTCAACCCGGTTTCATTTTAACTACTTTGTGTTACATAAAATAAATTCAGTAAAGAGTGAGACAGATATACTTTTGTCAATGGAGACTCTGAAATCACGCCTCACGCCCCTAGTTAAAGCACGTTTGGTGGTCTTCTACTACTTTACTTTTGCAGGAACCTCGCTCACTCTCTGGACCGTTCATATCCCTGATGTTCAATCCCGGTTGAATATTTCTAACGCGCAAATAGGGACGCTAATTTTAATGTTGGGCGCTGGAGCTATTGTTGTAATGCCGGTGATGGGGCATCTCATTGATCATTTTGGAAGTAAGAAATCTCTGATTGGGGCAGGAGCCATCTTGGGACTTGCTCTCATGCTTCCTGGGTTAGCAGAAAATTTATTAACTCTTCATATTGCCATATTCATACTCGGTATCGGGATAAGTTCGACAGATATTGCAGTGAATGCCCATGCTGTTGAAGTCGAAAGTGCATACGGGAGACCGATTTTCACTGCCTTTCATGCAATGTGGTCTGGTGGTGGAGTCATCGGTGCAGCAATCGGCGGATTTGCTCTCGCCCATGAATTTCCAATGCACTTAACGCTGACTTTCTCTGGAATTATACTCGGAGTTATTTCACTTTTCGTATCGCGCTATCTTTTACCTTCTGTGAGACACGCATCCGAGCTGCATAAAAGTTTTTCCAAGGCAGAGAAATCTCAATTGCGAAAGGAAGCGAATAAAGTCAATCGCCCGCATCTCAAGTTGGTATTAATTTTGGGCGTATTGGGTAGCTTTGCTGCCATGATCGAGGGGATCGGAGTTGATTGGTCAGCACTCTTCCAAGTAACAATTCTGCATGCGACGAAAGCAGAAGGTGCTTTTTCAGTCATGATTTTCTCTGGCGCGATGGCTTTGGTCCGAGTTTTTGCAGATCGCATAGTTGGGCGCATCGGTCGCATGGCGGTAATTCGATATGGGGCAATTCTGAGTTCGATAGGAATGTTCTTAGCTCTGACGCTGCCCAATAAATCACTCTCACTCATTGGTTGGCTAATAGTTGGTATTGGAATTTCAGCCGTCGTTCCTCAACTCTTCATTTATGCAGCCACTATTGGTGAAGCTTCACACTCAGGGCGAAATATGGCCAAGGTATTCGGGCTGACTTATTTCGGATTGCTGGCAGGACCAGCAGCCATTGGATTGCTGGCTTCCTATTTTTCACTGCGCGGCGCACTTGGAATTGGGGTGTTGTTGGGTGCGATTATCGCAATCGCAACGTTTTACCTTCCAAAATTGAACAAAGAGTCAACACCTGTTAGTGGCTATCCCTCTGCCGCTATCGAAGGCTGAAGGTACAAATACAAATTATAAAAAGGTACGAGCAGAAACCAGCCAGACTTACCAACATCGTGCAATCGGCGCACTGTCACAGATATAGATGGCACCAAGAGCGCAAGGAATGAGAGACTGGAAATAAAACCTATCCCTAAAATTGAATCAAGGATTGCAGAGACCACATCAACAAGAAATATAAATGCAATAAACCACCAAAATTCAGGTCTAGTAGCCCGCCCTGAAAAGTTTGTGTAGTTGATAAGCCCCGAATTCGCTGCCTCTTTTATATCCATAACCCCACTCTACTAAAACTCTTCTACCTTTGCCAATATAACTCCAATTCACCCCTAATTTATCCACATTAGCTTCCAAAAAAATAATCCACTAAAGCTTTTACATTTATCTTTCCTGTGCCTAACCCGATCACCTTCATCAAGTTGCAACATAGCTGCAGCCATGTTCATTGATTTTCCAATACAAATTGGAAACAAGGTGAAAGGGGGTACTGATGACATGAAACTAATTGATATCGCAATGCTAGCCATTGCGATAGCCGAACTTGTATTAAGATACAAGAAGATGCGAAAGGATCAGCGCGAAAGCGACGATACCTAATCAGTAGGAATACTGGAATCGTATCAGGCGATCGGGTCGAGGGCATAGAAATATGCTTTCGACCCGATTTCATTTCAACTACTTTAGGTACATTTACTTTTGGCCATCTCTCTGTGCACAACTTTCATCTTTTAAAAGCAGAAAAGACCCTGAATAATCAAGGCCTTTTCGCTCAGCGGCACCAAGGCAAAGTACTTTTGTATTTCAGGTGACCAACCCAAGTACCTAACCGTTTCTTTACACAAAAAGTGTAGAGCAGAAGTATTAAAGCAGAAATATCGACTACTCGGAGTTACCTCTACAGTCAATCATATTAAATGAACTTTTAGAATCTTTGCAAGTTCATCTACCGCTAACTCGCCCCGCGCCAATTGAAGAATCATTTCTTCTGCGACATCTATATCCATCTTTAAATCCACGCCATTCATCAATGCAAATAAGCGCCCAGCAGACCATGCAATTCTTTTATTGCCATCGATTAGTGCATGGTTGCGAGCAAGTGAATGCATCAAGGCTGCCATTTTCAATTCAAAGGTTGGATAAGCATCCTCACCGAAAACACTTGTTTTTGGCCTAGCAGCAGCTGATTCCAAGAGCCCCATATCACGCACTCGGAAATCACCAATGATCGAATTACCGAGTTCGAGTAGATCTTGAAGAGTGAGGAAATCAATCTCATCCTTCATTGAGAAAGGCGCTTAAGAAGTTGGGCATCCTCACTCTTGATTTTGGCAATGTTGAATGCAAGGCGGTCGTTGCGCTTTGAAATAAATTCATCAATTGCCTGAAGGGCAGCCTCTTGCATAGAGATACCAGCCTGCGAAGCAGTGCGACGAAGTGCTTCACTTTGTTCGACTGAAAGCCGTAGATTCATAGCCACAGAAAAATGGTACCACAGTGGTACCATGGGCAATAGAGTCTGGAGAAAATCACCATGGTCCTTACTGAAAGGCGTTATTAACATGTCACAAACCCCGGCCGAAGTGCTTGGTATTACAGGTGCTGATTTCGTTATGTTTAGCACCAGTTGGTGCGGATACTGCAAGCGGTTAAAAAATCAGCTAAATGATGCAGGTATTAATTTTCGTGAAATAAATATTGAAGAAGAGAGCCAATACGCGCCATTTGTTGAATTAGTCAATGGTGGTAATCAAGTTGTGCCAACGCTACTTTTCGCCGATGGTTCTTCATTAACCAACCCATCAGTAATTGCGGTTAAAAAGAAGATCGCATCATTGCTTTGATAGCAGTTAGCCTGATTAATTCATAGCCCATAAAACTGCCCACTACCGCCGCTTTATATCCCGAGCGATTGCCCGCGCCACCTACCAAGCCAGTTGCCAACCGGTGGCTGCATAAAACTAATCAACATAATCAAAAAGAATCTCCTGTTGCTAAGGTTCTTAAGGATTTGTAAACTTGCGATACCTGCACGAATGGAGCCACCATGAAAATCTTTAAGAAAAAAAATGCAAGATCAGATATAGAGATCACTTCGCTAAGCAATGCAGCAGAACCAGATAACTCTGACGCGATGAATAACTTAGGTGTTCTAGCAGCAGAGGCAGGAGATATACAAGCGGCAAAGAGTTGGTACGAGCGCGCAGCAGCTGTAGGCCACTCTGGCGCGATGTTTAACATAGGTCTGCTAGCAGCAGATGTAGGAGTTCTAAAAACGGCAAAGAGTTGGTGGCAGCGCGCAGCAGCTGCAGGCCACTCTGGCGCGATGTTTAACTTAGGTGCTCTAGAAAAAGATGCAGGACATCTACAAACGGCAAAGAGTTGGTGGCAGCGCGCAGCAGCTGCAGACCACTCTGGCGCGATGTTTAACTTAGGTGTGATAACCAAAGATGCAGGAGATTTAAAAGCAGCAAAGAGTTGGTGGGAACGCGCAGCAGCTGCAGACCACTCTGAGGCGATGAATAACTTAGGTGTTCTAGCCAAAGATGCCGGAGATTTAAGAGCGGCAAAGAGTTGGTATGAACGCGCAGCAGCTGTAGGCCACTCTGGCGCGATCTTTAACTTAGGTGTTCTAGCCGATGAGGTAGGAGATCTAAAGGCGGCAAAAAGTTGGTGGGAGCGTGCAGCAGCGGCAGGCCACTCTGAGGCGATGAATAACTTAGGTGTTCTAGCGGATGTGGCAGGAGATTTAAAAATGGCAAAGAGTTGGTATGAGCGCGCGGCAGCTGCCGACCACTCTGGTGCGATGAATAACTTAGGTCTGCTAGCAGCAGATGTAGGAGATCTAAAATCGGCGAAGAGTTGGTGGGAGCGTGCGGCAACTGCAGACAACTCTGACGCGATGAATAACTTAGGTGTTCTAGCGAAAGAGGCAGGAGATCTAAAAGCGGCAAAGAGTTGGTATGAGCGTGCCGAAAAGGTATAACCAAAAAGAATCCGCCAGTTTATCGCTATATCCGTCACCTGTTCGGTATTTCAATTTGAGAATATCCCAATCAACTACCGCCGCTTTATATCCCTAGCTATCGCCCACGCCCAATAGAACAGAGCCAACTGCAGCGGCAATCTGGCATAGGCAAATAACGGTGATGGCATAGCGCGATCACTCCACATAATTGCCATATTTATATTTGCTGGAAAGACTGCAATAAATAATAAGAGCGCACTATAAGCACCCAATAAACGCAGAGGCTTTCCCCAAATCAAAACGCTAAGTGGTGCCAACAACATCGCTGCAATCACAAGCTCTGCCACACCACTTAGATGTACCCAAAAGCGCACATCCCCTGGCAAGAATCCCGGAACGATTGCATCGAGTGACTTTGGAAATGCAAAGTGAGCGATGCCTGTAAGAATTAACATGATTGCCATGCCACGACCCGCACTCTTAGTTTTCATAAAATCTTCCCGTGCATAGTTAATTGTGTGAGTTTAGTGCTGGGGAGGTTGAAAGGGGCTGATGTAAGTCCATTCACTCGTAGTACTTAGGCATTCTGATTTAGTTTGTATTAATTTTCTTTTGGAAACCGCGCTTCGTTAATGGCAAGTTTCTTGCGAATCGCTTCTGATAAATCTACTTTTAGAACATCGGCCAGCCGCAATAAATAAATAGCAATATCAGCTATTTCTAATTCAACGTCCGCCAATTTCTCAGCATTCAATGACTCAATTTTGGATTGCGCTTCCGTTAGCCATTGAAACTCTGCAACCAATTCGCCAGCCTCCCCAGTAATTGCCATAGCCAGATTCTTCGGAGAATGAAACTGTTCCCAATTGCGAGCATCAGCAAAGGCACGAATCTCGGAAATTAATTCATTAATCTCGCCCATTTATGCCCCATCACTTAGGTAACAAGTTCTTAAAATACGTTGCAGTTGTTGGATCCGTAAAGTACACATAGCAACCCTTCATCCCTCTACTCATCAGAGTGCGATAAGTATTGCGAATTATCTCGTCCGCCTTCAAATCTGCCCCTATTGAATCTTCCTTAGATTCCTTAATATATCCCGCCAGAGATTTATCAGTTTTTGCCCGAGCTGATGGATCTGTTACGAGCCTGCCATCAAGCACCCGCAGATCCGGCCCAATAATTACACCAACATAATCGAGTTCTAGTCCCTGACATGTGTGTATACAGCCAACTTGATCAACAGAATTTGGATTTATGATCCACTCACCGCCGTGAGAGTTCAAATTCCATGTTGCCTTATAACCAAACTCTGGAATCTCAATATCAGAAAGATTCGGTTTGTTCTTACTAATCCAATTCCAGCAATAGCCGGCCACTACACGTGACTTATTATTTAACTTGTTCTTTTCTTTTATAACATTATGCATCTCGGTTGGATTATCGAAAATCTTAAAATCGAAGCGATCAAGTAAGAAATAGTGTTCAGCAGTTGGATGCACGCCTAATGTGTCATCAAGCCATGCCATGTAATCATCAGAGCCACCGCAGCGGAACTGCGAAGTAAGTTCTAATCTTTCAACTTTGGCACCCGCAAGCCCGGCCTGCTCTTCAATCATCGCAATTTCGCCAACATCAGACCATGTGACTTTCTGGGCTTCATCGATAAAGAAAATACTCGTTTTTGCCGAGTTAATAACCTCCTTTACCTGATTTTCTCCTAAATTCTTGAACATTCCTGACTTCATGCGCAAGCGGTGTGCCTCATCAACAATGAGCGAGTCAAAAGAATTTTTCTCAGATGATGTAAATGAACCGGAGCCGCTAAATAAGTGTTTGAAAGCATCTCCAGTTAAGATTTTCTTCAATTTCGATTCAAAAACAGCTCGCGGTGCAGCATTCGGCGTTACATACCGAGCATTTAGGCGTCGTCCTGTTAACCGTGAAAGTGCATTTATAGAGATAACTGATTTTCCTGTACCAGGGCCGCCATCAACGATGATGACTCTTTTGCCACCAGTTAAAGAATCATTGGTTGCTTTAAGAATTTTCTCCAGGACTGTTTTTTGTTCGTCAAGTAAGACAAACTCTTCGCTGCCCTTAAGCATTGATCCAATTGAGTCTGCCAATTGCTGGGATGGTCGAATCAATGCGCTATCTATTCGTTCCAATAATCCTGTCCCAGTCCCAACAGCAATCCGAGATTTAACCAATGATCGCAAACCAGCAACATCGCCCTTGATGAAAACTGGTGCTTTTTTCAATTCATTTTCATATCGGGAGTTTCCAATTACCGATTGATCTAAGCAATTATGCAAATATGCACATGCTGCGACATCCATCTCTGTCCCGTAAACATATTCGTTATACATCTGCAGATGACTCAGGTAACTCCATGCCTGATAGGAAGGATGTCTCTCGTCCCGTAACCCTCCGCCAACGTATGTTTTTATATGTTCAGGTAAATCGGAAAACTGGATATCTGTCCATTGCTTAAGCTCAATGATGACCAAGGATTCCTTACCAGCGTCATTCTTTCCGGATAACATAAAATCGATCCGAAATCGCCGCCCATTCAGTCGATATTCGATTGCTACACCAGTATCACCAGGTATCTCATCACTATTCATCGCATGAAACATCGCATTGCCAAGTGAGTTTCTCCACGCCTGATACTCAGATGGCCCAACAGCAAGATTGAGTTTCTTCTTTACCTCAGCCCGCACAATATCTTCAATCGAAGGGGCGTCCTTTAGGAATTGATCCTTGGTTGCTAGATAGGCGAGCACAGACTTAGCCTACTAACTGATATTCATTTTTGAAAAACAACTTCTCGGTGATACTCCAAATACTCACGTTGGCCATTCCAAAACTCCCCAACATTTTGGCCTGCTGATATTGACCATTGATCTAAAACTTTTGGATTCAATTCCTTGGAAATCAAAATTCCGCCGGTGTCTCTAAATGTCAGGAATCCACGGTCAAAAAGATGATCAACATGCGGCGAGAGTAAAAGTCCATTATTTCCATCTAACTTTTCCTCATTATTCGATACTGACCATGGTTTTATGTGACTTGCCCTTAAATGTTTAATGTTTGTAACACCAGTCACGCGACAGTGATTCTCAACCAAGCGAACATTTGCTTTAAAAATACCTTGCCCGCGTCGAGATTTTGTTAACTGAATCTTTTCGAGATCTCCCTCAAGGTGGCGTGCTTGAATTTCAAGATTAATTTCATATTCTGATTCGAGTTCGTTCAAAGGCGCAAGTTCTTGTTGAATTACTGGGATATTAGCGTTAGTTAAATCCACCAAAAGTTTCCCGAATTGACTAGAGATTTCTGTTAAATAGATTCCCTGAAGTCCATTTCCATTTGACTGCAGTGGTGCATATTTATCACTAAGCAATGGAACGATTTGTTGCATGAAATCTTTGGGCTTTATTGGGTTTTCAAATTCAACGAATTCAACTTCAACAAACCAGCCTTCATTAGACCAGTTACTTCCAGCCGTGCGAAAATTTGGCTTAGGCGCGGTGACCGCGGTGCGCTGGATAACGCCAATAGCTTTTATATACGTATCGCAATACGAAAAAACTAAATCGCCCGGGCGTACTTCTTCCATGGTGTCATAAAAGTAATTACGCCCCCCATCAGCTCGTGTTTTTGGGGACCACAAGAACCCACCAGGTACCTCAAACTTATAGGTCTGGTTTTGGTTCACCCACCAATAACGCATGAATCTAGATTAGAGTTAATTTGATTTATCTGGAAGGACGCTCGCCAGCCTTGTCATACTCCCCTGCTATTCTTTAACTAGCTCAAGAAGTAAGTCATAAGCCCTCCGGCTGACTTGCTACCAACCGCGTCGCTCTTCGCACACGGTGGTCCTGGAGGAAGAGCTGCTCGATTCACACGCCGTGATTCGAGAAGAGCGAGAGGAAGAACAAATGGAAGCGAATGAAAGAAAATACTTCAAAATTCCAGCTAATTTCTATGACCTAACTCCAGAGAAGCAAAAAGTTTTCATTGATTCAATATGGGAAAGCATGCGAGATTAATTGCTACTTCAAGAAAATGAGAGTGCGACCGAAACCGGTTACGACGCAGTGCTCATTAGAGGGGCATCTCTAATCGGAGTATCGACGGGCATAAGTAGCGTGAGCGCAGCTCTTACGCTTTTACAAGAGCGGCAGAAGAAAGGAAGGTTGCACTGCCATCACAATTGGTGCGGCCAATGCAAAAAAATCCAAAGGCCGTGAGCGGAGATCTAATAGACCACCTCTTCAAAATCACGCTCCCTGCCATTTTGGAACTTTCCAAAGAGATTGCTTTTACTTGGCAATGGCGCTGGCCAATTTAACGCATCGTCAACTGAAATTATTTGGTATTACGACGCGATCTTTGAGCTCCTCTCTACTGCCAAGGTGAGCCAAACGCTATTGATCCCGCTAAGAGCTGCGATAAAAGTTATGAAGGCGTACAAGTAAGAGCGAGAAGGGTAAATCAAACGTTCGTCACTCTATTGACGATGGATTCACATTTTCTACCGACAAACAAAACAGCCCCAAACGACTAACTCCGGGGCCATTAAGTTGCGTGTATCGCTGGCGGGATTCGAACCCGCGACCTCCACCGTAGTCATTGGTGCGCTCTATCCGCTGAGCTACAGCGATACACCAGCAAAAGGTAACTAATCCACAATTTCTAACAATGACGCGCCAAGAAACTGTGCATAATCGTAAATAGCAATCAAATGTATAGAACTGATAGAGTTTTAGCACCGTAGTCATAGGGGCGCTCCTAGCGAGCGACAGCAGAAAACCCGCAGAGCAATCTGCGGGTTTTCGATTGAACAGTGTTGCTCATCAGTAACAAAATTTCAAAAGAAAAGGCTCCACGTATTTAATCGTGGAGCCAAATCTTTGACGCATGCCCCTGGTGGTGCGGTGTTTTATTACTAAGTTGTGAATAACTTTTCACCTGCTACTCTTTGCCTAACGTCAGTGTCGTGCGCTCCATAAGAGCTACGGCGAAAACCCCGTCTACATGGGCGGGGTTTTCGATTTCTCCCTAGCAATGTCAGCACCCAAGTATATTTTCATTGCCATAGTCCACAAAGGGAGATAGCTATGACCAGCCAAGAAGTGTTATTAGTAATGGGCCCATCACTTATGACAGAAAGGAACGCATGATTGCAAATGAGGGTGATTTAGAACTGTATTCCCAAATTCTTCCTGGGCTATATATGGGTGGAACCGATGAAGATGATGTTGTGGTGCGTGCGCGCAAACGCTTGCCGACCATTAGTGATCCGCGACCCTTTGATGCCGTTGTATCACTCGATGCTTACACGCTGCCAGTGGGTTGGCATGTAAAGGAACTTCGCTATGCCTTCATCGATGGACCGCTTAATGAAGAGCAAATCGAACATATTGAAATGGTTGCTAATTGGGCTTTCATTGAATGGAAAGCTGGATCAAAAACATTGATTCGTTGTCAAGCAGGGCTTAACCGATCAGGGTTAGTAACGGGTTTAGTTTTATTGCGCGATGGCATGAAGGTTGAACTAATTATCGATTTGATCCGCGAGAAGCGCAGTGAATACGCACTCAGTAACTATCACTTTGTAGAATATTTAAAAAAATGGAAAGGGCGGGGCGCTAAGTCTTAAATGTCTAACCTTTTTCAAAACAATCTGTCACACTCCCCTGCCATTCTTTAACGAGCTCAAGAAGTAAGGCATAAGCCCTCCGGCTGACTTGCTGCCAACCGCGTCGCTCTTCGCACACGGTGGTTCTGGTTAGGCAGGTTCTCAGGCTTTAATTTCAGGCATGTAATTTAAAGTAGACCGGTTTTTACTTTAATTCTGGAGTATGATTTACTTACTTAACAGTAGGCAATTAAAGTAAAGGACCATTTACTTTAATTTGGGAGGCTAGTTTTAAAGTAAAGGACCATTTACTTTAATTTGGGAGGCTAGAACGTGGATATTGAGAAATTCCAAAATAGCCCGATGGGGACGCTCTTGCGAATCGCTGGAATAGATGTAAGAAGGAATGAATCCTACGAGCACTTCGCCTTTGTGCCGAAGCCACTTCCAGATGAATTAATTTTTCAAACCGGAACGCATAATAAAGTCGCAAAAGCCTCGATCTTGATTGGAAGGCTGCAAGAAGCAGTTCGAAAACTTCCCAATCCTGCCATATTGCTTCAACCATCGCTGCGACGAGAAGCTCAGAGTACCTCAGCCATTGAAGGAACGTACGCCCCATTAAATGCGATCTTTCAAGGAGACTTCCTAGATGACTCGGAATTGAAAGAAAGCGTTCGAGAAATTTTAAACTACGTCAAGGCTGCCAATCGTGCTCTTGAGCTTATTAAAACCAAACCCATATGTGCAACAGTCTTATCGGAGCTACAGGGAATTCTGGTACAAAATACTAAAGGAGCCCGAATCGATCAAGGAAAAGTAAGAAGCAGTCAGGTAATTATTGGTGACGAAAACAAACCTGTAGCGGAGTCACGATTCGTACCTCCGCCCCCGGGAGATATTCTCACAAAAGGTTTTTCAGATTGGGAAAAATGGATTAATTCAGAGTCGGAAATTTCTCCAATAATAAAAGCCGCATTGGGGCACTATCAATTCGAAACCCTCCACCCATATAACGATGGAAATGGACGCCTTGGTCGACTCGTAATCTCTCTCCAGTTTATAGAAGCGGGCGTGCTGGATCTGCCAATATTGAATTTGTCGGACTGGTTTAATCTCGATAAAGAGCTGTATAAAAATCAACTGCTAAAGGTGAGTTTAACTGGAGATTTGGATAGCTGGATCAAATATTTCTGCGAGGCAATCATTAATCAATCCGAAATCGAAATTAAACGAATTGATTCTCTTGTCGAATTCAGGGATCAACTCACTCAAGAACTCCTAAAAAGAAAAGAGCGGGGAGCCATCTTTCAAATGGCTGAAAGTTTGATTGGATCACCGATGCTCACGATTCAAGAATTGGCAAACAGACATTCCATTAGTTACCCAGCATCTAACACAGTGGTCAAGAAACTCGTCCACATGGGAATACTAAGAGAATTGACTGGTGCTAAGTATCAGAAACTTTATGTATGTACGGGAGTTTTAAAAATCCTCGAAAGTAAATCAACGCCAGAATAAGAGCTAGACTGCAATCTATGGTCAAGAAATCAATCGTTGTATTCGCCATGATTTTTGCTTTGCAACCTAATGCAATTGCATTTGCAGCAGAGAGCGGCAGCACTAGTACTGCGCCGGCAACTCCTGCGCCAACAAAGAGTGCTACTCCGGTGGTAACTCCGGTGGTAACTCCTGCGGCGCAAGCTTCCATAACTCCTGCGCCAAGTAAGGAATCTCTATTGGCTGCATCGATGGCTAAGGCAAGAGAATTAATTGCTGGTAAAGATTGGCAAGGAGCCATTAAAGAGTTACTAATTGCGCAGAAATTAGAGCTAAAGCGCGCCGATGCTTTAAATTTACTAGGTTTTTCTCACCGCAAAATTGGTGAGTTTTCTACATCGCTTACTTATTATAAAGCGGCCTTGCGGCTTGACCCAAGACATAAAGGCGCACGTAAATATTTAGGTGAACTTTATTTAGTGATGAAAAATCCGAAAAAAGCAGCCGCAGAATTAGCGGCACTAAAGCGAATTTGTGGAATAACTTGTGAAGAATACTTAGATTTAGCAGGAGCAATCAAGAAGGCTAAGAAGTAAGTCATAAGCCCTTGCCCCCTAAGAGACTTCCTTTCTAGGAAAGCCGTCAGGGCTGAAAAATAGGTAGGGAAAAATAAAGTTGCTCAGTAGCCATCCGTATTAGTACATGGGTTCGAGTTGTTGACAAAAAATTTTAAATATGATAAAGTTTGTAGTTTAAGGCGCTAATTCTCTCCCTTTAAAATCCAAAAGTAACAAATCAAGAGCTCTATCCACTCCGTGGGTAGGGCGCTTTGCTATACCCACGGAAAGGGGAAGGAATGTGATTCTTACGCAGATAGGTGTTTGTCGAGCACAGGAGCGAACCTTTTTTGCTCGGAGGCCGATATTGCGTGAGAGGTTGCCACTTGCCGCCACTGAGAAAGAGCGCTGACGACTTCAGACCATATTTCATTGGCTCGCGCTTGGTCGATCTGGAAGTTCTTGGCCGAATCCATCAACCCAAGAAGTTCGCGCTCAGGAAGATTCTGGTACCCGATGAAAGTAGAGCGTGAGCTGGCAGCAATTGGGTTTGGATTCATATCAAATGCTGGTGACAATTCCCACCCGGATCCAGCCCATAAGAACCCGTGGTTGCGCATATGGTCGTCGGTGTTGTGAATTGCAATCGAGAAAGCAATACGGCGCCACAATTGTTCCAAATCGCGACGCACAGAGCTACCGTGATCGGAAATGGCCTCTGCAAGTTCAGTGTAGTCAAATTGGCCACCGTCTACCCCGCCGAGCATACTCATTGCGCTGATGTAGGGAATTCGAAGGTCGCCTTCTCGATCGAATCGCTCAAGTAGCAAAACATTTCGACCACCGATATCTTCTAGACGAGATACGGGAACCTTTATTCCGCACAGCTTTGCCAAATCGAGCGCAGTCATTTCCCAACCCATGACATCCCACTCATCACTCCTGTGTGGGAACTTAGCGATATGAAGCTGGTTCCCATCACTTACCGATGCCTTTGGGCGAGCACCTCCAAGGGCCGAAGAACCCGCTTGAAGTAGGAATTTGATTGCCGCCAACTCATCATCTCTATCTGAACCCCCGACCGCATCGGTTGCCTGCAGTACTTTAGGCAGGTCAAGGAGCAGGGGAACGGATACTCCTTGGGCAAGGAAATTATCCGAACCCTCCTGTCGGTAACGCAGCGCGCCATGTCTCATCAGATCGCTGGCCCCGAGTAAATAATCGACTTCAGTGATGATCGGAGGTGTGCGCCCTTCCAGACGTGCTTCTGCCTTTATGCGGCGCTCAATTAGTTTGCGACCCCATCGATCTGGTGCGCCATCGGCTATCGCTCCTGGCAATCCGTTGACGGAAATCCGACCTCTCAGCGGTAAATCAGGACTTACCGGCCGCGCCCGCGAATTTGCGAGGTAGGCGTCGTCGTAATGAAATGTCGTGGTTATTGTCGCCCTTCGGGCGTTTATGAACGCCCTCCCCACTAACAGGGGCGCGTGGTCAGGCCCGACGTAGACCAGCAGAGTCGACGTCGGAATCGCCATCATGATCGCACCCTCTGTGGGAGGTTCTCGTCGGCGCGAGCACGTCCAAGATCACTCTCATATGGATCAGCCGCCAGTACGAGACGATCAATCTGACCCAGCGCCCGTGCAACATTCAAGAAAACATCAAGACCGACGGTTAGTTCACCGCGTTCAAGCCTGCTCACCGTATTGCGTGTGGTTCCAGATCGTTGTGCAACTTGCTCAATCGTGAGTCCCTGTAATTTGCGCCAGGAACGCAAGTGGCCACCTAAATCGCGAGCAGCGCGAACTGTCTTTACAGGTGCTGGTCTAGTGCTCATAAAGAGATCCCCATTCTTATACTCACTGAAGTGGATAATGTATCATATAAAGAGCACTATTCGTGATAATGCACTTTATATGGAGCATTATAAAGTAGTGCCATCTATATGGCGCCGATGGAGAAACTCACCGAGCTCGTTGCGCTCACCGCTTGGAATCGCCAACTTTTCTGCGATACTGGCTCCATGGTCGATCGAAACGTCATAGATGGAGAGTTGGAGCCTTGCGGTACTGATCCCGTGACGGGGTTCTACCGCGACGGGTGTTGCAAGACCGGAGCCGAAGACCATGGAAGCCACACCATCTGCGCGGTGGTCACTGCCGAGTTTCTCGAGCATCAATTCTCCATCGGCAACGATCTGAGTACTCCGATGCCACAATACGGTTTTCCAGGTCTTATGGCGGGCGATCGGTGGTGCGTTACCGCAGCAAATTGGCTCCGTTCTCATCGCGACGGGGCGGCCGCCTTTGTGGTCTTAGCCTCGACACACGAGCGTGCCCTCGAAATAGTTCCTCTGGCAGCCCTCCGCGAGCACGCCGTAGACGTTCCAACTGGACCAGGCGATCTCCAAGATTAGTTAACGCCGACAAACAAAACAGCCCCAGACGACTAACTCCGGGGCCATTAAGTTGTGTGTACCGCTGGCGGGATTTGAACCCGCGACCTGCCCCCTAGTCATGGGGGTGCTCTATCCGCTGAGCTACAGCGGTACACCCCCGCAATTTAGATAATTAACAACTGCGAACAATTATTAAAATGGAAACTGTGGAAAGCCGTTCACTGCTATCGGATGTGGAGAACTGATAAAGTTATTGCACCTAGTCATGGGGGCGCTCCTAGCGAGCGACAGCAGAAAACCCGCAGAGCAATCTGCGGGTTTTTGCTTTCCCTACTCGCGCTCGGCCATCTCCTTTAACCGCACCAACGTACGAGCAATAGCAATCGGCCCCCACTGCAATACGCGATTGAACTTCAACCAAATTCGCGGTCGCGCCGTGCGCCCATCCATCCATTGCGTCACCTGTGTCGTGTTGGCATCGATAGCTTTAAATTCATAGCGCCACCGATTTTTCAGCAGGTGCGACCACGCAATAAGTTCATTCTCTTTATATTCAACAACGGTGTTCGCTATGCGATAGGCAATCTTCCAGCGCATATTCATCGCAAATTGCGAGCCCAGCACCAACTTCTCTGGCCCCTTCACCGCACCGCGCAACATCCCCGAACCATCGATCTCTTGCTGCTTATAAGGATTTGCAACGATGTCGAATATCTTTTTAGCCGGCGCGTTAATCACAATGCGCGCACCAACCAAATAAGTCTGACCCGTATTGAGAATCTCTGCCCGCGCTTTTTCCATAGTTGGATGATAAATCAATTGCTCGCTATTTTCCTTGCTTTATGAGGTCAATTAAATAGAAATTGCTCGTGCTGCCATTACACCATTCTCCCGCTTTATAGGGTTATCACTAAATCTCAGGAATTCACCTGCTGCTGTTTGCAGCAACGTCAATAGTGCAGCTCCGTACCCATTCCCTTGAAAATTAAGATCAACAGCCAATCGCGCAATAATCGCCATCGGAATCGGATGCCCGCCCGTGCCTTTGCGCACCCGAGCTGTTGACTGGTCGGTTAGACGCGGCGGTGATGCTCCCGATTGGGAGCTCGAAATTAGCGTGTGAAACGGCTAGTTAAGTGTCGTATTTCTTGCTCAGCTCTATCACGCAGATCACTAGTTTGGAAATACCGCGGATATAGCCCGGAAAGCCTAAGATTCGCAGGTGAGCAAAGAGGTTTGGGGTTATCAACCCCGCGCTAATCGAGACGAACCGCAATGGAAATTAAATCCACAGACCCATGCGGTACGCGCTGGTCTGGCACGTTCCGGATTTGGTGAAACATCAGAGGCGCTCTATTTAACTAGCGGCTTTACATATACAAATTCACAAGAAGCCTTCGATGCATTTAATGAGGAAACGGATCATTTTCTTTACGGCCGTTTCCATAACCCAACGATTGCAATGTTTGAACAGCGCCTAGCTGCAATTGAAGGCGCAGAATTCTGCGTCGCAACAGGATCTGGAATGTCTGCCATGTTTGCATCTATTGCCTGCTTAGTTAAGTCAGGTGACCACATAGTTGCTTCGGCTGCAATGTTTTCTTCGTGCCATATTGTTATTACTGAGATTTTTCCTAACTGGGGTGTCACTTTTGAATTAGTAAAAGGAAATGACCCCGCTGCATGGGCGAAAGCGCTAAGCAAACCAACAAAAGTTGTATTTATTGAAACGCCGAGCAATCCACTCATGGAGATTGTTGATATATCAATGGTCAGCGACCTTGCACACAAAGTTGGAGCAACCGTCATTGTAGATAATGTGATGGCATCACCTGTTTTGCAAAAACCATTACTACTTGGCGCAGATGTCGTCATGTATTCAGCAACGAAACATATCGATGGGCAGGGACGTGTTCTTGCAGGTGCAATTCTTGGATCTTTCTCTTACATTCACGAATACCTCAATCCATTTATTCGCCATACAGGTCCATCATTAAGCCCCTTCAACGCATGGGTGCTGGTAAAGTCTCTTGAAACTATGGAGATGCGGGTAACTCGCATGGTCGAAAACGCACAAGTTCTTGCAGAATTACTTGAGGGGCGCAAAGAGATCAAAAACGTTCGTTACCCAGGTCTTTCTTCGCACCCAGATTACGCGATTGCTATAAAACAAATGAGCGGCGGCGGAACAACTATTGGTATTGAATTTGCAGGTTCCCAAAAGGACGCATTTGCATTTATGGACGCGCTGCGAGTTATTGATATCTCCAATAATTTAGGCGATAGCAAATCCCTTATTACTCATCCAGCCTCAACCACGCATCGCCGACTTGCCCCTGAAGTTCAAGCTGATATGGGGATTACGCCATCAGTACTTCGTTTATCTGTCGGACTCGAACATATCGATGACTTAGTAAAAGACGTGATTCAAGCTTTTAACGGTTGAGCACCTGACACTTTGGGCAAAAATGCGATGACCGATTCGCAAATGCAATTCTGCGAATCAGACGATTGCATCGAGGACACGAGTGACCTTCGCGCCCATAGACGGCTAGTGATTTCTCGAAGAAGCCGCTCTCGCCATTTATATTTATATACATATCATCAAAAGATGTCCCGCCTTGGGCAATTGCCTCAGACATAACTTCGGTAGCGGCGTTAATAAGTGAACCTATTTTCTTAGCTGAGAGGTGACTTGTCGTGGACTCTGGATGGATCCGCGTTCGCCAGAGCGATTCATCCGCATAGATATTTCCAACTCCGCTCATGATCTCTTGATTGAGCAAAGCCGTCTTAATCTTGACGTTGCGTGATTTATAAATAGAGATAACTTTCTCGGAGTCAAATTTCGCATCAAAGGGATCGAGTGCGATATGGCGCGCAGATTGCGCGACACCATCAATGAGACGCTCCACCGATAGCCATCCAAATGTGCGCTGATCATTGAAGTAGAGCTCTTTCCTGCGCAACCCTTTTTTTAATTCGAAGCTGGCGCGGATATGTTTTGGCGTTAAGCGATCTGGGCGAGTAAGCAAGAACTGCCCTGACATCCCCAAGTGAGCGACCAATACTTCTGGGCGATTTAGAATAAACCAGAGAAACTTACCGCGGCGATTGATACCCGTGATACGCGCGCCCGACAATGAAGCAAGTGGTGCAATTGAACTTTTTTTCAGCGTTCGCGGATGGAGATCTTCACTCGATGTAATTGTGTAGCCCGCAATCAGATGCGCTAACCCACGACGGATGGTTTCAACTTCAGGCAACTCGGGCATTTCTATGCACCCGTTTCAACTGGGGAATTTTCTAACTGTGACCATTCATCATCGGTAAATAAACGGGAGCGAATATGAAATCTCTTGCCCTCTGGCGTTTCCAGTGAGAATCCCCCACCACGGCCATCAACAATATCAACGGTTAAATGTGTGTGCTTCCAATATTGAAATTGTGAGGCAGACATCCAGAAGCCGATTGGTTTTTCGATACCTTCAATAGTTAATCGAGCAAGCAATACATCAGAGCCACCAGTTCGAAATTCACCTTCGAGATAACACATCGGCACCGAACCATCACAACAGCCGCCAGATTGATGAAACATCAAAGGGCCATTGATTTTTGTTAGCTTAAGTAAAAGCTCTGCCGCCGCGGAAGTAAGATCAACACGCGACGGCAGAGCCATTTTTACTCCTTAAAAGAAGCCCAGCTTGTTTGGAGAATATGAAACAAGCAGGTTCTTCGTTTGTTGGTAATGATCAAGCATCATCTTATGGGTCTCACGACCGATTCCGGAAGACTTGTATCCACCGAAAGCAGCGTGTGCTGAATAGTCGTGAAAGCAATTTATCCAAACGCGACCAGCTTTGATTGCGCGACCTGCACGATATGCAGTATTTGTATCGCGCGTCCAAACGCCAGCGCCTAAACCGTAAAGAGTGTCGTTAGCAATCTTTATTGCTTCGTCATATCCATTAAATTTAGTAACGGAGACAACTGGGCCAAAGATTTCTTCTTGGAAAATTCTCATCGAGTTATTTCCTTCGAAGATTGTTGGGCTGAAGTAGAAACCACCGGAGAGTTCCCCGCCAAGATCTACGCGCTCACCACCTATTAGTAACTTGGCTCCTTCTTTCTTTCCAATTTCGATGTAAGAAATAATCTTCTCGAGTTGATCATTGCTAGCTTGTGCACCAATCATGGTCGAGAGAGCGAGCGGATTTCCTTGAATTACTTTCTTTGTACGAGCAATAGCATCTGCCAGGAATTTGTCATACATCTTGACATCAATGAGCGCACGTGACGGACAGGTGCACACTTCGCCTTGATTGAGCGCGAACATTGTGAATCCTTCTAGAGCTTTGTCATAGAAAGCATCGTTTTCTGCTGCAACATCTCCAAAGAAGATATTCGGACTCTTGCCACCTAGTTCGAGCGTGACCGGAATTATGTTTTCGGCGGCGTACTGCATAATCAATCGACCCGTAGTTGTTTCACCAGTGAAGGCAACTTTGGCTACGCGAGGTGAGGATGCAAGTGGCTTTCCTACTTCAACACCGAATCCATTGACAATGTTTAATACTCCTGGTGGCAATAAATCCTTAATGATCTCCATCAGGAAGTGAATTGATACTGGAGTTTGTTCTGCCGGCTTTAATACAACACAGTTTCCCGCAGCAAGTGCCGGAGCTAATTTCCAGACAGCCATCAAGATTGGAAAGTTCCAAGGAATAATCTGTGCAACTACACCGAGTGGTTCATGGAAGTGATACGCCACGGTGTCATCATTGAGTTCGCCTAGAGTTCCTTCTTGCGCGCGAATCGCACCAGCAAAATAACGGAAGTGATCGATTGCAAGTGGAATATCAGCTGCAAGAGTTTCGCGGATTGGCTTTCCGTTCTCCCATGTTTCTGCAACAGCTATAGCTTCAAGGTTTGCTTCCATGCGGTCCGCAATCTTGAGCAAAATATTGGAACGCTCAGTTACTGAGCTCTTTCCCCACGCAGACGCCGCTGCATGAGCAGCATCAAGTGCTCGCTCAACATCCTTTGCATTTCCACGGGCAACTTCACAAAATACTTTTCCAGTTACTGGTGTTACATTTTCAAAGTACTTACCAGAGTCAGGTTTTGACCATTCGCCGTTTATCCAATGTTCATAACGGGGAAGATATGTTGCTTTGCTACCAGGTTGTCCCGGAGCAATATATAGATCACTCATTTTTTCTCCTGTCACCGACCGGCGTCGGCGCCGAATCTAGGCTGCTTGGATATTAGAGCCTGACCGAGAAGGATAGAAAGAGGGGTGGCACTACAAAAAAGTTAGCCCGCAGACCTACTTACCTCTGACCCTGCTTCAGATCTCGGTAGAAATTCTCGTGCGGCCCAACTACAAGTAATTTTATATCCTTCGCTCCGATAATGCGGTAAGCAAGTAGCCATTGCAATCCGCTGACCCTGAATTTATAGATGTAAATGCCTTCTAAATCTCCGACCTTAGGAGTTCCAATCTCTGGTTTTGCCGCGATCACTCGAATTGATTTATCGAGGCTTTTCTTCTGATTTGGATGGAGTTTCTTGAGAGATCTTGCGAAGGATGGCGACTGAAGAATCTTCATCAACCGAAGGTGTATTCCTCAGTTGCCTCTTGTGCATCAGCTTTCATGATTTCGCGGATGAGTGAGAATGAAAGGTCTGGATTCTCTTCCGCAATCAGCGCCATGCGGAAGTAAAACTCGATCTGTCTGGGCACCGAGCGATGCTCAATCGCCGCGATGCGCTTGGCATCTTCGACAAGGGTTTTTGAAAGTTTGACTGTGATGGACATTTGCTCTCCTAGGTTGAATAGAGAGTACCACATGAGGTGTCAAAAGGTCACCTTTTAACACTCCTCTGGCGGACTACTTCCGCCCGAGTTAATGTTTCGCGTTGGATCTATCTAAAATCTTTGTAAAGATTCTTACCGCTAGTGAATTTCTGTGTGATGCAACCCAACGATAGCCAAATCTGCCAGCTCTTCCGGATCGAACTATGAGCCACGATAGAAAAGTATTGCCGCGTTTATTTAACAAAAATGCAATAGCTGAGGAGCCGGAATAGGTTGTGTCATCACAGAGTGTAAAAACCTCAGCAGAGCATTGCTCACGAGTTAAACCGTATGAGTTCAGATCTGTGCTTTGAAAGGGTAGAGCGGTTACACGCATCTTTTGTTGGAGCCATTCAAGGCTTGATCTACATAGTCGGCATTCTCCGTCATAGATCACGATGATATCGCGCTGTGTGTGCACAGTTCAAAATTAAAGTTAAATAATTAAATAATAGCTAGGAGCCCGGCGGTGCAGAATTTGATGGTAATTGAAATCTCAACTTCTGCATCGCTGCCGGCTTCGATCCGTTTGGTGGCGCAATCGGTTGCGCTCTGCAAGAGGCTAAGTGCTTGCGCAATATCGGTAATTCCAATCTCGGTAAGCGCGCTATGTAACGGTGCCAATAGCGCGCGGTGAGCTGCGCCAATAGCTGCCGAACGCTCGTGCGGAAGATCAACTGCATTAAGAGCTTTTGCTAGCAAGTGTCGTCCATCTGCTATATAGGTAAGCGATGATGCAATCCAACCTTGGATAGCTAAGAATGGATCGCTGGCGCTATGAGTTGATTTCTCCATAATAAGTGCAAAAGTTTCTAACTCATCAATAATTAAATCTGCTACCAGATCGGCAGAACTTGCAAAATATTCATAGACCGCGGTGCGAGATAAACCTGCGCGTGCAGCCACCGCTGCCACGGTTATAAAATCACCGCCTGATTCCAATGCAATTGCAGCAGCAGCTTCGATGAGTTGGTTCCTGCGCCAATCACGGTGCTCTGATAGTGATGGGGCTTGAATACGCGGCATTCTTATATTATTGCACGCTCTTGCGAAAAAGGCAGAAGTAGCGCCCTGGGTTGCGCTTTGCCAAGAATGTGGGGATTTTTGGCAATTACAGGGAGTTCAGCATCGCCTTCATCTGGCTAATCTCGGCGCTCTGTGTCTTTAGAATTGCGCTGCGAAGAGCTTTGATTTCAGAATTATTAGATTTTTCAACCATCTCGGTCATTTGTATCGCTCCCTCGTGGTGGGCAATCATTGCCTCTAAGAATAATTTGTCGAAGGCGCTACCCTTTGCGCTCTTGAGAACGCTAATTTCATCATCGGAAAGCATTCCATTCATGCTATCCGTGCTCATGCCACCCGTGCCCATGCCATGGCCCATTACGTACTCGGCGCCTGCGCCATCAAGCCAGGATTTCATCAAAACGATTTCAGGAGATTGTGCTGCCTTGATCTCCGCTGCAAGTGTTAATACCTCTTTATTGGTGGAATTCTCAAGGGCCAAGTCAGACATAGTGACCGCTTGCTCGTGATGAGCAATCATCATTTGAGAAAACATGATATCTGAAGAATTCATTGAAGCGCTGGAGGATTGATTTTCCATTATGCCACCCATATCGCGTGCACCCATGTCAGAATCTGAGCCACGAAATAGAAATATTCCGAGTAGCACCAATAAAACTGCAATTATACCAAGTAACAAGCCGGTCTTCTTATCAACATTGATTTGCATTTTTTCTCCTCTGAGATGGTGATTAAATGATAGTCGAATTGAGAGCCACACTCGCTACTTACTTTTTTTAAATGAGTGCTACCCTTATAATCTAAGGGGGCCGATATGGATTTTTGGATGTGGGTTGCGGCCTTTGGAATATTTGCAATCGCGGAAATCCTCACAACTAATTTTGTCTTCCTATCGCTTGCTATTGCAGCGCTAGCCGGTGGGGTCGCAAATCTTGCAGGAGGCAACATCCCTATCCAATGGGCGATAGCCGCACTCCTATCAGTAATAAGCCTGCGCTTCATCCGCCCTTCTGCGCTCAAATATCTATACAAGAAAAGTGACTCTAAAAGTTCTTGGATTGAAAGTTTGACCGGCATGGAGGCAACCGCTCTTACCGACATCACAGATGAAAGTGGCCAAGTTCGGGTTCACAATGAAGTCTGGACCGCATATTCCACGCATAACGCCCCACTAATTCCAGCTGGTTCGCAGGTTCGCATCGAAGGTATTAATGGCGCGATACTTAGCGTTTCACCAATATCGCATTCTCAAAGGAGCAAATAAAAAATGGAAACCGTGAGCACAACCAGCATCGTCCTTCTAGTGATTTTGATCCTCAGCGTGGTGATCGTTTCTCGAGCGATTCGCATCATTCCTCAGGCGAGAGCGGGACTAGTTGAACGCCTTGGTCGCTACCACCGAACCTTAAATGCTGGCTTAAATCTGATTGTTCCGGGGCTAGATCGGATGCGCTATCGTCTTGATCTGCGTGAGGATGTCGTCTCCTTCCCACCTCAACCAGTCATAACAGAGGACAACTTGGTTGTCAACATTGACACCGTCATCTATTTTCAAGTGACCGATCCAAAGAAAGCCATCTATGAGATCGTCAATTACATCCAAGGTATTGAGCAACTCGTAATTACGACGCTAAGAAACTCCGTAGGTGGGTTGGATCTAGAAGAAGTCCTCACCTCTCGCGATCACATCAATGCCCAGCTTCGCTCAGTCTTGGACGAAGCGACCAGCAAATGGGGCGTTCGAGTCAACCGAGTGGAGATTAAAGCAATTGAGCCACCCGACAGCGTCAAGGAGTCGATGGAAAAGCAGATGCGCGCAGATCGCGAGAAACGCGCTGCGATCCTGACTGCAGAGGGTGAAAAGCAGAGTCAGATTTTGCAAGCAGAGGGTGGTCGCCAGGCCGATATTTTACGCGCTGAGGGTGAAGCCCAAGCCGTTATTATCAATGCCAATGCCCAGGCCCAAGCGATTGCTACCGTCTTTTCTGCTATTCATACTGGAGCCGCCGATGAGAAGGTTCTAGCTTATCTTTACCTACAACAGCTTCCAGTAATCGCCAATGGCACAGCCAGCAAAATCTGGTTGATCCCTTCCGAATTATCTTCACTTGCTAGCACTATTGCAAAGGCTTTCAAGCCCTAGTGAAATAAACTTCCATGCGCTATCCGTTAATGATTGCAGCAAGTCCTACTTCTACCATCTGGTTAAGACTCTGTTCGCGATCTATTGCCGACATTTCCTCATGAGTTATCACGTGATCTGAAACCGTCATAATCGCTAACGCACGTCGCTTTTTACGGGCCGCGATGGAATAAAGCGCGCTAGCTTCCATTTCTAAAGCTAAGACATCATGTTCAATTAAGTGTCGCAGTGCATCGGTTTGATCATAGAAAACATCCATGGATGAGACACCACCAACATGGACTCTAAATTTACTTGCTGCATCAACTGCTGCTTTGAGCAATCGATAGTCGGCGTGGGGAGAGAAATCCAAACCATTGGTCATGCGGCGATTAATTCCAGAATCTGTTGACACGGTCATTGCAATAATCAAATCCCCAACTTTTGTACGCTCCTGAATTGCGCCACATGTACCGATACGGATGGCGACTTGCACGTTGAAATCTTCAAATAATTCATGAACGTAGATTGACATTGATGGTAGACCCATTCCAGTACCTTGCACCGAGATACGTTCACCTTTATATGTTCCGGTATAGCCAAACATATTTCTAATTGAGTTGTACTGCTTTACATTTTCAAGATAATTTTCGGCAATCCATTTTGCTCGCAATGGATCACCCGGCAAAAGAATTCTTTCTGCAACATCGCCAACATCTGCGCCAATATGAATACTCATAGCTTTATCGTACAATCATTATTAGAGCAATCGCGGCGAAACCATCAGTAAATCTGATATTTATAAGCTATTTATTTAAATCAATTCGAGGGCGGCAATCGCGCTATCGAAACCCTTATCTTCCTTACTTCCCGCACGCCCGCATCGCGCGATCGCTTCTTCAAGATTGTTGCACATCAGCACTCCAAAACCGATTGGCTTGGAAAATTTTAATTGCACATCCATGATGCCTCTCGTTACCCCTTGGCAGACATATTCAAAATGAGGAGTTTCACCTTTTAGTACTAGGCCAACTGCCACTACGGCATCGAAGCCCTGTTCGAACGCCCGCTGTGCCGCTAGTGGAATTTCGAATGAGCCTGGAACATAAATAATTTCAATTATCTTTACTTGCCCTGCGGCAAGTGCACGCTCTGCACCTGCAATTAGATCTTCGCAAATATCTAAGTGCCAACGCGAGGAGATAATTGCAACTTTAGCTTTTGGTAGTTTGCGAACTGATATCTCTGGTGTATTTCCGGCCATTTATTGGTCTCCTTGCTTTTGGACTGGCTCAGCAACTATATGGTGGCCAAGTCGTTCTGCTTTCGTTGAAAGGTACTTCTCGTTAAAATGATTTTGTTCAATCTTAATTGAACGTTGAGTACACGAAATTCCAAGCGCGCGCACTGCCGCTACTTTCTCAGGGTTATTAGTTAGAAGTGTTAACGATTTAAGTCCAAGAGTGCGAATAATTTCGATTGCATCATTCCAGTCTCGTGCATCCACCGGATGACCAAGTGAAATATTTGCATCTACCGTATCTAATCCTTGGTCTTGTAATTGGTAGGCTTTAATCTTTTCGGCCAGGCCGATTCCGCGACCTTCATGATTGCGTAAATAGATGACATAACCATTTCCGTGTTCTTGTATCTCTCTCATAGATTGATCTAACTGTTGGCCACAATCACAGCGCTTTGATCCAAAGATATCTCCGGTTAGGCACTCAGAATGAATACGCACAATGGGCTGGTCTTGGCTATTTCCATATCTGACTACCACTTGTTCGCGCTGAGAAATGCCTGAAAAAGAAGATATCTCCCACATTCCATGTTGAGTTGGAAGTTGCGCCCATTGCAGGGCTGGAGATTTAAATTCGCTCTGACTTATTACCTTGTTTCGCACGAAATAACTTTGCAAATCAGCGATTGAAATAATTTGGATTTGGTTTAACTTGGCAAAGTCGGCTAATTCTTTGCCTCGCGCCATCGTTCCATCATCATTGATAATCTCTGAGAGCAGGGCTGCAGGCGTGGCACCGACTAATTGTGCAAGCGCTACCCCAGCTTCGGTGTGGCCACGGCGATTTACTAGTCCATTTCGATCGGCTATTAGCGGAAATACGTGGCCTGGTCGCACAAAATCAGTCGGCTTTGCGCCTTGACTTGCCAG
This sequence comes from Candidatus Planktophila sp., assembly GCA_038905915.1. Lineage (GTDB taxonomy): Bacteria > Actinomycetota > Actinomycetes > Nanopelagicales > Nanopelagicaceae > Planktophila. The sequence continues at coordinate 19,034 of JBCKHJ010000003.1, read as the reverse complement.
AGCCATTACCGTATTTGATCGCTCAAGGGCGCTAACACCAGTTGTCAGTCCATCTTTTGCATCTACCGAAATGGTAAATGCCGTCTTTTTCTTATCTTGATTCTTATCGACCATTAGTGGAAGTTCGAGTGCTCGGGCACGATTTTCTGTAATGGCTACGCACAAAATTCCCGTCGTATGGCGCACCATGAAAGCGACTTTTTCGGGGGTAGCTTTTTCGGCAAGGATGATTAGGTCGCCTTCATTTTCTCGGCTTTCATCGTCAACCACAATTAGGAATTCGCCGCGAGCAAAGTTTTCCAGAGCAGTTTTCATAATTGCCTCTTTTGAATTAAGCGTTCTACATATTTAGCCAGTACATCGACTTCAATATTGACTTCGTCTCCAACTTTCTTGCTCGCTAAATTAGTGCGCGCCAGCGTCTCTGGAATTAACCAGAGAGTCAGAATCAAACTTTGATCATTGATTTCTCCGACCGTTAAAGAAACACCATCTACGCAGATAGAACCTTGATTGACGATATATCGAACTAGTTCTGAGGGAATAAGCAGGTCGAGTTGTGCCGATTTTTCCCCTGGAATTAAATCTGAGACAGTTGCAACGCCATCGACATGGCCCTGCACAATATGTCCACCAAGGCGATCACTGGCTTTAACTGCTAGCTCTAAATTAACTTGGGCTCCTGCTTGGATTTTTTGTAAAGAAGTTTTTCGAAGCGTTTGGATCATCACATCTGCACTAAAAGAGTCAGGTTCGACCGAGATGGCCGTTAAGCAAACTCCATTTATAGCCACTGAGTCCCCCAGACAAATCTCTGGCGCAAGAAGTGGCGCCGATAAAACTATTACAGCTGAAGTTTGACCAAAGGTAATTGACTTAACCCGGCCGCATTCGGTAATTAGCCCGGTAAACATTTATCCTCCCCGATTTACTTGATAATGGCTTTTGATATTTCCATCGATTATCAGTGAAGATAAAAGGGTTAGATCTTGGCGATCTGCCAGCGTTTTGATGCCAAGCCCATTAACGAAGTTTTTTCCAGAGCCCAAGAGCGTGGGCGCCTGATAATGAATTATTTCATCAAGCAGATTTGCTTGCAGTAAGGCGGTGCCTAGCGTCGGTCCAGCCTCAACTAGAACGCTATTAAATTCATTTTCTCTAATTACTTTTATAAAATCATCCATAGATTTACTCTTAATGAAAATGCTTTCTGCCCGCGCATCATGGATTTGGTAGTTCGGTGGAATTTCCTGTTCGCCAAAAATAATTCGCACCGGATTTTTTGAGTACTGATTTGCTAATTCGGCAGATATGCGGGGTATCAGGCTTGGATTATCTAGCAATGCGGTATTGGTACCAATAACTATCGCATCACTTTGCCGACGAATTAATTGCACATCTGCGCGTGCGCCTTCTGAAGTAATCCATTGAGAGCTGCCATCGCTGGCGGCAATTTTACCGTCCAGAGTTGTCGCAATCTTCCAAGTAATTAATGGCGATCCAGTGGCAATTTTTTTAAGCCAGGCACGATTTGCAAATTCGACTTCAGGGGTTTCTTGTTGCCGCACGCTAATTCCTGCTTTAAGTAACCGCTCTGCTCCCCCAGTGGCAATTGGAGTCGGATCTGCCACGGCAAAAATAACTTCAGCGATTTCTGCGCCAATAATTGCATCCACACATGCAGGCGTCTTGCCAAAATGATTGCAGGGTTCCAGAGTTGTATAGAGTCGAGCACCGCGTGCCCGCGCACCAGCAATTTTGAGAGCAAGAATTTCAGCATGATCACTTGAAAAGGCACGATTGTGATACCCATTAGAAATATTTTCACCATCAGAACTTGTAATGAGTGCACCGACAATAGGGTTTGGCGCAGTTGCCCCTAAAGCGCGCAGCGAGAGTTCATTGGCTAGCGCCATAGCTTCGATAGAATTCATCTCGCCTCCCGATTAACTCTAGATACGAGTTATCGGGATAGGAAAGAATATGCACCAATGGCGCATATTCGTTATCTCTCATCCGGACTTTAACCGTCGGTCTCAGAATTACACTGAGTCAACCGCCCACTGGCTGTGTGCGGGTCGCGGACTTTAACCGCCGGTTCGAAATTACATCGACCCCGATAACTTAGAACTAATCCTACTCTACCTGCGCAAAGTTTGCCAAAGTTTAGTTAGTCTTACGCGCCATCCGCCAGTGATAGAAATAGAGCGGGGCTGCAATAACAATAGTTGTGAATGATTTAATCATTCCCCTAATAGAACTCCGTACATTGTTATCTTCTTGTTGTTGGCGAATGATCTCGTCTGTTACTCCTGGCTTCATGGGCTCTGGATAAGGATTGCTATAGACAGAGTCAGCAAAAAATATACCTGTCGCGCTATTAATAAAACTGACTACTGCAAAGAGGGTAACAAGTAAGGTGATGAGACAGACAGCATAGAGATAGAGCGATCGCCACCCAATGCGATCCCCCTGGACCACTGGTGCGGCAGCAACCATGATAACTGCGCGCTTTACCGAGGACTTCTTTGCCACTGCTTTCTTAGCACTTGTCATGGATTTATCCTCTCATAGAGTGTGAGCGGATCAGGGGAAAGAATTGCTCTTCGAAACTGAGCTGGGGGTCTTAACGCTTCTTATTCCTACTCCCCAGGCATGGTTTGGCTATCTCTATGCTGCGGTCGGCTTTGGATTTAGCGTTGGAATTTATTATGCTCGCCCAATGACAACTGAAGGCACAGCAATCAGAGCGCAATCACCATTTAATCGGGTGGCAGCGGTAGAAGAAGTTGCCAAGGCGATCTACATGTTGTCCTCTCCAGATATGCAATGGGCAAGCGGAGCTGTCCTTGATTTTAATGGTGCCTCTTTTCTTCGGGTTTAGTTAGTCTTACGCGCCATCCGCCAGTGATAGAAATAGAGCGGGGCTGCAATAGCAATAGTTGTGAATGAATTAATCATTCCCCTAATAGAACTCCGTACATTGTTATCTTCTTGTTGTTGGCGAATGATCTCGTCTGTTACTCCTGGCTCCATGGGCACTGCATCAGGACGGCTATAGATAGAGTCAGGATATAACATACTTACTGCGCTATTAATAAAACTGATTACTGCAAAGAGGACAACAAGTAAGGTGATGAGACAGACCGCATAGAGATAGAACGATCGCCACCCAATGCGATCCCCCTGAATCACTGGTGCGGCAGCAACCGTGATAACTGCGCGTTTTACCGGGGACTTCTTTGCCACTGCTTTCTTAGCACTTGCCATGGTTTTATCCTCTGTTAGTGGTTCGAAGTTGAAACTGGTTTTTCGTATTCTGTAACCATTCCAATAATGCTAATCATCAAAGTTCCAACGGCTATCAGAGTTAGCCACCAACCAATAATTAAACCAAGACCCATTGCTACCATGCTGGCTCCGACTGGCAGCGGCCACCATGAATGAGGGCTATAGAAACCAAGTTCGCCAGCGCCATCTGAAATTTGCGCATCATTTCTGTCTTCGGGAAGAACCACGCCGATGCGTTTTTGGGTAAACCAAAGATAGAAACCAATCATGATTGCAAGACAAGCAGCAAGTGCCATGCCGCCAATTCCTACAGATTCACCGCCAACTTGCCAATAAATAATTGTAAGTAAAATATAAAAAACCCCAAGGCCAATAAAAAGCTGCCAAGAAACTTTCATCTTCTAGTGCCCCTCGGTCTTAATGTGCGGATGATGTAAATCAAATGCTGGGCGCTCACTGCTAATGCGCGGCATAGTCAAAAAGTTGTGTCGCGGCGGTGGACACGATGTTGCCCATTCAAGAGAGGCACCGTAACCCCAAGGATCATCTACGCCAACTAACGGAGAAGAGCGAGTTATCCAAATATTTATGGCAAATGGAATCATGGAAAGAGCCAGTAAGAAAGAACCGACTGTTGAAACTTGGTTCATAAAAGTAAAACCATCGGTTGGTAAATAATCTGAATAACGCCGTGGGAAACCTTTAATTCCAAGCCAATGTTGGATTAAGAAAGTTATATGGAAACCAAAAAAAGTCATCCAGAAGTGAATCTTTCCAAGGCGTTCATTTAGCATGCGACCAGTCATCTTTGGCCACCAGAAATAAAAGCCGCCAAACATTGCAAATACTACGGTGCCAAAGAGCACATAATGGAAGTGCGCTACAACGAAGTAGGAAGCGGAAACGGCAAAATCTAGCGGAGGTGAAGCTAAAATGATTCCGGTTAGCCCACCAAATAAGAATGTTATTAAGAATCCCATAACCCAAAGCATTGGTGTTTCAAATGAAACATTGCCGCCCCACATAGTGCCAATCCAATTGAAGAACTTAACTCCAGTTGGAACAGCAATTAAGAAAGTCATAAAGGAAAAGAACGGTAGAAGTACTTGACCTGTTGCAAATGAGTGGTGGGCCCAGACCGAAACTGAAAGCGCAGCGATAGCAATAGTTGCAGCAATCAAACCCTTATATCCAAAGATTGGCTTTCGACTAAAGACTGGCAAGATTTCAGTTACAATACCAAAAAATGGCAGCGCAAGAATATAAACCTCCGGATGTCCAAAGAACCAAAATAAATGTTGCCAGAGCATTGCCCCGCCATTTGCTGGGTCAAATATATGTGAACCAAATAAGCGATCAGATTCAAGCCCGAGAAGTGCTGCTGCAAGAGGTGGGAAAGCTAGTATTACTAAAATTGAAGTTAGTAGCACGTTCCATGAAAAGATCGACATACGAAACATAGTCATACCTGGTGCTCGCATTGTTAAAATTGTCGTTATGAAATTAACCCCACCAAGAATTGTTCCTATTCCAGTCATTGCAAGACCAACAACCCATAGATCACCACCAATGCCGGGTGAATAAATTGAACTTGCAAGTGGAGCATATGCAGTCCAACCAAAAGATGCCGCTCCACCAGGTGATAAAAAACCACCAAATGCCATCAAGCCACCAAAAAGAAACAACCAATAAGAGAGCATATTAAGTCTAGGAAATGCAACATCTGCTGCACCTATTTGCAACGGCATAATTACATTAGCGAAGCCAACAAATAGCGGTGTTGCAAACAGTAATAACATGATTGTGCCGTGCATAGTGAAGATCTGGTTGTACTGTTCGCTACTGAGAAATTGCAAGCCCGGCTTTGTTAATTCACTTCGCAGAAGCAACGCCAATATCCCTCCAACCAAAAACCAAATAAAAGATGTTACGAGATAGAGATAGCCAATTTTCTTATGATCAGTTGTTGTGAGCCAAGAAACTATGGCTACTCCCTTTTTTGTAGGCTCGACCCCTGTTGCTGAAATGGTAGGTCGTAAAGCATAGGATGTCATGCGTTGCTCGCCTTCAAAGTTTCTAGATAAATTTTATAATCGGCTGGCGTAACCACTTTTACATTAAAGCGCATGCGCGCGTGATCGCGACCGCATAATATATTGCAGTACCCTGGGAAAGTACCCAATTTATTTGCAGTAAATTCAAGGTAGTTTGTAACTCCAGGTAGATTCTGCATTTGAATCATAAAGGCGGGTATCCAGAATCCATGTACTACATCGTTAGAAGTTAGGACGTATCGAACTGACTCGCCTTGGGGAACTACCAATGTAGGCGGTTGCTCAGGTGTTCCAGTGACAATTGCTTTTGCTCCGGCTGCTGGGTAAATAAATTGCCAAGCCCACTGAGTACCTTTAACTCCGATTTCATGCATTACTGATGCAGTTGGCTCTTTATAAATTTTACTCTGACTAACAGCGGTGAAGTAGAAAAGAACAGAAATTATGATTAGTGGAATGATTGTGTAAGCAACTTCTATTGGAACATTATATTGAGTCTGTTTTGGAAATTCTGGTGCACCAACTTTTGTGCGATGGAAAACGGCTGGCCATAAAATCAAAATAAGAGTAATTACGCCGACAACTCCACCAGCAACCCATGCCCATGACCAGAGTGGTGATGAAATCTCATTAACACTTGTGGTCGCCTTTTCGAAACCAAGGCCAGAAACCTGTGCACAACTCGTTAGAAAAAGGGCTGTCGAGATAAGGGCAAATACCCGAATAATCTTTGCTCTTTTAGAACCTTGGCGCGACATGGGGCTAAGGATAGAGCGAAAATGGTGCTTACCCCGCAGGCACGAGTAGCGTTCGGCGAGTGGGTCGTGTCACAAGAAATTTCCAATCCGAGGCACCCTTGCACCCAAAAGCTAGGGATGTACTTGAGAGCGCCTTTGATATGGGCTGGAGTGATCCAAGAAAACTAAGTACAGAATCGGCTCGGGCGAATCTGCTTCGAAATGAAGCCCTAGAAAGCATTGCAAAGCGTCTAAATTTGCATAGAAATGAAATAGAAATAATTGGCGAACCAAACTTGGGACACTTTTTATCAATTGGTGGTCTACTCGGCCAATCTAATCGCTTGATTTATAGCGCCATTGACCGCAGTGAAATTATCGCCATTTCGCGCACCCATGAATCGGTGGAATTACCGGTGGATTTATCTGGGCACATTTCTTTAGACAAATTAAGGGCTAGCAATCCAAAAGTTGGAGATATTTTTTCACTCCAATTAGCCAATGGCGAAACTGGGGTTAGCCAGAATACTGAGCAATTAATCGAATCCTGTAATGGGGCTCTCATCGCTTGCGATGCAACTGCCAGCGGGGCGCATTTGCAACTACCAGAGCGTTGGGATACCGCACTCTTTGATGCACGGTCATGGCACGGACCAAGTGGATTGGCGATTCTTGCAATTCGAAATTCAAAATCATGGAAAAATCCGCTTCCGCATATTGGAGCAACTCGAACTCCTAATTCTGCTTCACTGCCATTAACTATTGCCGCAGCCGTTGCGCTAGATGCATGGTGCGACGAACGAAATTTGGTTTGGGAAAAAGTTCGCGAATTAAATGAGTACTTGCGAAATGAGATAAAGAAGGCGATACCCGATTGCGATATTGCAGGGCAATTAGATGATTGTCTCCCCCATTTAATTTCGGCATCCTTTCTTTACTGCGAAGGCGAAGAATTGTTGCGCGCCTTAGATGCAACAGGCTTTAGCGTTGATTCGGGTTCGGCTTGTACGGCCGATGATTTGCAACCCAGCCATGTTTTATCAGCAATGGGAGTTCTAACTCAAGGTAACGTGCGCATTACCTTGCCCAGTGATATTACTCGACAAATAATTGATGAATTCCTTGAAGCTTTAATTCGTGCTGTTACATCACTTCGCCAGCCATGAAAAGCGTGAATTCTTTAGGGACTCGCTGCCCAAGGCCGATTATTGATATTGCCCAAGCACTTAAAGATCTCCAAATCGGGGATGAAATAACTTTACTTGCCGATGACCCGGCTACCTGGCCTGACCTTCAGGCATGGGCGCGAATGACAAAAAATATCGCAATAAAAGTTAAAGCGTGCGAATTCTTAATTACCAAGCGCTCTTAAGGTAAATAGTGGCTAATTAAATGAATCGCCACATGCACAAGAACCCTGTGCTTGCGGATTATCGATTGTGAAACCTTGCTTTTCAATAGTGTCAGTAAAATCGATAGTTGCACCCGATAGATATGGGTCACTCATTTTGTCGATGATAACTTTTACCGCACCAAATTCGCGCACGATATCGCCATCCATGTTGCGATCATCAAAATAGAGTTGGTATTTAAGACCAGAACATCCGCCAGGTTGAACAGCTACTCGAAGGGCTAAATCATTGCGATCTTCTTGTGCCAAGAGTGCAGAAACTTTAGCTGCGGCAACATCGGTTAAAGAGATGCCTGTTGTTACAACATCGTTGGTGATTGTTTCAGTCGTCATTTTCTCTCCCTTTTTTGTGCCTACTGGTAAAGCCTACCTGCCTTTCTTTACCTTAGCAAGATATAGGATGCGACATCGAACACATTTTGAGAGATAATAACGCTATGGCATTGCATGACTTATTACTACTTGGTCAAGGTCGCGACCTTACCAGTGAACGAGGCGTTTCGTGCACGGGAGAACTACCCGCAGCAAGTGGCGCTGATTTAGTTGATCGCGCCGAAATTGCGCGCGCAGCCCTAGGTTCTAGCACCCTTGTATTAGGTCATCACTATCAAAGGGATGAAGTCATCGCTTTTGCCGACATCACTGGTGATTCATTCAAATTAGCGCAATCGGCTGCTTCGCAATCTAGCGCTGAATATATTATTTTCTGCGGCGTTCACTTCATGGCCGAGAGCGCTGACATTTTAACTTCTAAAAACCAAAAAATAATTTTGCCAGACCTTGCTGCCGGCTGCTCTATGGCAGATATGGCGAACGAGAATCAAGTAAATGAATGCTGGAAAGTTTTAGAAAAAATTGGTGTTGCAAATAAAACGATACCCGTGACTTATATGAATTCCTCGGCTGCGATTAAAAGTTTTACCGGCGAACATGGTGGCACCATATGCACCTCATCAAATGGTGAAAAGGCAATGCGTTGGGCACTTGATCAAGGTGAGAAAATATTGTTCATACCTGATCAACATTTAGGCCGAAATACTGCGGTGCTTTCACTTGGTTTAACTCTGAATGATTGCGTTTTATGGAATCCATGGAAACCAATGGGGGGCTTAACTGCAGATGAGATAAGAGGCGCCAAAGTAATTTTGTGGCGTGGCCACTGCTCAGTTCATGGTCGTTTCAGCGTTGAATCAGTTAATGAGATTCGTGCAAAAATCCAAGGCGTGCAAATTCTGGTTCACCCAGAATGCCCACACGAGGTCGTCAAAATCGCCGATCATGTTGGTTCAACTGAAAAGATTATTCAAACCGTAACCAACTCTCCCGCTGGTTCGAAATGGGCAGTCGGTACTGAACTTAATTTGGTCCAACGCCTGGCAAAGGCTAATCCCGATAAGGAAGTTTATTTCCTAGATAAAAGCATCTGTTATTGCTCCACAATGAACCGTATTGACCTTCCACACTTAGTCTGGGCCATGGAATCGCTGGTAAATAACCATGTAGTGAATCAAATCCAAGTCGACGATGAGGTTGCCAAATATTCCAAAATAGCCTTAGAACGAATGCTGGCTCTATAGTTAGCGCTATGACAACAAATGATTCAACTGGTGGCAAAGGTCGCCCCACACCAAAGCGTAAAGAGTCAGAATCCAAGCGAGTAATTTCATCCTTAGCCCCCGTTACGACAAAGGATGAAAAAGCTAAAGCCAAAGAGGCAGCGCGTCATGCTCGTGCAATTAATCGCATCGCTTACCTACGTGGAGATGAAAACGCTCTACCTGCTCGTGATCGTGGGCCCGCCCGTCGCTTTGTTCGAACCTACGTAGATTCACGCAGATCTGTTGGCGAATATTTCTTGCCAATTATTTTCGTTGTTTTGATTCTTACAATAATTCCAATTCCGACTGTGCAATTTGCTTCAGTTGCGCTGATGTATTCAGTGCTACTGGTTGCTGTAGTAGATGGAATTTTTTTAGCGAAACGCGTTAAGAAGGAAGTTGCGCAAAAATTCCCTGGCACCAATACAAGGGGTCTAGGAATGTACGCGTGGCTGCGTTCAACCCAGATGCGCAGATTACGCGCACCTAAACCACAAGTAAGCGTGGGAAATAAGAACTTCTAAGCTCTTGGGTTTGGACTTTCATTCTTTTTAGGATCGCGCTCTGGCAAATTACCTAGCGCGCCATCAATTGCTTTCATAGTATCTGCTGAAAGTTTCACGCCAGCGGCTTTAACATTTTCTTTAACTTGTTTAGGAGTTGTAGCACCCATAATCGCGCTAGAAACATTGGAGTTCTGCAACACCCATGCGATAGCAAGTTGCGACATGGATAGCCCAGCCTCGTCGGCGATTGGTTTTAATTTCTGTACAGCCGTTAGAACATCATCGCGCATCCAACGAGAAATCATATTCGCACCGCTCTTTTTATCTGTGGCGCGCGAACCGGCAGGGACTTTCTTGCCCGGTAAATACTTTCCAGTTAAAACACCTTGCGCAATCGGAGACCAAACAATCTGCCCGATGCCTTCCTTAATTGAAAGCGGGACAACTTCGGCTTCGATAACTCGCCAGAGCGCGGAATATTGCGGTTGGCTAGATACGAAGCGGTTGTATCCACGCGCATCTTGGATTTTTAGCGCTTGGCTTATCTGGTTGGCATCCCATTCTGAAAAACCGATGTAATGGACTTTGCCACTGCGTATCAAATCATCAAATGCACCTAGAGATTCTTCAAGCGGGGTTTCGAAATCAAAGCGATGCATTTGGTACAAGTCAATGTGGTCGGTTTTCAACCTAGCAAGGGATGCATTACATGATTCGATAATGTGTTTGCGCGATAAACCGCGATCATTTTTACCGGCACCCGTTGGCCAATAAACTTTGGTAAATAATTCATAGGATTCGCGTCTAATACCTTTAAGGGCTTTACCTAAAACACTCTCAGCCTTAGTTCCGGCATAGACATCTGCCGTATCAAAAGTTGTTATTCCTTCTTCGTAGGCAGCCTTTACGCATTTGATCGCCGCTTCAGATTCGACTTGCGAGCCGTGAGTAATCCAATTGCCGTAAGAGATCTCAGAGACAAGCATTCCACTACTACCTAAGCGGCGATATTCCATCGGGTGCTCCTGCTTTCTAAGGAATTCAAAATTATAATTATAAGGCATGCGCGCCGAGTTGCCAATTATTAGCGCTTATGGTTTGGTTACCCCACAACTTAATAGGCAGTTAATTAGGGGAAGTTCGGTGCAATTCCGACGCTGACCCGCAGCCGTAAGATTGGCAATTTTTTATTGCTAATTAAGTCGGATTACCTAATTAGAGGCTAAGAAATGACAACCACCCGCCGAGGTTTGCGGGGCGTAGTCCAAAAGTTACGTCGTAGATTTTTAAGCGACATTGCAATTGAGCTACCCCGTGAGACTCCTGTTTTTTGAGAGGCTCCACAGAAAATGATGAAATTCAAATATCTAATAACGGCAATTATTTTAATTTCCACATCACTTGTAACAATTCCCACAAGTAGCGCGGCCGAAAAGGGATGGCGCTATTGGGGATATTTCCAAGCAGCCCCTGGTAAAACTATCTGGACTGCAGCAATGACTGGGCCAACCGTTGATGTCGCAGATGGTTCGGTTGAGGGCTGGGTATTTACATTCTCGGGCGGCTCGGTAAAAAGCGCGGCCCAGCCAAAAACTGCGCCTTCATTTGCAAAAATTTGTAAGGGTGTAAAAGCCGAAGCAGATACAAAACGAGTAGCTCTAGTTGTCGATTTTGGTGCGTCAGTTTTGAAGCCCAAAGGTGAAAAGATTCCGAAATCAATTACCAAATGCATAACTACTGCAAAAGAATCGGTAGGTGCCGATATTTTGGGAATGGCGTTGAAAATTCGTGCAGGTTCATCTGGTTTTATTTGTGGTCTGAATGGTTATCCAGCCAAAGAATGCGGAGTTGAAATACCAACTCCTAAATCTCTCATTCCTAAAACATAGAATAAATTTATGAAATTGATGCCACACCCATTAACTTGGTGGATCTGGTCGATTGCACTGGCAATTGGAATTGCCCGCAGCAATAATTCGGCCATCTCCCTAAGCGTTGTGGGTGTGGCATCACTTGTTGTGCTTCAAAATCGTGACGACGCACCGTGGGGGAAAAGTTTTAATTGGACGCTCAAAGTTGCCGCATTTGTTATTTTAATGCGCGTATCAATTGGCGTACTGATAGGTGTTCCAATTCCTGGCACAAAAATCTTAACTCTGCCAATTCTGCCACTTCCAACTTGGATGCCAGGTATTCGAATCGGTGGCACAGTAACTTTAGAACGACTTTCATCGACTTTGCATGAAGGAATTCTGCTGGGATCGATTATCGTTATTTGTGGTGCTGCGGCTTCACTTACCAGCCCACATAGGCTGCTTCGCGTTTTGCCTATAATGATTTATGAATTTGGTGTTGCAGTTGTTATTGCAACGAGCGTCTTGCCACAATTAGTTGCAAGTCTTTATCGAATTCGTCAAGCACAGAAATTGCGCGGGCAAGAACTGCGTGGATTATCTTCTTGGAAAAAAGTTGCGATTCCATTACTGGAAGAGGCGCTAGCAAGGTCTCTTGATTTAGCCGCGGCTATGGATTCGCGCGGTTATGGATTTAGTCGCAGGCGTTCAAAATATCGTCCAACGCCTTGGCTAGTTACCGATTCGCTTATTGCGATCGCCGCGCTTGCGGCGCCAATCTCTGCGTGGTTTCTAATTTTTGCTGCTGGGCTGCCGCTTGTCTTACGTACGAGAACGTTGGTGCCCAGATGATCCAATTTTCAAATGTATCTCTTATCTATCCCAACTCGACTCGGACAATTTTAGAAGGACTGAATTTAACAATTAAGGAAGGTGAACTTGTATTAGTTATCGGGCCAACAGGTTGCGGTAAATCATCGCTATTGCGGCTAATAAATGGGCTTGTCCCCCACCACACTGGTGGAATTTTAGCCGGTGATATTAGCGTCGATGGAATCTCTACTCAATTAGTTAAACCCGGCGGACTGGCACACTTAATTGGAATTGTTGGGCAAAATCCACTAAATGGTTTTGTAAGCGATACCGTAGAAGAAGAATTGGCTTTCGCAATGGAAGCCCTAAATATAGCGCCAGATGTTATGCGCAAACGGGTGGAAGAAGTTTTAGACCTACTCAGTTTGTCGCAGTTGCGTGCGCGTTCAATTGCCACTTTAAGTGGCGGTGAACAACAAAGAGTAGCAATTGGCAGTGCCTTAGTAATGCACCCTAAAATTTTAGTTTTGGATGAACCAACTAGTGCACTTGATCCGATTGCAGCCGAAGAAGTTTTATCAATTCTGCATCGCTTGGTGCATGATTTAAGTTTGACGGTAGTAATTGCTGAACATAAATTGGAACGCGTTATTCAATTCGCCGATCGCATTGTTCATATCAATGGCGCAGGGGAAACAATCATTGGTTCACCACAGGAAATTCTTAAAACTTCTGAAATAGCACCACCCATAGTTCATTTAGCCAGAACCCTTGGGTTAAAAGATGTTGCCTTAAGTGTGCGCGAAATGCGTCGCATGACGCAGGATTTTAGAAATCAAGATTTCCTAACACCTGATTCGGAAAAGATCGAATTTGGGTCGACTTTAATTTCTGTAAAAGGCCTTGAAATTTCTTATGGACAGAAATTTGCACTTCTTCCCACAAATACGACTATAAGAGAAGGCGAAATTGTCGCCGTAATGGGGCGTAATGGAGCGGGCAAGAGTTCGCTTCTGCGCGCAATCGCAGGCGTAATTTCTCCAACTAAAGGCGGCGTTGATTTGCTTGGTTCTAATCCCTTAACACTAAAGGGCCGAGAGCGCCGATCACGAATTGGTTTTATTCCGCAAGAACCAAGTGATCTCTTGTATGGCCAGAGTGTTGCGCAAGAATGCAAACAAGGCGATAACGATAATGAAATCGATTCGGGTAAAACTTTTGAACTTTTAAATCAATTAGTCCCCGGAATTTCACCGCACACACATCCCCGCGATTTATCGGAGGGCCAACGTTTGGGCCTTGCTTTAAGCCTTGTTCTTAGCGCCAACCCCAAAGTTTTGATTCTAGATGAACCAACCCGCGGCCTTGATTACCGAGCCAAAGGTGCTCTGATTAAAACGCTGATTAATTTTGCCCGCGTTGATCGGCGCTCGATAATTATCGCAACTCATGACGTAGAACTGGTGGCAGAACTTGCTACGCGAGTTATTTTTATCGCTGATGGTGAGATTGTTGCTGATGGACCAACCATTGAGATCTTGCTTTCATCCCCGGCATTCGCCCCACAAGTTGCCAAGGTTATGGCGCCACAACCTTGGCTAATTGTAAAAGATGTTATTGATGCAATTGCAAGAAATTCATAAATGCTTACACCAAATATAATCACATTTTCGCTGCGCAATCGCGTGATTTTAGCCTTTGCTTCTGCAATAAGTATCGCTGGTTTCATTTGGCCATTTTTTTATTCAGGTAAAGAAAATGAACTTCCGAAAACCCAACTTTTCTTCTGGTTCGCAATAGCGCTTTCGGTCTTACTAGTTCTAGCTGAAATAAGTTCGTCGAGCATGGATGCTAAATCGGTTGCACTTCTGGGGGTCCTTGCAGCCTTGATCGCTGCACTTAGGCCGCTTGGCGCAGGTGTTGCTGGAATCGAACCAATGTGGTTTGTTTTGATTTTGAGTGCACGCGTCTTCGGTGCATCTTTTGGTTTTATTCTCGGTTTACTTTCCATCTTTGTTTCAGCCGTAATTACTGGGGGTTTTGGTCCTTGGCTTGGGTACCAATTATTCGCTGCGGCTTGGATTGGTTTAGCTGCCGGTGCGCTACCGCAAAAAATTGGAAAGTGGAATTTGCGCGGCAGAAGCGAGATTGTTTTGCTGGTGGGTGCGAGTATTTTTCTTTCTTTGGCCTTTGGCTTGCTAATGGATTTATCGTTTTGGCCATGGGCGCTAGGTACGCAAACACAACTTTCATTTATCTCTGGTGGCGCTCTGAGTGAAAATATTTCGCGCTTTTTTTATTTTCATTTTGCTTCAGCCATGGCTTGGGATATTCCCCGTGCAATTTTTACTTCAGTACTCGTGATTTTTACCGCTCCTGCGGTATTAACTGCCCTTAGGCGCACCAAAGTGCGCGCAGCCTTTCTTACTCCGATTGAATTTGTCACAAAATAAAAAGTCGCTCAACGCACATGTGAGGCAACGAAGGGCAACTTAACAACTTGCGCCTTTGATTCACGCCCGCGCACATCAATGATTACTTCATCACCAATCTTTACAGAGGTGGAAAGCAGAGCCAAAGCAATTCCATTTTTGAGCGTGGGAGAAAATGTTCCACTAGTTACTTGACCTAAAACTTCACCTTCCGCGTTTTTAACGTTCATGGCGGCGCGTGGAATTGCCCGATCTAAAGATTTTAATCCGTACATGCAACGATGCGGACCGCTATCTTTTTCTGCACGCAGTACCGGTGCAGCAATGAAATCTGCTTTCTTCCAACCAACGGCCCACGAAGCACCTGCTTGTACGGGTGAAATATCTAAAGAAAGTTCGTGCCCGTGTAATGGATAACCCATTTCAGTTCGCAGAGTGTCGCGCGCACCTAAACCACATACAAGTCCGCCTAGTGGAGTAATCGCTTCCACTAGTGCATCCCAAACTTGCGGGGCTTTTGACCAAGTTGGCAGTAATTCAAAACCGTATTCACCCGTGTATCCGGTCCGGCAGAGAATAATGTCGGCGCCACCAATATTTTGATGAGAAAAACTCATGTAATCAATATCAGTATTAATTCCAAAAGTGGCTAAAACTTGCGCACTTTTTGGTCCTTGCAAAGCAATGACGCCATAAGATAGGTGCAAATTAAGAACTTCAATATCTGATGGCGCGTAAGATTTTAGTACTGCAACAACATCGGATGTATTCGATGCATTAGGTATAAGAAAGAAATCAGTTTCGCTATTTCTATAAACAATTAAATCATCAACAATTCCACCTTGCGATGTACAGAGCATCGAATACTGCGCCATTGCATCAGTAATGCGATTGAGATCATTGGTTAACATTCGATTTAGAAAATCAAGTGCGCCAACTCCTTTAACCGATACTTTTCCTAAGTGTGAAACATCAAATATTCCCACCGTTTGGCGCACCGCAGCATGTTCGGCTAAAACACCAGCACCTAGATATTCAATCGGCATCAACCAACCACCGAAATCGGCCATTTTGGCATTTAGGGCTAAATGCTTCTCGGCAAGGGGTGAATTTTTCATAGTGCACAACCTATCGATTTTTCTATTAGTCTAACCCAATGGCTGCTAACGAATCTATCAAGATTAAACTATCCAACGAAATCGTCAAAGACGACTTATTAGTAATCGGTCTTGCCTCTACCAATGAAAAAGGTGGGATAGTAATTGAAGCGGGTGATTTTGTCCTCGATTCAAAAACTTTAATAGCAACACTTTCCGATATGGGCGCAACCGGAAAAGCCAATGAAGTTATTCGAATCCCTGGAAGTGCTGTGCGTGTAATGGTATTTACTGGGCTTGGAAAGAAAGTACCAAGCTATAGCCATGAAACTTTGCGCCGCGCAGCTGGTGCAGCAGCTAGATCAATTGCAGGTACGAGTTCCGCAACCTTTGCGCTCCCAACTCCGAATATCGCCGCAGTTGGCGCGGTGGCCGAAGGTGCTGGATTAGGTGCATATTCCTTTACGCAATTCCGAGGTTCGACAAAGGCTGATCAGAAATCACCACTTGGCGCAATTACTGTTTATACAAAACTTGCTGAAAAGAGCGAAGCCAAAGATGTAGCAAAGCGTGCAATTGTGATTGCAAAGTACACACATTTAGTGCGCGATTTAATAAATATGCCACCAAGTCATTTGACTCCAGATTCTTTTACTAAAATTTTAAAGACCGCAGTTAAGTCTGCTGGTGGCGCTAAGTCCGGACTTCGTATTTCTATTCTTAATGAAACACAATTAAAGGCCCAAGGTTTTGGCGGAATCATTGGTGTTGGCCAAGGTTCGGCTAATCCGCCGCGTTTATTGCACATTTCATATACGCCGCCGAAACCAAAGAAACGTTTTGCTTTTGTCGGGAAAGGAATCACTTTCGATTCTGGCGGTCTAGCACTTAAACCAGCCTTAGGTATGGAAGCGATGAAGTCGGATATGAGCGGTGCTGCCGCAGTCTGCGCCGCCACGATTGCAATTGCAGCGCTAAAGCTACCGATTGCAATTGAAACTTGGGCACCACTTGCCGAAAACATGCCGAGTGATAAAGCAACACGACCATCTGATGTCATTACAATTTTTGGTGGCAAAACAGTAGAAGTATTAAATCCTGATGCAGAAGGCCGCTTAGTTCTGGCAGATGGATTAATGAAAGCGCAAAAATCTAAAAATAAACTAGACGGAATTATCGATGTTGCAACGCTGACAGGTGCTCAAGTTGTAGCCCTTGGAACGCGCACTAGCGCCGTTATGACAAATAACGATGAATTTCGAAACCAATTCCTTGAAGCTGCAGCCGATAGCGGAGAAAATTTCTGGCCAATGCCACTTCCCGAAGAATTGCGTGCATCCCTTGATTCACCAGTTGCAGATCTTGCAAATATTGGGGAGCGAATGGGCGGGATGTTGGTTGCAGGTTTGTTCTTGCGAGATTTTGTAAATCCAGAATTGCCTTGGCTGCATCTCGATATTGCTGGACCTGCATATAACCAAGCCAAGGCACACGGGTACACCCCCGTCGGTGGAACCGGAATTGCCTTGCGTTCTCTGCTTGTTTTAGTCGAAAATTCGTCAGTTCGTTAATTGCGGGCGATGCTGGCAAGATAGGGTTCGTCCGTTTTAAGTATTGATGGCGAAGGGGCTCTTTAGTGTCGCAATTCGATCTAGTCATTCTTGGTGGCGGTAGCGGTGGTTATGCCTGCGCCCTTCGAGCATCCCAACTTGGTTTGAGCGTGGCGCTGATTGAAAAAGACAAACTCGGCGGTACTTGTCTGCATTATGGATGTATCCCAACTAAAGCGCTCCTGCACGCAGGCGAAATCGCCGATGGCGCCCGCGATGCCAGCGCCTTTGGAGTTAACGCGCAATTTCTTTCGATGGATATGCCTGCAGTAAATTCTTACAAAGATGGTGTTATCGCTCGATTATACCAGGGTTTGCAAGGTCTAGTTAAATCTAGAAATGTAACTCTCATCGAAGGTACTGGGCGACTTATTTCTAAAGACAGCGTTGAAGTAAATGACGAAAAAATTACCGGAAAAAATATTGTGCTGGCAACTGGTTCATATGCAAAGTCGCTTCCCGGTCTTGAAATTGATGGCACAAAAGTTATTACTTCCGAAGATGCTACAAAATTAGATTACGTGCCAGCGCGCGTTATTGTTTTAGGTGGCGGTGTAATTGGTTGCGAATTTGCATCAGTCTGGAAATCCTTCGGTAGTGAAGTAACAATTATTGAAGCGCTGCCCCACTTAGTCGCTCTTGAAGATGAGAGTTCGAGCAAGGCGCTAGAGCGCGCGTTTAGAAAACGCGGTATTAATTTTGAATTAGGGAGACGCTTTAAATCTGTGTCTCATACCAACGATGGTCTCACGGTGACGCTCGAAGATGGTAAAACTTTTGATGCAGACCTTCTTCTAGTCGCCGTTGGTCGTGGACCGGTTTCAGAAAATATTGGTTATGAAGAACAAGGCATCACAATGGAAGGCGGATATGTTTTAACCGATGATAAATGCCGCACAAATATTGCAGGAATTTGGGCAGTTGGCGATTTAATTCCAACTTTACAGTTAGCCCACGTAGGTTTTGCTGAAGGTATTTTAGTTGCCGAAGAAATCGCAGGTTTAAATCCGAGGCCAATTAACTATGACGGAGTTCCGCGTGTGACTTATTCAGACCCTGAAGTAGCATCCGTTGGTTTAACTACTGCACAAGCAAAAGAGCGCGGACATGATGTTGTTGAATTAAGTTATGACTTAGCCGGTAACGGTAAAGCACAGATCCTGCGTACCGCAGGTAGCATTAAACTTGTTTCGCAAAAAGATGGTCCAATCCTTGGAATACATATGGTCGGTGCGCGCGTCGGCGAACTTTTAGCAGAGGCCCAACTAATCTTTAATTGGGAAGCATCGGCAAACGATGTTGCACCACTTATCCATGCCCATCCAACGCTTTCCGAAGCAATGGGTGAGGCGTATATGGCACTTGCAGGTAAACCGCTTCACGCACACGGATAATAGGGAGAAAGCAAATGACATTTTCAGTAACAATGCCAGCACTTGGCGAAAGTGTTACCGAGGGAACTGTTACGCGTTGGCTAAAAGCCGAAGGCGAGCAGGTCGCAATCGATGAACCACTCCTAGAAGTTTCAACAGATAAAGTAGATACCGAAATTCCTTCCCCTGTTGCAGGTGTGTTACAAAAAATTCTTGTTGCAATTGATACAACCGTTCCAGTAGGTACAGAACTTGCAAT
>JBCKHJ010000002.1:0-91182 GCA_038905915.1 Candidatus Planktophila sp. | reverse complement strand
TAGTGAACTTGGCGTAAATCTTGCAACTGTGAAAGGCAGCGGTATTGGTGGGCGAATTCGCAAAGAAGACGTACAAGCACTTGCAAAGCCTGCAGCACCCGCCGCTGTAGTTGCAACAGCATCAGGCGCTGCAAAGAGTTCTGCAGCACCAGTTTCTATTTCGCCACTTCGTGGAACAACTCTGACTATGTCCCGCCTTCGAAAAGTTATTGCTTCGCGTATGGTGGAATCCCTTCATATAAGTGCGCAACTCACAACCGTTATCGAGGTAGATGTAACAAAGATTGCGCGTCTTCGCGATAGGGCAAAAGAAACTTTTGAAACACGTGAGGGTGTCAAACTTTCGTTCATGCCATTTTTTGCAGTTGCAATCTGTGAAGCGCTAAAACAACATCCGGTTTTGAATTCATCGGTTGAAGGCGACCAAATTACTTATCACGCTGCTGAACACCTAGGGATCGCAGTTGATACAGAACGCGGTTTATTAGTTCCAGTCATGCACAATGCCGGAGACTTGAATATTGGTGGCATTGCTCGCAGAATCGCAGATTTAGCCGAACGCACACGCAGTAATAAAATAACTCCAGATGAATTAGGTGGCGGAACATTTACTTTGACCAATACCGGCAGTCGTGGAGCGCTATTTGATACACCAATTATTAACCAACCACAGGTTGCAATCTTGGGTCTTGGCGCAATTGTTAAGCGTCCAATGGTTCTTAAGAGCGAAGATGGCGGCGAAACAATCGCAATTCGTTCAATGGTTTATTTAGGCCTTTCATATGATCATCGCGTTGTTGATGGCGCCGATGCTGCGCGTTTTTTAGTAACGCTAAAAGAGCGTCTTGAAGGTGGCGCTTTCGAATCTGATTTGGCTCTCTAATGTCGGTCCCACAACGCATTGCAGTTTCTGGCTCGTCTGGATTAATTGGGAGCGCACTTGTCGGACATTTAAAGAGTGAAGGCCACACAGTACAAAAACTTGTTCGCCGCGTTGCACTTGCCCCTGATGAAATTCAATGGGATCCCAAGACTGGTGTTGTTGATTTAACCGCTCTTGAAGGTGTTAACGCAGTGGTTCACTTAGCCAGTGTTGGTGTCGGTGATAAACGGTGGACCAAGAAATTTAAAAGCGAAATTCTAAATTCAAGATTACTAGGTACAACTGCAATTGCTAAAGCTGTTGCCGAAATAAAACCAGAAGTATTTATTTCAGCAAGCGCCATAGGTTGGTATGGCGAGAACGGAAATCGTACAGTTGTAGAAAGTGATAAAGCTGGCGATGATTTCCTTGCCGCCGTTTGTCGCGAATGGGAAGGCGCAGCCGATTTAGCTGGCGATGTGCGCACCGTGAAACTTCGCACAGGATTAGTTCTAGATCCAACAGGTGGAGCCCTTGGAAAAATGCTGCCGCTATTTCGATTTGGAATTGCTGGAAAATTAGGAAACGGCAAACAATGGTGGTCGTGGATAACTTTGCACGACCAAATTAGAGCAATAGTTTTCGCACTCGAAAGTAAAATCTCTGGACCAGTTAATGCAACTTCGCCAAACCCTGTGACAAATCAAGAATTTACTGCTGGATTAGCTCGCGCCTTACACCGTCCAGCGCTATTTTCAGTTCCAGCCATCGCACTTCGAATTGCAATGGGCGGATTTTCATCGGAGGTTTTAGGCTCCAAGAAAGTTATGCCACAAGTATTAACAGATGCCGGATTTACTTTTGATTATCCGCACATCGCACCTGCTTTAGCAGTTTTGGTTAAGGATTAATTACTCCTCCGATGCAAGTATCGGTTCAAAACCGCCTTTCAATTGGCAAAATTGGGCAATAGTCTAATTCTACCTTTAGGCTATGGCTGTGCCAGTCGTAACAAATTTGTCAGAGCAGGTGATAGCGCTACACCATCAAGGAATTATTGATTACGAAGTCGCGTGGGAGATGCAACGCGAAATCCACCAAGAAGTAGTCCAAGGTTTGCGTCCCAACACTCTTTTATTGCTTGAACACCCATCAGTTTTTACTGCAGGGCGACGAACTCAGATCGAAGAAAGACCAACCGATGGAACGCGAGTAATTGATGTTGATCGCGGTGGGAAAATTACTTGGCATGGGCCCGGACAATTAGTTGGTTATCCAATTCTTAAGTTAGCAAAACCGACTGAACTAGTGGGCTTTGTCCGTGTTGTTGAAAGCGCCCTAATTAAAATATCCAGTGACTTTGGAATCGATGCGCAATGTTTCCCCGGCCGTTCCGGTGTTTGGATTCGTGACGAAAAAGGCGATCGTAAAATATCAGCAATCGGTATCCGTGTTGCACGAGGGGTAACGATGCATGGTTTTGCCCTTAATGTCTGCCCAGATTTAAAACCTTTTACTCAAATAATTCCTTGCGGAATTGCAGATGCAGATGTGACATCAATGCAAGTCGAACTCGGTCGAGATATTTCAATTGATGAAGTAATACCTGTTGTTGAAAAATATATGCTCGAAGCACTCAAGGAGGTGAGCGCATGTCGCTAGCCCCCCCTGAGGGTCGCAGACTTCTACGAATTGAAGCCCGTAATGCGCAAGTACCGATTGAACAGAAACCAGAGTGGATTAAAGTCCGCGCAAATATGGGGCCAGAATACACTCGCCTGCGCTCCCTCGTTACATCTCAAGGTTTACATACAGTTTGCCAAGAAGCTCGTTGTCCAAATATTTTTGAATGTTGGGAAGATAAAGAAGCTACTTTTCTAATCGGTGGCGATAAATGCACGCGGCGTTGCGATTTCTGCAATATAGCTACTGGTAAACCAGATCCACTTGATAAAACTGAACCACGTAAAGTTGCCGAATCTGTCAAGGCGATGGGTTTGAAATACGCAACTATCACTGGCGTAACGCGAGATGATTTGAAAGATGAGGGTGCTTGGCTTTATGCAGAAACTGTTCGCCAAGTGCACGAATTAAATCCAGGGTGCGGAGTAGAAATGCTAACCCCTGATTTTCATGCGAAGAGCGAACTTTTAAACCAAATTTTTGAAACTCGCCCAGAAGTCTTTGCGCATAATCTTGAAACTGTTCGGAGCATATTTAAAAAAATGCGCCCTGGGTTTACTTACGAAAAATCTCTTCAAACCATTTCAATGGCCCGCGAATTCGGGCTCATTACTAAATCGAATCTAATGCTCGGTTTAGGTGAAACTCGTGAAGAAATTTCTCAAGCGCTCATCGACTTACAGAGCGCAGGTTGTGATTTGATAACAATCAATCAATATTTGCGACCAACTAATACACATCACCCTGTTATCCGTTGGGTCAACCCCGAAGAGTTCGTCGAACTCGCT
Organism: Candidatus Planktophila sp.; assembly: GCA_038905915.1. GTDB lineage: Bacteria > Actinomycetota > Actinomycetes > Nanopelagicales > Nanopelagicaceae > Planktophila. Next base: position 87,849 of record JBCKHJ010000002.1, on the reverse strand, counting down.
GCTGAGGCTACCGAAGTCGGTTTCCTCGGAGTTATGAGCGGTCCCCTTGTGCGTTCAAGTTATCGCGCCGGCCGCCTTTACAAACAAGCTATGCAAGCGCGGGAGTTAAATGACTGATTTGGTCTATCCCCCAGTAATTTTTGCCATTAAAGCTTTTTGGAAGTACTTAGGTCTGCAATTCACTTTCACTGGCGAACAAAATGTGCCACGAAAAGGTGGCGCAATTCTTGCAATTAATCATGTTGGTTATTTGGATTTTGCAATCACAGGCACCGCAGCCCTGCCCGCAAATCGTTATGTTCGATTTATGGCAAAAAAAGAAATCTTTGCAAATAAGTTGGCCGGCCCACTAATGCGCGGGATGCATCACATTAATGTGGACCGCGATAACGGCGCCGCATCTTTTGTGGCAGCCCTTCGCGCCTTAAAATCTGGCGAAATTATTGGAATTTTTCCGGAAGCCACAATTTCTACAAGTTTTGAAATTAAAGGTTATAAATCGGGAGTAATACGCCTAGCCCAAGGCGCAGGAGTGCCAGTAATCCCCACCATAATCTGGGGTAGCCAGCGTGTCTGGACTAAAGGTGTGAAGAGAAATTTAAGAAAGAATAATTTTCCTGTGACTGTCGCCTTTGGTGAAGCTAAGTTTTTCGAAAAAGGCGATGATGCAGAAATAGCCGAAACCAAACTTCGGGATCAAATGATTTTAATGCTGCGAGATGTGCAAGATAACTACCCTGATAGCCACGTGGGAGCGCGGTGGGCACCGGTGCGTCTTGGTGGAACCGCACCTGCCCCACTAAACTAAAGACATGTTCAAACGAAAGAAAAACAAAGAAAAAAAAATCAAAACCCCTCGTTTCCAAGCGCTTCGTGATGCCTATAACGTCACAAGGAGCGTTAAGCCTTGGATACCCTTCGCTCTCGCAGGTATTTTCTTTGCAACATGGGCTAGCGGCACTGCAGTTGGTTTTGTCTTTGAACAAACAGCATATGCAGCTTTCGTTTCGCTGCCACTTGCACTTCTTATCACATTGTTCTTCTTTACACGCCAAGCAGGCGCCGCTGCTTATTCCTCAATTGAAGGACAAATGGGTGCAGGTGCAAGTGTTCTAATGGCGATTCGCAAAGGTTGGACAACTACTCCAGTAGTTGCAGTATCGCGCAACCAAGACATGGTACATCGCAGCGTCGGCCGCGCAGGAATTGTTTTAACTGGTGAAGGTGGCTCAGCTGTTCGTCAAATGCTCATTGAAGAGCATCGCAAAACCGAGCGCTTTACACCTGGAGTTCCAATTACTGAAGTAATTGTTGGCGACGAAAAAGGACAAGTCTCACTCCGAAAATTACAAAAACATCTAACAAAGATGCCAAAGAAATTATCAGCCCGTCAAATGCGCGAAGTTCGTGCTCGCTTTAAGGCAGTTGGCGGTCTATCAATGCCAATTCCAAAAGGGCCGATTCCAAAAAACATTAAAATTCGCTAACTAGCCTTTACTCAATACAGTATTGCTTAAACGTTCATGAATCCCGCGACCGTTTTCATCAAATGTGATTGCAGTAACGACTAAACAAATTAGCAAAGTTCTAACCAAAATTTGTAGCGGTGTGGGCCGCCCGCCATCGCTAAACCGAACTACTTTTAACTTGAGCAGTCGGTGGCCAAGAGATGCGCCTTGCAGGGTAACTAGAATCCAATACTGCGCGAAAAAAACTGCCAAGACCGTCAATGATGCGTTCGGAGCCATCTTGCCGATCCCGCCGCCATATGCGGCCACGATGGCATAAGAAGCTAACCAATCGATTACAAGGGCTGCAAAACGGCGCCCCATGCCAACCTGCAGATTCATAAAGGTAAGCCTAACTGGGGCAAAGCACGGATTTCTTAACATAGATGTAACACACCGGTTATGCCTTTTGCCAGAAAAACTCTTACGATTAAGCCCATAGCAGGGGTGCTCAATGGTGAGAGAACTGCAAAGATACGCATCTCGTATCAGAATCGTTGCTTGGGAGAAGAATGTTTACGAACTCAGCAGAAATCTTTGCCTATATTAAGAAAGAGGACATCAAATTAGTCGATGTCCGTTTTACCGATCTTCCTGGAATCCAACATCACTTTAGCGTTCCAGTTGAGTCTTTCGATGAAGCAGTATTTACCGATGGCTTGATGTTTGATGGTTCATCTATCCGTGGTTTTCAATCAATTCATGAATCGGATATGAAATTACTACCTGTTCCCGAATCGGCTTACATGGACCCATTCCGCCTTGAAAAAACTTTGATCATTTTGTTTTCGGTCCATAACCCAGTCGATAACACGCCTTATTCGCGCGATCCACGCGGAATTGTAAAAAAGGCTGTTGATTATTTAAAGTCAACTGGTCTGGCCGATCAAGCATATTTTGCACCTGAAGCTGAATTTTACGTTTTCGATCGCGTCCGTTTTAAAACTGCTATCAACACTTCGTATCACGAAATCGATTCTTATGAAGGTGCATGGAATACCGGAATTAAAGAAGATGCCGATGGAACTCCTAACCGCGGATATCGCACACGCATTAAGGGTGGATATTTTCCAGTTTCACCAACGGATCAATTCGCGGACCTTCGCGATGAAATGGTTATGGAACTTGGTCGTGCAGGTTTACTAGTTGAACGTTCACACCACGAAGTTGGCACGGCTGGTCAGATGGAAATTAACTATCGCTTCACTGACATCTTGCATGCTGGTGATGAATTAATGAAATTTAAATACATTGTAAAAAATGTTGCTTGGGAAGGTGGCAAGACTGCAACCTTTATGCCAAAACCACTCTTTGGCGATAATGGTTCGGGAATGCACGTGCACCAATCACTTTGGAAAGATGGAGAGCCACTCTTCTTCCAAGAAGGCACTTACGGCGATCTATCGGATATGGCACGTTGGTATATCGGTGGTTTACTCAAGCACGCACCATCTCTACTTGCATTCACTAACCCAACCGTTAACTCATATCGCCGTTTAGTTCCAGGTTATGAAGCTCCAGTAAACCTTGTTTACTCAGCGCGTAACCGCTCGGCATGTATCCGTATCCCAATTACTGGATCTAATCCAAAAGCAAAACGAATTGAATTTCGTTGTCCAGATCCATCTTCTAATCCATATCTTGCATTTGCAGCAATGCTCATGGCAGGAATTGATGGCATCGAAAATAAAATCGAACCACCTAAACCAGTTGATAAAGATCTCTATGAATTGAGTCCAGAAGAAGCGGCGCTAATCCCGCAAGTTCCAGGTTCACTCGATGAAGTGCTCAACAACCTTGAGCGCGACAACGAGTTCCTCACTAAGGGTGGAGTCTTTACTAAAGACTTGATCGATATATGGATTGATTTCAAGCGCAAGCAAGAAGTTGACTATGTTCGCTTGCGTCCACATCCAGCTGAATTCGAATTGTATTACGACCTCTAAAAAGAGTAAAAAGAAAAGCCCCGTCAGAAATGGCGGGGCATTGCCTCCTTAACGCTCAAACTATATGAACTGATAAAAAATTATAGACATTTTCATATTAATCCAAGAAAAAATCAAGCAAGAAATCCGTTGTTCCGGGAACCACCGAATACTTATCCAAATCAGTCACCCCGACCGATGCTAAAACTTCGTCATCGACAAAGAAGTTTCCGGTGCATTCCTTGGCATTACGATTGAGGATTACATAGGCGGCATCGGCATAAATTTGCGGCGTTCTACAAGCGGATGAATCAACTCCTGGAATCATTTGCAGAGCTGCGGTGTTGATGGCAGTACGTGGCCAAAGCGCATTTACTGCAATGCCATCTTTTTTGAATTCCTCAGACATTCCTAAAACGCACATGCTCATTCCATATTTAGCCATTGTGTAGGCAACATGGTTCTTAAACCATTTCGCCTTCATGGAAAACGGTGGCGAAAGGGTCAAAATATGTGGATTGCGACCGCCTTGAGCTGATGCCCGTAAATGTGGAATGGCCGCTTGTGAAGTGAGAAAAGTCCCGCGAACGTTTACATCAAACATTAAATCAAATCGCTTGGCGGGAGTTGCTTCAGTCTTGGTCAAATTAATTGCGCTGGCATTATTGATCACAATATCGATTCCGCCGAACTCGGTTACAGTCTTAGCAATCGCGGACTCAATCGCATTTTCATCGCGCAAATCGCATTGAATTGGCAGGGCTACACCGCCGGCGGCTTCAATTTCTTTTGCTGCGCTATAGATGGTTCCTGGCAATTTTGGATTAACTTCGGCAGTCTTGGCAGCAATTGCAATTGACGCACCATCGGCTGCAGCCCGAAGGGCAATTGCTAAACCAATACCGCGCGATCCCCCGGTAATAAATATTCGCTTGCCACTTAAATCGCCAGTGATGCTCATTTCTTGCCCTTCCTTGCCATAAATTTGGTGAAGGCTTCCATTGCTTCATCTGATTGAAGGGCCATTGCAAATAATTCGAATTCGGCCTTCATAACTGCTGCAACCGAATCGTGGTCTCGTGCCTTCAAAAGTGCTTTTGTATTAATGATTGTTTGCGGTGGTTGTTCGGCGATGTGTGCCGCAACTTTTAGCGCTTCGGCTAATGGGTCTGTTGCAATCGTCGTTACCAGCCCCATCTCTCTCGCATCTTCGGCACTGAAAGTTTCGCCAGTCATAAAAATTCTCGCAGCTCTTTGATAGCCAACTAATTGCGGAAATAAATAACTAGAGCCAGCCTCTGGTACCAAACCAAGGGATGCAAAAGGCATTGAGAAAGCAACGTTTGGTGATGCCACAACAACATCACAATGCAACAACATTGTCGTTCCAACGCCAATGGCATTTCCCTTAACTGCTGCGATCAAAGGTTTTGGAAAATTCAATAGCGCAGCAAGGAATGTTGCGACTTCACTTGAGTCCGATGTTGGTGGGTGATCCATAAAATCTTTGATGTCATTACCGGCTGTGAAGTGCTCACCTGCTCCAGTCAAAATAACGGCGCGAATTCCAAAATCGCCCGCAGCATCATTTAAGCCTTTAGCAAGTCCGCCATACATTACCCTTGTTATTGCATTCATTTTTTCGGGGCGGTTTAAGGCCAAGGTCAAAATCTGACCCGATTGTGTGACCAAGAATTCGCTCATTGGCTCATCTTAGTGGTGGGTTTCCGCTTCGGTTCGTAGCACAATAGAGGCACCACGGAGAGGTGGCCAACATGGCAAGAGATATCACGATATCGAGTCGAGAATTATCGCCCTTTGAAAAACTTGTTCTTGAGTTAGTCTGCGAGGGCAAATCCAATTCCGCAATTGCCTTAGAAACTGCACATACCGAAAAAGTAATTGAAAATACCGTTAGCAGAAGTGCACAAGTATTTAATATTAAGTCTGACGGCGATACTAATTTGCGAGTTTTGTTAGCACTTGCCTACCGAACTCATTATGGCGATAGCGCTTTTGATAAATTGGATGTCGCGTGTTCACACTTGGAAATTGGTCCCGATGGTCGATCCATTTGCAATCGTCACCTCGAATAAAGCACGTTTAGCGTAAGTCTTTTGCGCCACATCGGCTGAGTGCTAACCCTCTCCATTTCATTTTAGTTTTAATTTGAGTGCTACCACCTCATAATTTGCTTTTCACTCCTGCAAATAGTTAGAGAATTACTGGGCTAATTCATATTCGTCGCACTTCACAAGAGGCGATGATCTAACCCTCAACTCTCCGTGATGGGTTAGAAGAAGCCCCCTTGATTTTTCAAGGGGGCTTCTTCATGCCTAAATCAAATAGAAGAAACGAATTAACGATCTAGCTTTCCAGAGATGAAATCTTCAGTCTTATCGCGGGCTTGTTCATCGCTGTATTGAACTGGCGGCGTCTTCATAAAGTAGCTAGAAGGTGATAAAAGTGCGCCACCAATCTTGCGATCTAAGCCCAATTTAGCGCAACGCAGGGCATCTATAATTACACCGGCCGAGTTTGGTGAATCCCATACTTCTAATTTGTATTCGAGGTTAAGCGGAACATCGCCAAATGCACGGCCCTCGAGGCGAACGTAGGCCCACTTGCGATCATCTAACCAAGGAATGTAATCCGATGGGCCAATGTGAACATTCTTGGCTCCAATTTCATAATCAAGTTGAGATGTTACCGAGTTAGTTTTTGAAATCTTTTTAGATTCAAGTCGATCACGCTCGAGCATGTTCTTGAAGTCCATATTTCCACCAACATTTAATTGATACGTGCGATCTAAGTGAACGCCACGATCTTGAAATAATTTAGCCATGATGCGGTGAGTAATTGTTGCTCCCACTTGGCTCTTAATATCATCGCCGATAATTGGCAACCCTGCATCTTCGAATTTCTTAGCCCAGATTGGGTCAGAAGCGATAAAGACTGGCAAAGCATTTACAAAAGCTACGCCAGCATCAATTGCACACTGTGCATAGTATTTCGTAGCCACTTCCGAACCCACCGGAAGATAGCAAATAAGAACATCAACTTCTTCATCTTTTAATACTTTCACAATATCTACTGCAGGTGCATCAGACTCGGTAATAGTTTCGCGGTAATAGCGACCAAGGCCATCATTTGTAGGACCACGCAAAACTGGGATACCCGTTTTTGCAACATCACTAAATTTGATTGTGTTGTTCTCGCTAGCCCAAATTGCATCGGCTAAATCAAGGCCAACTTTCTTAGCATCTACATCAAAGGCAGCGACGAACTTGATGTTAGAGATGTGGTATCCCCCAACAACTGCGTGCATGAGACCTGGAATCTCTTGGTCGCGCGCGGCGTCCTTGTAGTACTCAACGCCTTGGACTAATGAGTTAGCGCAGTTTCCAACGCCAATGATTGCAACACGAACGTCGCCTTTACCGGTAATGATGTTCAATTTATTTCCTCTCGGTTTTGATCATGTCTTCTAGCCAAGCGATTTCGCGATCAGCTGATTCCAAGGAATGACGTCGCCACTCCTCCAAATATTTATCGATTCCAATTGGTGACCTATCGAGTTCACTGCGCAGAATTTCTGCTTTCTCCTTGAGGCGCCTGTGACGGCCCTCAAGAATTCTGACTCTATTTTTTGTAGATGTTGGGCTAAAGAATGCAAAGCGAATTTCAAAACCTTCATCTTCCCAAGTATCCGAAGTTACGGTTTCGGTTAAATTGGCAAAACGAGCGGTGCCCTTTTCGGTTAACTCATAGACAATTCGCGAGCGCCGACTCAGAGATTCAACCTTCGATTCCGCAATTGACCCTGCATCCATCATGCGGCGCAATTGCGGATACAAGACCGAAAATGAAAGGGCGCGAAATGGACCATAAATTACAGCCATTCGCTTTCGCAATTCATAACCATGCAGCGGGCTTTGAGATAAAAAACCAAGAAGGGCAAATTCAAGGGATTCGCTACGTGAGCGCACAGCCAACCTCCTATCGCTTTATGTATCGATTCGATATATCGAATGGCTATTTAACTCTAATTTTTCCCAGCGTGCAACTCAAAGTGGCGCCTGTCAGTGGTAGATAGAAGGATGCTCCTATGAGAAAACCCGAAAAACCAGCCCGTGAAAATATCTCTCCTTCTGACTTAACTTTTGGTCTATCGACATGCAAGCGTTGTTTATGGATTAAATATTGGTACAAAGTAACCATGCCTGGGGCTTTCCCGCTTGTTGGAACTTTTGCAAATATGCAAGAAGAACACTTTCGCGGTGTATCCATGAGCGAAATTGATTCATCCCTTCGCCCTGGAAAAGTTACTAAATGGGGCGAATGGGTCAAGAGCAAACCGTTAGAAGTAAATGGGCAGATAACGCGTTGGAGAATTTTGGGTAAGTATGACTTGGTCGCACAAAATGATGACGGGACGATCGGGTTAATCGATTGCAAAGTCAGCGATTCCGATCGCGACAACGGGGAATTTTATTCGCCGCAATTAGAAGCCTACGCCTATTCCATGGAAAATCCAGCGGCAGGCAAAGGCGTAACCGTTGCATCTATGGGCTTACTCGTCTGGAATCCAACGCATGCCATCGGCGAAGATAAGAATTCATACGGTTTTGGAATGTCACAAAAGTATTTGCCGGTGGCGCGCAACCAAGGCAATTTCTTAAAAGTAATCGGTGAATTTATTACGGTTTTGGAGGGTGATTTACCTGATGCTGGCCCTACCTGCGGAACATGTAATTATTTGACGCAGCGTTTATCGCTCGAAAATTAATCTTCATCCTCTTGCGATGGCTTCTTTTTCGGTGCATACACATCGAGATATTCCTGGCCAGATAATTCTTGAATTGCTTTCATAATCTGATCAGTTACCTTGCGCAGATATAACAGGTCGGTTGAATCACCTTCAAAGTACATAGGCTCTCCGAAAGTCATACCAACTCGCATAACTTTAGGAATAATAGTGCCAGTCGGTTGAATTTTTTCAGTATTAAACATGGCAACCGGAATAACTGGAGCTCCAGATTCAATTGCGATGCGCGCAATTCCGGTGCGTCCTTTGTATAAGCGTCCATCGGGGGAACGCGTTCCTTCTGGATACATTCCAAGACAAGCACCCTCTGCCAAAACTTTAAGCCCAGTTATAAGTGCAGCCTCACTTCGACGACCACCTGAGCGATCAACTGGAACTTGACCGAGTGCGGTAAGAGTTAATTTTTTTAATAAACCTTTTGGCCCAGGCGAAGTGAAATATTCGCTCTTGGCAAGAAAAGTTACTTTGCGCGCAACAACTAGTGGCATAAAAATTGAATCACTAAAAGATAAATGATTTGAGGCAATAATTACTGGCCCTTTACTTGGAACGTTGCGTAAGCCTTTTACTTTTGGCCGGTAGGCAAAGATCAAAATCGGGGTCAGGAAAGCGCGCAAAAAACCATATGGCAAATTATTCATAGGCCTACCTTCCTCATTTGAGCGTCCCTACTTCGCCTAATTTAGCGCGTTGCGGGCTCTATGGCACTATTTAAGCGTGGTAAGAATCCCTGGAGCCCATGACGAAGAAAACTTCGACGAAGAAGAACTAATTCGTGATGAATTTAACTCGATAGTTTCGGGTTTATCTCTCGATGAATCTGCGCCGACAACTTATTTAGATGAATTAGATAACTTTGAAGATTTGGGAAAATTTAAAGAGCCAAATCCAGCCAAAGAATCTATCGGCGAAGTTTATTTTTCCATTAAGCGCGCAATTCGTCGCTGGTTAAAACGTGGTTATCACGACGACGATGGTGTTGCACTCTAAATTTTAAGAACGCGCCAAATCTGCAACTCCGACTAAACCTGCTTGATTGCCAAGTTGGGCAGCGATAATTTCTGGGTATGGATGTTTCCCAGCAAATGGCATATAGCGAACCAGGGCGCGCCGAAGGGGCGCGAGTAAAATTTCACCAGCAGCTATTACTCCCCCGCCAATTACAACACAATCGGGGTCAAGCAGAACAGATAGCGATGCGATACCAGCGCCTAACCATTCGGCAGTTGTATTAAAAGCAGCAAGAGCTACCGGGTCACCCTCCTGTGCTGCCTGCGTAATATCCGCACCAGTTAAACCTTCAATACTTGCGTTAGCTCGAGAAAGTAAATTGCGCGCCATATCAGGGCTAGCAGTAATTGCTCCGCGCGCATGGCGAAGCAAAGCGCTTCCTGATGCGTATTGTTCAAAACATCCGCGTGCACCACATCCACATAAATGTCCATCAGGTACTACGCGCATATGGCCAAACTCAGCAGCAGTTCCGAATGCACCACGCACAAGCGCACCGTTAAAAACAATTCCACCACCGATTCCGGTTCCGATAGTTAATAGAATCATATGATTTCTATTGCGCCCTGCACCAAATTTCGCTTCACCCCAAGCTGCAGCATTAGCATCATTTTCAATTACAACTGGCTTGTTAATTAATTTTGTGAGTTCGAAATCTAAATCAACGCCATTCCAATCGGCAATATTTGGTGTTGCCAACATTGTTTTACGATCAGATGAAACGAAACCTGCGGCACTAACTCCAACTGCCAGCACATCATGTGATTGCATCAATTCTTTAGCGATATCAGCAATTGTTTGAGTAAGAGCTCTTCCGCCTTGACGCGGAGTATCCTTGCGCGCAGTAGCAATAACTTTGCCGTCTTTGTCAACGAGGCCACCTAAAACTTTAGTGCCGCCAACATCAACGCCAATAGTTAAAGACATTTAACCTTCTAAGTGTGCTTTTAATTCAGATAGCGCTTGGTCAATTGTTGTTTTTTCAGCCTTTTTGCGCATCATCGCAGGAATTGGCATTGATATAGCAACCTCTAATTCATAGGTCACCTCGGTTGTATCGCCATCAATTGCTTTTATTAAGTAAGAACCATCCATCGCAGTTAAAAGATCAGCATCATTAAAAGTAAATGAGAGTTTATTTGGAGCACCACTCCAGTCATAATCTAACGTGACACGATCTTTCATCATCCCCGCATCGATCGTTAATTTAGCTTGTGTGATTCGCCCTTCGGCATCACTCGCGATGGTTTCTACCGATTTTATAGATGTGGACCATTCTGGGTACTTATCGATGGCAAAAAGGGCGCTTGCAACGGCAGCTGCCGACGCCTCAATCGTGACCGTTGATTTACTAAAATCGCTCATGAGCGCAAGGTTACCCCTCTTCCACAAAGCACGGCTCTCACGATAGCGTTTACCCTATGAATGAAATCACCGTCACGGCCCTCGTCCCTCCTGCAACAACTGGCAATCTAACAAATTTAATTGCCGAACGCGCTTGGTTTGAACCTGAGCGCATCATTATGTCCAAAGCAGAAGGTGATGGTTGGAAAGCTCAGAGCGCTAGCCAAGTAGAAGCGCAAATTCGCGCAACGGCTAAAGGTCTGGTCGCATCAGGTATCGCTATTGGAGATCGCGTTGCCATTATGTCGCGTACTCGATACGAATGGACAATTTTAGATTTTGCAATTTGGTATGCCGGCGCAGTCGTTGTTCCAATTTATGACACATCATCGAGTGAACAAATTGATTGGATCTTAAATGATTCAGGTTCGGTTGGAATCATCGTTGAGACTCCAGCGCTTCGCGATGCAGTAAATTCGGTTAAGCCTGCACACACCAAACACATGTGGAGTATGTCCGATGATGTTCTTGAGGTTCTAAAAACTGCTGGCGTCACAATCACTGATGATGAAATTGATCACAGACGGAACTCACTTGTTCCAGAAACGTTAGCAACGATAATTTACACATCAGGTACAACTGGAAAACCCAAGGGAGTAGAGCTAACTCACGGTAATTTTTTATCAGAGTGCGGCAATGTTGTTGAAGGCGCAAGTGATCTTTTCTTAAAGCCTGGTGGATCAACTCTGCTATTTCTGCCTGTGGCACATGTTTTTGGTCGCATGGTTCAAATTGGGGCAATCAAGGCTGGCTTACATTTGGCGCATTGCAGCGATCCTGTTGCTGCGTTACCAAAAGATTTAGCATCTTTTAAGCCAACTTTCGTGTTAGCAGTTCCACGTATCTTTGAAAAAATTTACAATGGCTCCGAAGCACGCGCAGAGGCTGCAGGTAAAGGAAATATTTTTAGAAAAGCTGCTGATGTAGCAATTGCATATTCAATAAGCCTAGATAAAAAACACACCTCGCCAATTTTGGCGCTAAAACATAAAGTTTTCGATAAATTGGTTTATTCCAAAATTCGTGCAGGTATGGGCGGTGCGGTGGAAGCGGCAGTTTCGGGCGGTGCCCCACTCGGAGAACGGCTAGGACATTTTTATCGGGGTGTCGGGATAACAGTTTTAGAAGGCTATGGTTTGACTGAAACAACTGCTGGTGCCACTCTTAATTTATCGACTGCCCAGCGCGTAGGTTCGGTTGGTCGCCCTGTTCCTGGAACTTCAATTGCAATTGCCGAAGATGGCGAGGTCCTCATCCGTGGTCCAATCGTTATGCGTGGCTATTGGCAAAATGAAGCTGCAAATGCCGAGGCATTTAATTCTGATGGTTGGTTTAAAACTGGTGACCTTGGAAAATTAGATGAGGATGGCTTCCTATACATTGTTGGACGCAAGAAGGAATTAATTGTTACATCAGGTGGCAAAAATGTTGCCCCTACCCAATTGGAAGACCGCTTGCGCGCCAATCCTTTAGTTAGCCAGTGCATGGTCGTTGGTGATAATCAACCTTTCATTGCAGCCCTAATCACAATTGATCAAGATCCACTTAAATTATGGGTCAAGACAAATAAAAAAGATGGCGCTTCAATGGCTGATTTAGCTAATGACCCTGACTTGATTGCAGTTATTCAAAGCGCGGTTGATGAAACAAATAAGGCGGTAAGTCGAGCAGAATCAATTCGTAAATTTGTGATTTTGCCAACTGATTTTACAATTGCTGGCGGACATTTAACACCTAAACTTTCGCTAAAACGCCATATCATAACAAAAGAATTTGCTAACGAAATTAAGCAACTCTTTACTAAAAGCGAGTAAAACGGTGAAACCGTGTCAACTTCCGAGCGAGTCCGACTAGCACAGGAATTACACGATGGTATTGCCCAAGATTTAGTTGCGATGGGTTACTCACTCGATACTCTGCTTGGCCAACCACAAACTCCGCTTATAACGCGCGCTGGTCTGCGCAGCCTTCGTTTCCAAACAAGCGAGATAATTGAGCGAATCCGCAAGGAAATCTTTGATTTACGCCGCGTCAATACGATAGAAATAAAATCAGAATTGATAAGTCTGGCACCTCATGTGACCAACGAAGTCATCCGAATATGTGCAGAGATTCTCAAAAATGTAAGCGCGCATTCTAAGGCTAACCAATTAGATATTTCTGCAAAAATCAAAGACGGCGCAATCTCATTGCGAATTACAGATAATGGGCAAGGTGGTGCGGTTAACCAAAGCCAACGCTTTGGAATAATCGGAATCCGCGAACGCATTCAAAGATTAAATGGCACTTTCGAAATCGAGTCTAATAGAGACGGAACTGCAATTAAAATTGAAATACCGGCGGTTGGCAAGTGACTTCTGTATTGCTAATTGATGATCACGCAATCGTGCGAGAAGGTTTGAAACGTGCGCTAAGTAATACGGGTTTCATAATTGTAGGCGAAGCCGCTTCACAAGCCGAAGCTCGCGCCCAAATTGCACATAAAAATCCCGATGTGATTGTCATTGATTTAAATCTGCCAGATGGTACTGGTTTTGATGTAATTATTTGGGCGCGAAATCTTTCTAAAACTATTGGAATCGTTGTATTAACCCTTAATGATGATGATGCGCATTTACTTTCGGCAATGCAGGCAGGGGCAAGTGCATACATACTAAAGAGTGCACCGGTCACAGAATTAGTTGCAGCTATCACGCATAGTGTTACTGCCCCTTTGAGTTTTGTAGGATGCGGTATTGCCCAAGCTTTAAGTCGAAAATCTGATGGATTTGGCTTAACTGCGCGTGAATTGGATGTCCTTGCACTCTTGCCAAGTGGTTCTTCAAATAGCACTTTATCAAAACAACTTTTCTTAAGTGAGGCGACAATTAAAACTCACTTAGCCGCAATCTATAGAAAGTTAAGGGCCGAAAATCGAACGCAAGCGGTCTCTATCGCCAGAAAAGCTGGCTTAGTTTCGAATCTGTAAAACTTTTCGAAATTCGCTAGCCCAAATTTCCCAGCACCACTTTTCTATTATCCATTTTCGCCCCGCTAATCCCATATCTCTTCTGCGCACCGGATCGCCAAGTAATTTTAGAATTGCCTCCGCAATTTCTGCCCGATCGTTTCCATCAACAACTAGGCCCGTTATATTTTCAATAACAGCATCAGGTGCCCCACCCGATGAACCCGCAATTACTGGTAAGCCACAAGCGCTTGCTTCAAGATAAACAATTCCTAGGCCTTCAACTTCTAAACCGTTGAAGCGGGACCGCGCGGGCATAGCAAAAATATCACCAGCGCATAAGTATTGAGGTAATTCTCCATATTGAATTCGTCCAACAAAAGTAACGCGCTCTTCTAGGCGATATTTTCTCACCATGGACTCTAAATAGCCACGATACGGGCCTTGTCCAACTAACAAGAGATGGGCAGCAGGCTCGTGCTCTAAAATTTGCGCCATAGCTTCAATTAAAGCGTCTTGCCCCTTACGGGGTACTAAGCGAGCAACGCAGATAATAACTTTCTTGAATTCCAAACCTAAACTTTTACGCAAATCTGTTGCATCAATGCTCCTGAAATATTCAATATCTATTCCTGGAGCAATCTTGACCATTGATTGCCTCGCACTTGTACTTAAACTTTTAGAAATTGCAGAGCGCGTAAATTCACCAAGATATGTAAGGACATCAACGCTATTGCCAATGTGGCGCATGGCAATATTAAAAGGAAATATTTTTGCCCACCAAACTTCGTGGCCATGCGTCATTGCAACTATTCGCATTACTCCAGCGCGACGAAGGGCTGGTGCCAATAAAGCAAGAGGGGCTGCAGCGCCAAAAGCTACGCTTTGAATTCTTTGGTTCCGGGCGATCTTGCAAACTGCCCGCGCAACGCGTGGTGTTGGCAGCAATATTTTCGAGCGATCTCTAATTACTTCAACACCAAATTCGCTCATCCATTTTGCATCGTAGGCAGAAGTGTCTTTTTGGGCCGATGTATAAACAATTACTTGATTTTTTGGCAAGCGTTCGATTAAGCCAATAATAAAAGTTTCGATACCTCCGGCTCTTGGGCCAAAATCATTGGTAACGAATAAAAGTTTGCTTGTACTAGAAACGCGATGCGCATTCACAAAGGAAGGCTAACCGAGGCTCCAGCTAGCGTTCAAATCATTTTGAGCGTGCGCTCCTATGAAATATCGAAAAATTATGGATATCGCTCCTAAAAAAACCTCTAATCTTCACACATGTCAGTTATGGCAACCCTTGTCGTTGGTAGTGATGGATCTGTCACGATGCATGGAAAATCAAAAGGCGTATCAAATGGCGCCGATAGAGAAATATTTCTCAAAAGACGGCGCGAAATGGATTGCATAATTATTGGTGGAAATACTGCGCGAAATGAACCTTATTTGCGAACACCTGTACCCCTTGTCATCTTATCTAGAGGTGAAATTAATCCGTTATCAGAGAATCCGTTAGCCCGCCTTTGGAATTCTTCACCAACAAAGGCACTCGCTCGTGCGCGAGAAGAGTTTGGCGAAAATATTTTAATTGAAGGCGGGCCGGCATTGATAAATGAATTTATGGTTCTTGGGCTAATAGATGAACTTGAATTAAGTATTACTCAAATAAGCGGTGGCGAAAACAAAATTGATGTAGAAAAGTTGTTAGGCGCTTTTTCAAAGAAGGAAAGGCTAGAAATTGATGGAACAATCTTCTGGTCTTGTAAACGCTAGAAAGCCGAAATCAGAGCTACGCCAGTAATAGCTAGTACCACTCCTAAGTATTGAACTTTATGTAAACGCTCATGTAAAAATTTGAAAGCCAGCGCTGCAGTTACAATTGGATAAAGCGAACCTAAGACCATTGCAATTGAAACCAAACCAAGCGTGGTTGCAATTCCTAAGAATAAATTAGCAACAAAATCCGCAACCCCAATGAAGATGAGACTAGGTAATTCTGCCTTTGTAAAACCTCCCGTGCTTTTAAAACGAATTGCAATAGCGATAGTTACAAATAAAGTAGAAAAGCGCATCGCCACCATTGTCATTAGCGCACTCGTTTGCGAACCAACTGCCATAAAGGTCATGGCTGTTCCGAAACAGAGCGCAGCGCACACTGCAAGTAAAATTGGTTTTAGCGGCAAGCCTTGTGAAATTTCAGGACCACTTGCACAAAAAGCACCTGTTAGGGCTAGCACTACACCGATAGATATAATTAGAGAAAGTGACTCTCCTTTTATCAACGCATACGAGAGCGGGATTACTGCGCTAAGAGCGCTAATAGGTGCAACAACTCCCATACGCCCGATTGAAAGTCCGGTATAAAGACAGAACAGACCAACATAACCAAAGAGACCTGCAAGCGCTCCGGGAATAAAATAACCACCGTTACCGAACGCTTTGAAATGCCATGAAGAAGTTGCAATAACAATTGCTAAACCAAAAATCAAACTAATTATCTGTGAAGCACCTAAAACCGCAATAGGTGCGCGCTTTTTGCTCAGCCGTCCGCCTTCAAAATCGGCGCTCCCCCAGAGCGCACTAGATATGAGTGCTAGCAAAATGGCCATTTAGCAAGGTTACCGCCCTGCCTCCCACAATCGTGTCGATTAATTCTTTACATTAAGGTAGTGGATGCTCAGGGTTTTGATCGCATGATTGTAATGCTTCGCACCTTTACTCCTCGCGCGGAAATTATTTTAGAAGAAGTGCCTTCACCTCAAAAACTAGCGACATATTCCTTTGCATTCTCAGCCGATGTTAGTAATGGCTTAGTTGGAGATGATGAAGATGAGGTTGCATCAGGCCGCTTTGTCTTACTACACGAACCCGGCGGACAAGAAACATGGGACGGTGAATTTCGTTGTGTAACTTTTGTACGGGCAGACCTTGATACGGTTATGGAAGAAGATCCGATGTTGCCCGAAGTCGGTTGGAATTGGTTTTTAGAATCCTTAGGAAGCACAGGTTGCATAATCAACGCACCTTCTGGAAGCGTAACGCGGGTAACTAGCGTATCTTTTGGAAAGTTATCGCCCCGAAATAATAAAGCGGAAATTGAAATTCGCGCTTCTTGGACTCCAGTTATTAATAAACCAGAAGAAATGATGCAACACATACAGGGTTGGTGCAATCTCATTGGTGAGATTGCAGGTTTGCCAGCGATTCCTGATGGCGTATCGGCAATAACTTCATCTCGTCGTCGTTGAAATAAAATGTCCGAGACCATAGAAGAAGAAGTCGCGCCCATACCTTTACGCCACCCTGCGCAAGGAACTCCCCCGATTATTGATACCGAGAGCGCTTTTAGCGACGCGATTAAAGAATTATCACAAGGAAGCGGTCCATTTGCAGTAGATGCTGAAAGAGCATCGGGGTTTCGTTATAGCGCGCGGGCATATTTAATCCAGATCAAGCGAATCGGCGGCGGATTACATCTAATTGACCCAATTGCATTTGGAGCGAGCCATAAAATCTTTAAAGAACTAAATGATTTGCTGGCAACCGATGAGGTAATTTTGCACGCAAGCACTCAGGATTTACCTTGCCTGCGCGAAATTGGGATTAATCCCACCAAACTCTTTGACACTGAATTAGGCGCTCGCATCGCAGGCCTACCCCGCGTAGGTTTAAGCCCGCTACTTGAATCGCTAATGGGTTTCTCACTTACAAAAGAACATAGCGCCGCCGATTGGTCTATCCGACCACTTGCCCGAGATTGGTTAACTTATGCCGCATTAGATGTAGAACTACTGGTTGAATTACGAAATATTATTTCAGAACTTTTGAGTAGCGCTAATAAATTGGCTTGGGCGCAAGAGGAATTCGCAGCCATTCTCAAAGCCCCACCAACGGCCCCAAGAATTGATCCTTGGCGGCGAACTTCAGGAATGCATAAAATTAAGCGGCGCGACCAGCTAGCAATAATTAAAGATTTATGGATAGCACGAGATAGCCTTGCTGCAAAAGCAGATATTGCATCTGGAAAATTACTTAGCGATTTAGCAATCGTTGAGCTTGCAATTGCCCCGCCCAGTGATCGCAAGGGTATGGAGAAAGCGCTGCGCCCACTTGGCATGCGAGCGCGCTGGTTTGAAAATACTGCGCTCTGGTTAGAAACAATTGCCGATGCGATCCAAACCCCGCAAGAGTTGTGGCCGCCAATGCGATCTAGCGCCGATACTTTGCCGCCAATAAAAATTTGGCGCGAGCGTTTTCCAGAAAAATTCGCACCCTTATCCCATGCGCGATATGGCCTTGAAATTCGCGCGCAAGAATTAGCGATTCCACTGGAAAATCTAATTACCCCAGAACTAATACGCCGAATTTGTTGGGATCCACCGCCTGGCTCTACCCAAAGTAGCGATGAGGCAGCCGTACGTAGCCAACTTGCCAATTCGGGGGCCAGGCAATGGCAGATAGATATTGCCGCTCCTATCGTGGCGCTAGCCCTTTTAGAGCGTACTCCTAGGCCAGAGCCTGTGGTTACCCCTGAAAACATAGAAGAGTCCCCCTGATTCGCTATTGATGTAAAACCCTACTCACGGGTAACCTAACTCCATGACTCTTTCAAAGACCGTTGTCCTAGTTGATGCAGTGCGTACTCCTTTTGGAAAAGCCGGTGGAATGTATACCGGAACTCGCGCCGATGATTTGATTGTGCGCGCGATTCGAGGCTTACTTGATAGAAATCCAAAGATTGCAAATAGCGATATTGATGATGTTGCAATTGCTGCGGCATCACAAACTGGTGATCAAGGAATGAATATTGGTCGAAGCGCATCACTTTTAGCAGGACTTCCGGTAACTGTTCCTGGCTATTCAATCGACCGCTGGTGCGCAGGCGCACTGACTGCAGTAACAACTATTAGTGGCGCAATTGCAATGGGTGCATATGAGATCGCGATCGCTGGCGGTGTTGAGCATATGGGCAATCACCCAATAGGCGAATTAATGGATCCAAACCCACGTTATTTAGCCGAACGCATTGTCGAAGAAGACGCGCTTTCTATGGGAAATACCGCCGAGCGTTTACATGATCGCTTCCCGCATTTAACAAAAGAACGCGCCGATAAATACGCGCTTGCTTCTCAACTAAAGACCGCGAAGGCATATGCCGATGGGAAAATTCAGCGTGACTTGATACCAACTGCAATGCGAAGCGCCGAACTTGGTTTCGGAGTTGCTACCGTTGATGAACCACCGCGCCCTGGTACAACTCTAGCAGCCCTTGCTGCGCTGAAAACTCCATTTCGCCCAGCAGGTCGCGTTACCGCAGGAAATACTGCGGGTTTAAATGACGGTGCAACTGCAGCGATTTTAGCTAGCGAAGAAAAAGCAATCGAATTAGGTCTCAGCATTAAAGCCCGCCTAGTAACTTTTGCTTTTGCTGGCGTCGAGCCCGAAATAATGGGTTACGGCCCAGTACCTGCAACTATTAAAGCGTTGAAAAAAGCCGGGCTAAAGATTGAAGATATTGGATTATTTGAAGTCAACGAAGCCTTTGCAATTCAAGTACTTGCATTTTTAGATCACTTTGGAATCGCCGATGACGACCCGCGCGTTAATCCGTTCGGCGGCGCGATCGCTGTTGGTCATCCACTTGCTTCTTCTGGAATTCGTTTGATTCTAAATTTGGCGCGCTCCTTTGAAGAGCATCCAGAGGTGCGTTATGGGATAACAACTATGTGTATCGGTCTTGGCATGGGCGGCACAATTATTTGGGAAAATCCAAACTTTAAAGGCGCTAAATAAATGAGCGCCTCAGATTTAGTACTTCCAGAAGGCGCGCCTGATGAAGTAATTACTAACGCACTAGTGCGCGAGGTCGACCTTAGCGCCTTTGGTACAAAAGGAAATCTTGCTTTGATTACTTTAGATAATGGACAAGACCATACTCGTCCAAATACTTTTGGTGTCAAGTCCCTTGCCGCCCTCGATGCCGCAATTACCGATGCAATCGCACGCAAGCCAGTTGCGATTGCTATTACTGGTAAACCATTTATTTTTGCCGCGGGAGCAGACCTATCTGCACTCTTATTTTTAACTAAACGCGAACAATCCCTTGCAATTGGCAAATTTGGGCACGATGTATTTCGCAGACTAGGTGAAAGTGAAATTCCTACTTTTGCTTTTATAAATGGCCTGGCTCTCGGTGGTGGCCTTGAAGTTGCTTTGCATTGCAAATATCGCACTCTTGCAACTACAGCCTTTACAGCCCTACCTGAAGTTTTCTTAGGTTTAGTCCCAGGCTGGGGCGGTGCAACTCTCTTGCCAAAACTAATTGGGCCAGAACGCGCAGTCCAAGTAATTATGTTAAATGCTCTCAATAACAACACCATGATGAAAGCAAAAGATGCGCTAGCACTTGGCGTGGTAGATGCAGTCTTTGAACCATCAGATTTTCTAGAGCGCTCTGTTGCTTTTGCAGTATCGGTGCTAACTGGTTCAACCAAAATTACCCGCACCGATTATTCGAGCGATGCCAATTGGGATAAAGCCCTAGCAACTGGACGCGCAGCGGCTCTTAAAAAATACGGTGGCGCTGAAATCGCAGCACCAATGAAAGCGTTAGAACTAATTGCCGCATCTCGCACTGCAACAAATGGCCAAGGCTTTGATGCCGAAGATAAAGTTCTCTCGGAATTGGTAATGAGTGATCCACTTCGAGCATCTCTTTATGCATTTAATTTAATTCAAAAAAAGCGCAAAAAAGTAGAAGGTGCGCCTAAACCCGCCCTTGCTCGCAAAGTCGCAAAAGTTGGCGTAGTTGGTGCTGGCTTAATGGCTTCACAATTAGCTCTCATTTTGTTGCGCAATTTAAAAACTCCAATCGTTATGACCGATATAGACCAAGAACGCGCAGATAAAGGTGTGGCTTGGGTGAAAAATGAATTATCAAAATTAGTCGAGAAGAAAAGAATGAGCGCTGAAGCCGCGCAACGTTTGGCACTTCTCATCTCGGGCTCATCAGATCAGAGCGTCTTTGCGGGTTGCGATTTCATAATCGAAGCAATCTTTGAAGAGCTGGGCCTAAAGCAAGAACTATTTAAAAAACTAGAAACCATTATCTCCCCCGAATGCGTCTTGGCATCTAATACTTCTTCGCTATCGGTTGAAAAAATGAGTCAAGGCCTTAAAAATCCAGAACGTGTTGTTGGTTTTCACTTCTTTAATCCAGTTGCGATTATGCCTTTGCTAGAGGTAGCACGGACAAGTGCTACCGATGATGCGACAACTGCAACTGCAATTGCAGTGGGTAAATCACTAAAGAAAACTATGGTGATCACTAAAGACACTCCTGGTTTTGTAGTAAATCGTTTGCTAACTCGATTTATGGGCGAAATTACCGATGCCATGGATGAGGGAACCGCCCCTGATATTGCTGATAATGCAATGCGCGAAATTGGTTTCCCTATGTCGCCCTTTGAATTATTGGGATTAGTCGGTCCTGGGGTTGTTTTACACGTATCGGAAATTCTCAATAAAAACCTAGGTCCGCGTTATCGCATTTCACCATCGATGCAACGCATGGTTAAAGAAGGTGTGCGAACTTTCTATATCAAAAATGAAGACGGAACTTTAGCGCCCAACCCAGCCGCCCTTGCTCTTGTTGCAAAAGGTGATAAACCTTCCTCTGGCGAAGAAATTAGATTGCGCGCCTTAACTGCAATTGCACAAGAAGCGCGAATGATGCTAGATGAAGGCGTGGTCGCTACCGCTGCAGAAATCGATTTATGTATGTTGATGGGAGCTGGTTGGCCGATGCATTTAGGCGGAATCTTGCCTTACTTAGACCGGATGGGAATTAGCGATTCTGTTTGCGGTCAACGTTTTCATGCTCCAGGAATTGCATCTCTTCTTTAAGCAAACTGCTCCATTGAACAATTGATCGCAGAATATGCTGAGCGGTAATTCCAAGATCGCTTAATATTTCTGCGCGCTTCGAATGTTCGATGAATTCAAGTGGTACACCGATTGAATGAATTGGTACTTCAAGTAATGCATCCCTAAACATTTCTGAAATGGTGCTGGCAATTCCGCCATGGCGAATTCCATCTTCGATAACAACGACACTCTTATAACGGCGTGCCATCGTTATCAAGTATTCGGGCAAAGGTTTAACCCAGCGTGGATCAATCACAGTTACGCCAACACCTTCGCGATATGCCTGCGATGCCGCCTCCACTGCAAGATTTGCAAGAGCACCAATGCTTACAAGTAATACATCAGTACTTTCTCCGCGATATAAAATATCAATTCCATCTCGGCGCTCGAATGCCGGAATATCTGCAACGACGGCGCCTTTGGGAAAGCGAATTAAAGTTGGTGCATCGCTGATTTCAAGGGCTTCGCGAAGTGTTTCTTTCAATCGCGCGCCATCGCGCGGAGCAGCAACACGCAAGGTCGGAACAATCCCAGTTAACGCTAAATCCCACACCCCATTATGCGATGGTCCATCATCTCCAGTTATTCCAGAACGATCTAAAACAAAAGTTACGCCAGCTTTGTGCAAGGCCACATCTAAAAGCAATTGATCGAAAGCACGATTAAGAAAAGTTGAATAAACGGCCATGACTGGGTGCAGGCCTGCAAATGCCAAGCCAGCAGCACTTGTTGCGCCATGTTGTTCAGCGATGCCTACATCAATAGTGCGCTCAGGAAATTGGGTTTTGAATAAATCCAAACCCGTAGGACCAAGCATTGCTGCAGTTATCGCTACGACATCTTTGCGCACTCGCCCAATTTCAACTAGCTCTTCAGCAAAAATTTTGGTCCAAGTCGTAACACCTTTACTTAAAGATTCACCCGTTTCGGGATCGAGTATTCCAACAGCATGGAATTTATCGGCCTCATCGGCAATTGCTGGCTGATAACCACGGCCTTTTTCAGTAATGGCATGAACTAATATTGGTGCGCCATATTGTTTTGCTCTCTCTAACGCTCTTTCCATGGCAGCAATGTCGTGACCATCAATTGGGCCCATATATTTCAAACCTAAATCCTCAAACATACCTTGTGGAGCGATAATGTCTTTAATTCCCTTTTTCATTCCGTGCAAAGTTCCATAGATTGGTCCACCGACAACAGGAGTTTTAGAAAGTACTTCTTTACCCCAATCTAGGAATTTTTCATATCCGCTGGTAACACGAAGCGTTGAAAGATAAGTTGCTAGACCGCCAATAGTTGGTGAATATGAACGCTCGTTATCGTTGACCACAATAACTAAATTACGTTTTTTTTCTGCTGCAATGTTATTTAGGGCCTCCCAACTCATACCACCAGTTAGCGCGCCATCGCCAACGACTACGACTACATGGCGATCGCTTTCTCCCTTAATTGCAAAACCACGAGATATGCCATCGCCCCATGAAAGCGCGGTGGAGGCGTGCGAATTTTCAATTACATCGTGTTCACTTTCGGCGCGATTTGGATAACCAGCCAAACCACCGCGTTGGCGCAACAAATCAAAACCACTTGCACGACCAGTCAAAATTTTATGGACATAACTTTGATGTCCGGTATCAAAAAGGATTACATCACGAGGTGAATCAAAAACCCTATGTATCGCAATTGTTAATTCAACTACGCCAAGATTTGGACCCAAGTGTCCGCCGGTCTTTGTAACTTTTTCAATTAAAAACTCGCGAATTTCGGCAGATAAAAGATCCAGCGCGCTGTAATCCAATCCAGCTAAATCAGCTGGCGAATGAATCTTTTCGATCATGGCTTCATTCTAACCAAGCAATGAGCGAAGTACATACTGCATAATTCCGCCATGGCGGTAATAATCGGCCTCACCTGGCGTATCGATGCGAACTTTCGCCATGAAAGTTTTACCATCTGCCATTACAGTTAAATCTTTTGGAATTCGGCCATTATTTATTGCGCTAATTCCTGCAATGGAAAATACTTCACTGCCAGTTAATCCCAAAGTCTGTGCGCTTTGCTCATCCATAAATTGCAAAGGCAGAACACCCATTCCAATTAAATTAGAACGGTGGATGCGTTCAAAACTTTGCGCAATGACTACGCGAACCCCAAGTAGGGCAGTTCCTTTAGCTGCCCAGTCACGTGATGAACCAGATCCGTATTCCTTGCCTGCAAGAATTACTAAAGGCACGCCCGCGCCTTGATAAGCCATTGATGCATCGTAGATAGTGCTTTGTTCACCACCTGATAGAAAGTTGCGAGTAAAGCCACCTTCAATGCCATCTAGTAATAAATTCTTTAAACGAATATTTGCAAATGTTCCACGAATCATTACTTCGTGATTTCCACGACGAGATCCATAAGAATTAAAATCTCTGCTATCAATTCCGTGTTCAACTAAATACTTTCCAGCAGGTGAGTCAACTTTGATGTTTCCTGCAGGTGAAATGTGGTCAGTTGTAACCGAATCACCCAGAATTGCCAGGACTCGTGCACCAAAAATATCTGTTACTGGCGTTGGCTCTTTTGGCATCCCATCAAAATATGGTGGCTTTCGAACATATGTTGATTTATCATCCCACTCGAAAGTTTTTCCAGTCGGAGTTGCCAATGATTTCCACCGGTGGTCGCCATCAAAAACGTTGGCATAATCTTTAGTAAACATCGACGATGAAATAGATTGATCGATCACCTCTTGAATTTCTTGAGGAGTTGGCCATAAGTCTCTAAGAAATACTGGCTTGCCTTCTGTGTCGTTGCCTAGGGAATCTTTTTCAAAATCATGGTCCATGGTTCCAGCAATTGCATAAGCAACAACTAGTGGTGGCGATGCTAAATAATTCATCTTTACATCAGGGTTAATTCGACCTTCAAAGTTTCTGTTTCCAGAAAGCACCGCGCTAACCGCTAAGTCATGTTCATTAATAGCCTTGCTAATTTCAACTGGCAAAGGGCCCGAATTGCCAATACAAGTCGTGCAGCCATAACCAACTAGATTAAAGCCAAGTTTGTCCATGTATTGCGTTAGATCTGCCCGATTATAATAATCAGTAACGACTTTAGAGCCCGGCGCTAAAGTTGTCTTTACCCATGGCTTGGATTTCAAACCCTTTTCTACCGCCTTTTTTGCAAGCAGAGCTGCGCCAATCATTACTGATGGGTTTGAAGTATTTGTACAAGAAGTAATAGATGCGATAACAACATCGCCATTTTTAATCGTTGTTGCCTTGGCATTTATATGGATATCGATTGCATTCTTATTAGTTTTTTCTGAAAAATAAGTTGGCAATATCTTTTCGAATGCATCTTTCGAATTACTCAGTGAGATACGATCTTGCGGACGTTTTGGTCCAGCAATGGAGGGCACCACTGTAGATAAATCTAATTCAAGAGTTTCCGAAAAGCGCGGCGAGATAAGTGGGTCGTGCCACAAGCCTTGAACTTTCGCATACTTTTCAACGAGTTCTACTTGGTCATCACTTCTACCAGTTAGACGCAGATAACGAAGTGTTTCTTCATCAATTGGAAAAATTGCGCAAGTAGATCCATATTCGGGTGACATATTTCCAATAGTTGCCCGATTAGCCATCGGAATCGATAGAACACCTGGGCCATAGAACTCAACAAATTTTCCAACAACGCCGTGTTTGCGCAAAATTTCAGTAATTGTTAGTGCTAAATCTGTAGCCGTTGTGCCAAGAGATAATTGGCCTTTGAGTTTAAAACCAACAACGCGCGGAATCAACATGGAAACTGGTTGTCCAAGTAGCGCGGCTTCGGCTTCTATGCCGCCAACGCCCCACCCCAAAACACCTAAACCATTAACCATTGTTGTGTGCGAATCGGTACCAACGACCGTATCAGGATATGCGCGAAGGGTTCCATTTACTGAGCGCGTCATGACGACGCGGGCTAAAAATTCAATATTTACTTGATGAACAATGCCTGTTCCTGGTGGCACGACTTTGAAGTCATCAAAAGCGCTCTGTCCCCAGCGCAGAAAACGGTAGCGTTCTTGATTGCGTTCATATTCAATATTAGTATTTGTTTCAAATGAATCTTTTGTGCCAAATACATCGGCAACTACTGAATGATCGATGACAAGTTCGGCCGGAACCAATGGGTTTACTTTAGCTGGGTCTCCCCCAAGTTCAGCAATTGCCTCACGCATCGTGGCAAAATCTACAATGCACGGCACACCGGTGAAATCTTGCATAACCACACGCGCTGGAGTGAATTGGATTTCGGTCTCAGGTTCAACACTTGGATCCCAATTTGCTAAAGCTCTTATCTGGTCGGCCGTTATATTTGCGCCGTCTTCGGTGCGCAATAAATTTTCAAGTAATATTTTTAAACTAAAAGGTAAACTAGATGCGCCTTCAATGCCACTAATATTAAAGATTTCAAAGTTTTTTTCGCCAACCTGCAAATTCGATTTGGCGTTGAAAGAATTTTTACTCATCGTGGCCTTTCGCAATTTTAAAAGTATCTTGACGTCAAGATACCTTACTTTTGACAAAAAGTGCAACACATTCGATGTGGTGGGTCATGGGGAATAGATCAAAGGCCCGTAATTTCTCCAATTCGTACCCAGCCCTTCTTAAATAGGCGCTATCCCGAGCAAGGGCTGCTGGGTCACATGCGACATAAACAATTGAGCGTGCTCCGATTATGCGCATTTGATCTACTACATCTTTTCCAGCACCTTCGCGCGGTGGGTCAAGAATTATTACATCGGCACGACTAACTCTTGGCAATAATTTTTCAACGTTTCCAGTTATAACTTTAACATTCGGCAGGTCTTTAAAATTTATAACCGCATCAGCCGTAGCGCTCTTGCTGCCCTCAATCAAAACAATTTCACCACCCTCTCCAACTGCATCAATTGCGCTGGCTGTAAAAAGACCGACGCCACCATACAAATCGAGCACATGATCACCCATTTTAATATCAGCAAACTCCATAACAACTTGCGAAAGTAATTGCGGAGCACGCAAATGACTCTGATAAAAAGATTGCTGGTTTACTTGCAAAGTTTTTCCATTTATTTCTTCAAATAGTATGGGTTCTCCTTCCTGCATACGGGTGCTTGTAACTGGGCTAATTTGCGCTGTTGCAATATTTCGTGAGCCATTAGAAGAGGTTGCGACTTCAATACGCAAATCAGCTTTCCATTTGCGAGCTGCTAGTTCAGAGAATTTAAGACTGGAAACGCAAATTAAGCAATCATCGACTGGAATAACTTTATGGCTTCGTGCGCCATAGAAACCTAGCTCACCTTTTGCATTTGTCGTAGCGGTAAAACGAGTTCGCCAATGCAATGGTTCGCCAACTTCTTCGACTTGGACATCGATATCCATTTTCGCGATTCGCAAAAATGCTTCTCTAACTACATCGCGCTTTAATTCGCGTTGTCTGGAAATGGAAATATGTTGGAAATCGCAACCTCCGCACCCATTTCGATGCGAAAATTTACAAGGCGGAATAACTCGGTCTTTCGATGGAGTTATGACTTCAATAACATCGCCGCGGTTAAATGAACTTCCGACGCTAGTTATTTCCACGAGAGATTCTTCACCGGGTATCGCGTGTCTAATAAATATGACAGCCCCCTCGAATCGGGCTATAAAGTGGCCGCCGTGGGCAACTTTTTCTATGGTCACCTTAATTTTCTGGCCAACCTGCACGCGAGAATCTTTCGTTGGTGCCATGTATATAAGCCTATGGGTGTAAGTTAATACATGTGCACGTAGTCATTATGGGTTGCGGTCGAGTCGGTTCATCACTTGCCATCGAACTCGAAGCCGTTGGTCATACCGTGGCAATCATTGATCAAAACCGCGAAGCTTTCCGCCGACTTGGACCTAATTTCATCGGCAGTGCAGTTACCGGAATGGGATTCGATAAAGATACGCTCCTTGAAGCAGGTATTGAAGGCGCATCTGCTTTCGCTGCGGTTAGCAATGGTGATAATTCAAATATTTTAGCCGCTCGCGTTGTGCGTGAGACTTATGGCGTGCCAAATGTTGTTGCGCGAATTTATGACCCAGGTCGAGCCGAAATTTATCAGCGCCTTGGAATTCCAACGGTCGCAACTGTGACTTGGACAAGTGATCAGATTATGCGGCGATTAATTCCAGAAGGTTCACGTTCTGAATGGCAAGATGCAAATGGCTCTGTTCAATTGTGCGAAATGCATCCACACAGAGACTGGTTTGGTGTGCCGATTTCAAAAATTGACCAATACACATCAGCGCGTGTTGCTTTCATTACTCGCCTTGGCAAAGGATTAATCCCCAATGAACACACCGTTTTACAAGAAGGCGATTTAATTCATTTAATGGTGACTAATTCAGAAGTCGCCAATACCGAAGCAATGCTTGCCGAATCACCTAGGAGCGAACTATGAGAATTGCAATCGCAGGTGCTGGCAATGTTGGGCGAGCCATAGCGCGCGAACTTCTGGCAAACGGTCATCAAGTTTTGCTAATTGATAAAGATCCAAAGGCACTTAAAATGGAGAGCGTTCCTGAAGCCGACTGGCTAATGGCCGATGCCTGCGAAATAGCAGCTCTAGATAATGCCAATCTACAAACTTGCCAAGTTTTAGTTGCAGCAACCGGTGATGACAAAGTTAACTTAGTAACTTCCCTTCTTGGCAAAACCGAATACGGAGTCCCACGCGTTGTTGCCAGAGTTAATCACCCGAAGAATGAATGGCTCTTTGATTCTGCTTGGGGCGTCGATGTGGCTGTATCAACGCCACGAATTATTTCAGCACTCGTAGAAGAAGCAGTCAGTGTTGGCGATGTAGTTCGTTTATTCTCATTTAAAAAAGGACAAGCAAACTTAGTCGAAATTACTCTGCCTGATACATCTACATGCATTGGGAAAACAGTTGACGAGATAGTTCTTCCAGAAGACGCAACCTTGGCTGTGATAGTCCGCGATGGTCGCGTGATTACAGCAAAAGCACATGATATTTTCGTTGCAGGCGATGAACTTCTCTTTGTTGCATCAACGGCGGCAGAGGCCCAAATTAAAGCTTGTTTTATAACTAATTAGTTTGAGCAGGTTTAGTTGTTGGAACCGAACTAATCAGTGCCCATGTAGCCCAAAGTGTAAGAAAATAAAGCGGCAGGCCTAGAAAAATATTTGCAATTCCAAGAGCATTTAAATAACCAAGATGATACAAAGGCAATTGGACTGCAAGCCTAATTACAAAGAGAGCAACCCAAACCCAGCCTGCGAGGGTATATACGCGCAAGCGTTCCGGATCTTTTCGCCATGCAAGGTTCTCGCCTAAGATCGGTCCTAGAATCACGCCGATGATTGGCCACTTCATTAAATTTCCTGCTACATAGAAAAGTGCAAAACCGGTATTTTTCCAAAGGCTAGGGGCGAAATAATTTTTAGCACTTCCAGTCTTCCAAGCAAAAAATGCGCAGAAAATAACTCCGACTAATCCAATTAATGCATGTTTGAGAGTATCTTTTCTAATTAAGCGAATGCTTGCTAAAACCAGGGCGCAAACTATTGCTGAAATGGATGCCGCGCTTAGCGAACGTGAAATATTAAAATATAAGAGAAATATAAGGGAGGGCAGGACTGAATCAATTATGCCGTTCCTGCCACCAAGGGCGGCAACAACTTTATCTTTCTCATGCTCTTGCATTATGTATATCCCGTTGAACCAAAGCCGCCATCGCCTCTATTGGAACCAGGTAGTTCGCTTACCTCAATAAATTCTGCGCGTTCGACTTTTTGGACAACGAGTTGAGCAATTCGATCACCGCTCTTAAATGTAATGGAATCTTTAGGGTCGTGATTAATTAAAATGACTTGAAGTTCGCCGCGAAAGCCTGCGTCAACAGTGCCAGGGGCGTTAACCATGGTTACTCCATGCTTAATCGCAAGACCTGAACGTGGATGAACAAATGCGGCATAGCCATTGGGTAGTGCAATAGCAATTCCAGTTGGTGCAAGCGCACGCTCACCTGGCGCTAGCGTTAAATCTATTCGAGTAACAATATCGGCGCCGGCATCTCCCCCTTTTGCATATCGCGGAAGTGGAACGCTAGGGTCAAGGCGTGTAATTAAAACTTTCACTGGGCTCATGGATTAATTTCAAATTCAGGATCGACAAAAGCTAAAATTTCGGGCATTTTCTTAATTTTTTCTAAATATTCTTGATGGGCATTCTCTAAGAAATGTGACATTGGAACAATCACGAAGAGCGCTGCAGCGCGAACAGCGATTGGGCCATCAGGTGAATTAAGCCTGCCTTCTGCAGCTGTATAAACTTTGCGATTGACTTGCCCCGTAATTTGCGCACTAATGTGCAAAGTACTACCAATAGGTACGGGCTTAAGAAAATCTGTTTCCAGTCGCGCAGTTACCGCGGGCGAGCGAATAAGCCACATTAATTTTCCAAGGGCTTCATCAAAGGCTAATGAAAGCAAGCCGCCGTGGGCTAAACCCGGTGCGCCCTGATGATTTTCTGTAACGGTAAATTGCGCGGTTAGGTTTGCGCCATCGCCTGCAAATGCAACTAACTGCAGACCTGTTGGATGTAATTGCCCGCAACCAAAGCAATGCCCAAAATGTGATGGGATTTTTGTACCAATTGGTGGAGCTTTAATATGGCGCTCTGGAATCAGAGCACCTTGCGGTGGCGTACTACTAGCGATGCGACTCACTTGGCAAGGATACTTGATGAGTATCCGATAGCCTAACTCCCGTGCGATACCGCGAAGTGATAAGTGCGCCACTGTGGTTATTGGCCTTCGTCTACTTTCTTTTCCTTTCTTTGGTGATTGCAATTTGGGCAGGGCTTGGAAATTTCCCTGCTCTTATTTCATTTATTTTTTTAAGCCTGTCTCTGATTATTATTCGCCAAAAAACAAGAATGATTATTGAAATTAATGCAGGCCAATTACGAATAGGTCGGGCTCATATTGAATTGAAGTACTTAAGTGATGCCCAAATTCTTACTGCCAAGGAGATGGGTTTAGCGCGTGGCCGCAATGGGGATCCAGCAGCTTTTCTTGCAATTCGTTTTTGGACGCCAACTGGAGTGAAAGTTATGCTGCATGATTCCAGAGATAGTACGCCTTATTGGTTAATTACCAGCAAAAATTGCGCAAAGTTAGCGAAGGCTCTAACAGAAAATTAAGCACATTCTTTGCAAACAGCTTTAGCGCCTTCACCTTTTGCTAATTGAGTAATGTGATGGACTAAGAAGCAACGCGAACAAGTAAATTCATCAACCTGTTCTGGAACAACTCGCACAGCTAATTCTTCACCAGATAAATCTGCACCTGGAAGTTCTAGTGTTTCAGCAGCTTCTGCTTCATCAACATCGATCTGACCGGATTGAGCATCAACGCGCTTGGCTTTTAATTCTTGTAACGACTCTTCATGTAGTTCCTCATCGGTTTTTCTGGGGGTGTCGTAATCCGTTGCCACTACTCTCGCCTACTTCCGTCTGCTCAAATAAATGCCACTTTTGCCAACGGGCGCATAGTGGCGCATTTGAAGGTTGGATAGTTAATCCAACGCTCGGCGTGTCGGAATTATTCCGTCACAGTGCGTAATTGCGAGATTTGTTTGGCCAAAGCCCCATCTACCCGAGCGTGAATTGCGGTGCCCTCGGGTAGATATTGTTCACTAATAATTTCACCGCGTTCGTGAATTGAACTCACTATATCTCCGCGCTCATAAGGCACGATCGTTTTAATTTCAATTTTTAGTCGAGGTAACGAATTTTCAATTGCATGAAGCAGGCCATCAACGCCAAAACCTGTGCGTACCGAAAAGGCATAACTATTTGGCTCGTCCCGAAGAATTGCCATAACAACTTCTGGGTCTGCGATATCAACTTTGTTGATTGCAATTATTTCAGGAATTTCAATGCCACCAATTTCTTCAATCACTTGGCGCACTGCACGAATTTGTTCGAACGGATCCGCATGCGAACCATCTACAACATGAACGATCAAATCAGCACCCGATACTTCTTCAAGGGTTGATTTGAAAGCATCGATGAGTTGATGGGGTAAGTGACGAACGAAACCAACCGTGTCAGTTAGCGTATAAATACGCCCATCACTTGTAATTGACTTGCGCACAGTTGGATCCAAGGTTACAAAGAGGGCATTCTCAACAAGAACGCCGGCATTAGTCAGTTTATTTAATAGCGAAGATTTTCCTGCATTGGTATAACCAGCAATTGCAACTGATGGAATGTTATTCCGTCTGCGCTCTTGTCGTTTAGTATCACGAGAAATTTTCATATCGGCGATTTCGCGGCGCAATTTTGTCATCTTGTCACGAATGCGACGACGATCGGTTTCAATTTTGGTCTCACCTGGACCGCGACCACCAATACCCGCACCTCCTGCGGCTCGACCACCAACTTGGCGCGAAAGTGATTCACCCCAACCACGAAGACGTGGTAAGAGATATGAAATCTGAGCAAGTTCAACTTGGGCTTTACCTTCTTTACTCTTTGCATGTTGTGCGAAGATATCCAAAATCAAAGCAGTGCGATCGACAACTTTTACTTTAACTTTCTCTTCTAATTGTCGAAGTTGTGAAGGCGAAAGTTCACCATCACAAATAACTGTGTCGGCGCCGGTGGATGCAACAATTTGACGCAATTCAATAACTTTTCCAGAACCAATATATGTTGCAGGATCTGGTTTATCACGACGTTGAATTAAACCTGCTAGAACTTCTGACCCAGCCGTTACGGCGAGTGCTCTTAATTCGGCCAAAGAATTCTCAGCCATCTCTGCGCTTCCATCGGCCCAAACTCCAACTAATATAACTCGTTCGAGTTGTAATTGACGGTACTCGGCAGATGAAATATCTTGTAGTTCTGTAGAAAATCCTTTTACGCGTCGAAGCGCATGGCGATCGGCTAAATCGGGTTGGGATGAAACTTCATAATCAGATTCTTGAGAATCAAAATCTGCTGCAACTCTCGCACTTTCGCGAAGCAGGGCTTCAAATACCTCTTCATTGCGACCAAAAGTTTCATCAACCAAGGAGATACTCCGAAATATCATGCTCGCTTATTAAAACTGCTGGACCGCTAAGAATTGCATTCGAATGTCCGTCGATCTCAACTTCTAAACGACCACCGAGAGTCTCGACAACCCATTTGGCAGGTAACTTTTCTTTAGAATAAAGCGTGGCTGCAAGTCCAACTGCACAGACTCCGGTTCCGCATGATTTAGTTTCGCCACTGCCCCGTTCAAAGACTCGCATTTTTAACTCGTGATTTGGTAATACTTGAACAAATTCAACATTGACGCCTTCAGGGTAGCAATCGCGTGGTCTAACTACTGGGGCATCTTTCATTTCTCCCACTTGGGCTAAATCATCAACAAAGACAACTGCGTGTGGGTTGCCAACACTGATGTTATAACCATTCCAAATATGTCCATTTGTTGCCGCCGTTATCTCTTTCTCTTCATCAACGACCTTGCCCATATTTACCGTTATATCCCCCGTCATAGGAACGCGCATATGTTTTACTCCATCGCGAGTATCGATCCCAAAAATGCCCTCTTTTTGGTGACCACGCTCAACTAAGTAACGCGCCATCACGCGAATTCCATTGCCACACATTTCACCAAGGGAGCCATCAGAATTTCTATAATCCATAAACCATTTTTCATTGCGTTTTATAATTCTGATTAATCCATCAGAGCCGATGCCAGATTCGCGATTACAGATAGCAGTAGTTTGTGCCGTGGTTATTGAGTATTCATTATTTGGATCGAAAACAATTAAAAAATCGTTCTGCGTTCCATGGCCATAGGTCGCGATCATTGTTTAAGTTTATATCACTTATCGCAGATCTAGTGTGTTCATAATAACTTCAAGACGAGAGGCAACTGGCGAAATCCATTTTATGCGATCATCACGCGAAAACCAAACCTCTTGTCGACGCGCATATTGCCTAGTTGCACGCTTAGTATCTTCGCGGGCTTCTACTTCACTGATTTGATCACCTAAAAATGAAATCACTTGTGAATAACCCAACGCTCTTTGGGCAGTTCTACCTTTAGTGATACCTGCTTCAAGTAAATTCTTAACCTCGTCCACTAATCCCAAATCCCACATTCGATCTACTCGCTGCGATATGCGTTCATCTAAAGTTTCGCGCTCCATTACTAGGCCAAACTGCTTAGCATCTGGAAACTTTGTACTGGCTTCTCTCGGCAAATTTGCGGTAAAAGGTTTACCTGTTATCTCAATTACTTCAAGTGCTCGAATTACGCGCCGCGCATTTGCGCTATCGATAGCAAGAGCCGCTGCTGGATCTAATTTTTCTAAACGTTGGAATAGCGCGTCCAAACCAATTTTTTCAGCCTCAGCAGTTAGCGCACCACGGATTTCTGGGTCGGTCTCAGGAAAGTTTAAATCATCCAAAATCGCCTTGATATATAAACCTGTTCCACCAACGATAACGACGTTCTTGTTACGGTTTTGGATTTCTGCAATTTTAGTGCGTGCACTTTCTTGATACCAAGCAACACTCGCATCTTCGGTTACATCTAAAACATCAAGCAGGTGGTGAATAATTCCACTTCTATCAAGCACTGGTAATTTTGCAGTGCCTATATCCATGCCGCGATATAACTGCATAGAATCGGCATTGATAATTTCGGCTGATATTTCTTTGGCTAATTCAATTGCTAAATCACTTTTGCCTGTAGCTGTTGCCCCACAAATGACTATTACACTCATCGAGATATTGCAGGCATCCCAAGCAAGATTGGCTGTGGCCCTTGTACTTGTGTTCGAAGTTGATGTGCATCTCCCCCACGCGTTTTTCGAACCGAGATTGAATCTCCAATTAAATAATGTGCAGATGCATCTGTGATTTCTAATTCAACAATATCTCCAGCTCGTGCCGGTGTTTGGTTTCCAAAGTGAACTAACCGGAAATCTTCACTGCGACCCGTCATTCGAGATTGCGCTTCATCTCGGCGACCTTCGAAATCTGCGACCAAAACTTGCATGGTGCGACCTATAGCTTCTTTGTTAACAGAGAGTGAAATACCCTGTTGATGTTCATGCAAACGCGTATAACGCTGCCCTACAACTTCAGGTGAAATTTGATTTGGCATTTCTGCGGCAGGTGTACCTGGGCGCTTTGAATATTGATATGTATAAGCCGCAGCAAAGCGAGCTTGCGTACAAATATCTAGAGTTGCTTGAAAATCTTCTTCCGTCTCCCCTGGAAAACCAACAATTATGTCGGTAGTAATGCAGGCGTTAGGCATCGCACTTCGCACACGTTCGAGAATTCCCAAATAGCGATCGCTGCGGTAGGAGCGACGCATCTCGCGCAGAACGCGATCAGAACCCGATTGCAACGGCATATGCAAATGTGGCATCACGTTTGCTG
Source organism: Candidatus Planktophila sp. (assembly GCA_038905915.1). GTDB lineage: Bacteria > Actinomycetota > Actinomycetes > Nanopelagicales > Nanopelagicaceae > Planktophila. Next base: position 52,826 of record JBCKHJ010000002.1, on the reverse strand, counting down.
TTTGCGCCATTGCATCTATCACATCGTCGGTGAAATCACGTGGATGTGGCGACATGAACCGCACTCGTTCTAGACCTTCGACTTTGCCGCACTCACGCAGTAAATTTGCAAAAGCACCTCGGTCGCCAAAATCAACACCATAAGCATTCACATTTTGTCCAAGCAAAGTTATCTCAATTACGCCTTGCGCAACTAAGGTTTGAATCTCCTTAAGAATATCTCGCGATGAACGATCTTTTTCAATTCCTCTAAGTGTTGGAACGATGCAGAAAGTGCAAGTGTTATTACAACCAACTGATACTGAAACCCAAGAAGAGAAAGCTGATAAGCGGCGGGCAGGAAGAGTAGAAGGGAAATGTTCCAGCGACTCTAAAATTTCTATCTGCGATTCCTCTTCAATTCGTGCTCGTTCAAGCAATACTGGCAAAGAACCAACATTATGAGTGCCGAAAACGACATCGACATAGGGCGCTTTTTTCAAAATCAGAGCTTGATCTTTCTGTGCCAAACAGCCACCCACGGCAATTTGCATCGTTGGGTTTGCTTTTTTAATAGGGGCTAGAAAACTTAAATTTCCATAAAGTTTATTGTCAGCGTTCTCACGAACTGCGCAAGTATTAAAAACTACTATGTCGGCTTGGGTTCCGACTTCGGCAGGGATGAATCCTGCCTCATCTAGCAACCCTGAAATTCTTTCGGAGTCATGCACATTCATTTGACAGCCATAAGTTTCGACTTTATATGTGCGACTCATGCGCTAATCGTAATGCTTCTTTTAAAGTGAAATAACCGTAACTTCTAGGCTGGCACGATCCACAAGTAAAATTTGATGATTAGGAAGTAGTTCCCAGCCCTTTTGTTCCCAGCCAGTGGATGCAACTAATACTGAGTTTTGGTCCTTTTTATATTTCAATTCATAGTAATCAGCAGGTGCCCAATCTGGATGGCGTTCTGGATGATGTTCACAAATTACAACAAAGAAATCTTCGTTCATAATCATTGCATTTATGCTTGAATAATCCATACTTTCACGAATTCTATTTACTGCAATTTTTACACCATCTACCAAGCCATGTTCACTGATTGCTGAAAGCAGATAATAAAAATATCTTTCACTATCTGTATCCCCAATAATAAAGCGCTTATAAATTGGTGCTATAAATGAATCCATCGCCGCTGGGGGGGAAATTGCACCATTATGGATAAAAGAGAAATCCTCATATACAAATGGGTGGGTGTTCTCTTGGCTAACGGGTAAACCCTTTGTCGCCCAACGCAGGTGTAATAGCGAACCATCGGCAGAACTCTTAGCTAGCGCTTTCTTAAAGTTCTCACTAGTAACTGCCGTTTCAGGAGCGCGATCTAAAGTTGCAACGCGCTCTGCGTGATTAATTGAAGCGATACCCCAGCCATCACAATGCACGGATGAAAGCGAGACAAATTCTTTAAAATTTGATCCAACTATATTTTCGAAAGTTGTTTTTTCATCGCTCACATAACCCATCAATCTACACATATGGGCAATCTTATTGCTTTAGTAATAAGTAAAGCCGAGGCCGCGACCAGAGGATCGCGACCCCAGCTACAATACGACTTAGGCTATATCTTTCCCGACGTGCTCCTGCGCGAACTTCTCCTCTGGCGACAGGACCAGCCGATGCCGACTGACCAACACGAAGTAGATGATGCCGATGGCGAACCAGCCGGCCACCCACAACACGCCCCGGGTATAGGCCGGGTCGCCGGTGAGTTGGACGTACAGCGTTACGGCAGCGATGATCATGGTCAGCGTCGCTCCGCCGATACCCAGCGGGCTGCGGTACGGCCGTTCGAGATGCGGCATCTTCTTGCGCAACAGGATGAACGAGAGCGCTTGAAGGAAGTAGGAGAACATCGCGCCGAAGACCGCCATGTTCAGCAGCATGCCTCCGATGGCGGTGCCGGCGCGTGACTCGCCCAGGCCGAACCAGAGCAGCAACATCACTGTCAGCCCTAGCGCGCTGCCCATCACCATCGCCACATACGGGGTTTTGCGCTTACCATGCGTGACCGACAGGAACTGCGGGAAATAGCCGGCTCGGCTAAGCGAATAGATTTGCCGACCCTTGGCGAAGATAATCGTGTGGAAACTGGCGACCAAGCCCAGCACTGCGACCAGCGCCAGACCGCGGGCGAAGTTCCCGCCGTAGATAGCCTTGAAGCCGTCCAGCAGCGGTTCGCCCGACTGCCCGAGCGCATGCGAACCAACGCCAATCACGGCCGGATTCAGCCACAGGATCATCAGTGCTGAGATGATCAGTGTGAACATGCCCCAGATAATGCCCTTTGGCATGTCGCGCTTTACATCAATCGACTCCTCAGCGGTCAGCGGCAGTTGCTCGATGGCCAGGAACAACCAGACCGCGAACGGCATCGCCGACAGTACGCCAGCCAAGCCCAGCGGTAGAAACGGGCCGCCGCCCTCCGCAAGTTTGACGCCGCCCGCACCGACATCCATCGCCCAGCGGCTGAAGTCGATGTTGGGCAGGGCGCTCACCCAGAAGACCACCAGAGTGGCCAGCGCCAGCACGGTTATTACCACCGCAATCTTGAGCGACTGCTCCACGCCTAAGATGTTCAGACCCACAAATATCAGGTAAAAAGCGATCCACCAGAGCGGCTGAAGATTGGTGGGGGTGTCGAAGATGCTGCCCATGTAACTGCCGATGAAGAATACGATCACCGCTGGAGTCAGCACATACATGACGTTTTCGGCCAGTCCAGTGATATAGCCGCCCCAAGGACCCATGGTGCTACGTGCAAATGAGTAGGCACCACCGGTATGCGGCAGCGCCGGCGACATTTCGGCGAGCGAAAAGGTCAGGCCCAGGTACATCACCGCGATGAGGATCGCGGCGATCAGCATGCTGCCCCAGCCGTTGGCCAGACCCAGGTTCCAGCCCGAGAAATGGCCGGAAATAACCGCGCCCACTCCCAGCGCCCATAGCGACCCCACCCCGGCATAGCGGCGCAGTCCACGTTTATCGAAGTAGGCCTGATCGACCTTGGTGTAGCTAACTCCGGATTGTTTACTCATAAGTCCCCCCAAGTATTGGCTCCGAATTGTTTCGAGCCTTATCGCGTATCGTGCCCCTAATTTCGACATAATGGAAGGACATTTGCCCTTATTTTTTCACCAATTTAAATGAATTCTTGCTATTTAGGCAGAAGGCTTTCTGGTGACTTGCGCCAGCATCTCCTCAAATTCTTTGCTATTAAAAGCTCGTTCGGCCTCATCATATTTATGCGCACCCCAGTCCCAGAAATCAAAATCTAAAGTAGATGCCGCACTTTGAATCGATGCCCAGAGCGTCCAGCCATATTTTGCGAGCAAGGCAAATAACCAAGCCCGTGCAAATTTTTCAGGTCGCGATACCCCGTAATAAGCAGTGACCAGTTCTTCTAACTTTTCCAAATCTAGAAAAGCTTCGGCCCAAATATTGCCTAATTCAAAACAGGCATCATTATTTCCTGAGTATTCATAATCAATTAACCAAATCTTTTTACCATCGTCGATAAAATTACCCGGTAATAAATCATTATTGCAGGGCACGGTCCCTTCAGCTAGAACCGCAAGTGCTTTTGCAATTTTGCCGATATGTATTTCATAATCGCGATAGCGATCTGGCAATCTAAAGCCGCGCTCTTGGACTACTTTTAAATAACGCGCTTGTACTTTAAACATGTCAAAGTCATTAACAAATCGCCGCGCTGCGTGAAGCGTCCTGCAACTCTGCGCGATTCGGTCTAGATTTTGCGATACATCTTCAGCGCTACAAGTTCGACCAGGCAGATAGCCAATTACAAGTAAACCTTGCCCAGCAAGATAATCAAAGACTGGCGCTCCAATATTATTTTCGGCCGCTCGTTTCGAGTTCTCATATTCTGCATCTCGATCAATTGATAAGAGCAATGAATCATTACTTGAGATGCGCGCCACATATTTACCACTATCGGTGGTAATTAATAGATTTCTATTTGTTAAGCCACCTGAAAGTTCGGTTATCGTTGTCCGGCTTTTAAGGAGCGGAACTTGATTTAATAAAACCCCATAAAGTTCTTCAAACTCACGCTGGCTACTTGGCACCTTAATAGGATACATTTCAAACATGTCCGAAGGTAAGAGCCCTGACCGCGCACGAATCGTAATTATCGGTGGCGGAGTTGGTGGAACATCCGTTGCCTATCACTTGACCCAACTTGGGCAAAAAGATGTCGTTCTGCTCGATAGGAGCGAACTCACAAGTGGCTCAACATTTCATTCAGCCGGTTTGGTTGGCCAATTACGCGCGGACCCCACACTTACCAAGATGAATATGCATTCGGTTGATCTCTATCGGCAGTTAGAAAAAACTGAGACTCCACCGAGTTGGCGCGAATGCGGAAGCATTAAATTGGCTTCATCGCCAGAACGAATGGAAGAAATTCGTCGCCAAATTGGGTGGGCTAAAACTTTTGGGTTAGACCTTACAGAGATTTCGCCTAGACAGGCCCAGGAACTTTTCCCGCTCATCGACTTAAAAGGCGTAGTTGGCGCTTGTTATATGGCAACTGATGGACAAGTTGATCCATCGCAATTAGCAATGGCGCTGGCAAATGGCGCGCGCAAAGCTGGTGCAAAAATTCTAACTCACACTCGTGTTTTAGGTATTGAAACCAAAGATGGACGCGTCTCTAAAGTAATAACAAACAAAGGCGATATCGAGTGCGAAATTGTTGTTAATTGCGGTGGCATATACGCACCAGAAATTGGAAGGTTACTAAATGTTCGCATTCCAATTGTTCCTATGAGCCATCAATACATGATTACTGATAATTTCTTAACTCCTGGTGCCCCACTTCTTCCATCACTTAGAGATCCAGATAATTTGATTTACTTTCGCCAAGAAGTAGATGGTCTGCTAATGGGTGGCTATGAAAGAAATTCCAAAGCATGGACAGCTGATTTCGAAAATTTTGATGACATTCCTAGTGATTTTAATGGGCGGTTATTGCCCGAAGATTGGGATCGCTTTGAAGATATTGCAGATGCTTCACAAAAGCGCGTTCCACAGATGGCAAAGATTGGCATTAAGAATTTCATCAATGGGCCTGAAGGTTTTACTCCAGATAACGAATTTTGTTTAGGCGAGACGCAAATTGGTGGCTTTTATGTTGCGGCAGGTTTTTGCGCCCACGGAATTGCAGGGGCAGGCGGTATTGGAAAAGTAATGGCCGAATGGATTGTTGCCGGTGAACCAACCATGGATTTGTGGCATATGGATATCAATCGCTTTGGCCAATCTTATAAATCACCTGACTACACGCTAAAACGCGTTAAAGAAAATTATGAAGAGTATTACGACATTCACTACCCTGGTGAAGAACGCCAATCAGGGCGCCCGCTAAAGACATCTCCGATTTATCAATGGCATAAAAATAGCGGCGCAGTCTTTGGCGAAAAATCCGGCTGGGAGCGCGTGAATTTCTACGAAACTCATATAGGTGATGACAAATTGCGTCCCTATGGTTGGGCCGGAAATCATTGGTCATCGGCGGTCATGGTTGAACATCATGCAACGCGCACCGCTGCTGGGTTATTTGATGAATCAAGTTTTGCTAAATTTATTATTAGTGGTTCGAGAGCGCCAGAATTTCTCAATTTCGTCTGCGCCAATAATGTTTTGCGAGGCATAGGTCGCACGATATATACACAAGCTCTTAATTCGCGCGGAGGAATCGAATCCGATTACACCGTAACGCAAACAGGTGAGTCTGAATTTTTCATTGTGACTGGAACTGCTTTTGCTACTCATGACCTAGCTTGGTTGCGCAAAATGGCACGCGAAAATAACTTTAGCCAACTCCAAATGCGCGATGTAACTTCAGAGTTAGCTTGCTTTGGAATTTGGGGACCTAAATCTCGCCAAATTTTGGAAACTTTGACTAAGACAGAGTTAGGCCATAGCGCATTTCCCTTTATGCGCTCGCGCGAAATTGAATTAGCCCAAAGTAATGTGCGACTGACTCGCATCACTTATGTGGGAGAGCTTGGATATGAAATATATCTACCCGCATCCGATGGTCTAAAAGTATGGGAAGCCCTTATTTCTGCGGGTAGCCCAATGGGTCTAACACCGTGTGGTTATAGGGCGATTGAATCACTTCGATTGGAAAAAGGATATCGCGCATGGGCTGGTGAAATTAATAGCGAAACTTGCCCATTTGAAGCAGGTTTGGATTTTGCAGTTGATATGACAAAAAATAATTTTATGGGCAAAGATGCATTAACAAAATTTATTCCGAAACGAAAATTAGTTGCCATCGTTTTTGATGACATTAGGCAAGTCCCCCTTGGAAATGAACCAATTCGCAAAGATGGCCAGATTATTGGGCGAGTCAAAAGCGGCGGACAGGGTTATACAATTGGGAAAGCAATAGGAAATGCATATTTGCCACTAGAGCATGCAACTGCCGGAACGCAGGTCGAGATTGAATTTTTTGGTAACTGGCATACGGGAAGAATCGCTAACCAACCGCTGCACGATCCGAGTAACTTGGCGATAAGAGCGTAATAAGGGCTAGCCCTCGTCAAATCAGTTATGCAAGCAAGAATTTCTTTGGCAGGATAGGGCTTAAGAATTAACCTAAGAAAGGGTTCCCCATGGAGACCGCAATGCCAGCGTTGAGTGTTGATGCACTTAAAGAGGCAGTTAAGAATGGCTCTATCGACACCGTAATAGTTGCACTGACCGATATGCAGGGTCGTCTTACCGGCAAGCGAATCCACGGTCATCATTTTATTGATGAAGTTTTAAAACATGGCACCGAAGGTTGTAATTATTTGCTCGCCGTCGATGTTGATATGAATACTGTGCAAGGTTATGAAATGTCCTCATGGGAACGTGGCTATAGTGATTTCGCACTTATCCCCGATTTAAATACGCTGCGATTAGTTCCTTGGCAAGAAGGGGCAGCAATGGTGCTCGCTGATGTTAAGTGGCTAGACCACACCGATGTTGTTGCATCACCGCGACAAATTTTGCGTAAACAAATTGCAGTTCTAAAAGATGCTGGCATGAAAGCTATGTGCGGTACCGAACTTGAATTCGTTTTGTTTACTGATACATACGAGGAAGCATGGAACAAGGCATATCGTGATTTAACGCCGGCCAACCAATACAACGTTGATTACTCCATCATGGGTGGCTCACGCGTTGAACCACTCTTGCGCAAGATCCGGTTAGGAATGCAGGGTGCTGGGCTAATTGTTGAATCAGTTAAGGGTGAATGTAATTTTGGTCAACATGAGATTGCATTCAAATACTCTGATGCCTTGTCTAACTGCGATAGCCATGTGATTTATAAAAATGGCGCAAAGGAAATTGCAGCCCAGGAAGGTTACGCCCTTACATTTATGGCCAAGCCAAATGAAAAAGAAGGCAACTCTTCCCACATTCACTTATCATTTCGCGGTCTGAATGATGAATTAGTTATGGTTGATGAAACCGATAAAGAACACGGAATGAGCGAATTGGGTCGCCAATTTATTGCTGGTCAATTGGCACATATGCGCGAACTTTCCATTCTCTTTGCACCAAATATCAACTCATATAAACGCTATGTGCCTGGATCCTTTGCGCCAACTGCAATTCGTTGGGGACGCGATAACCGTACTTGTGCTTTTCGTTTAGTTGGCCATGGACAAGGTTTGCGTTTAGAAAATCGCGTTCCAGGTGGTGATGTAAATCCTTATTTGGCAGTTGCAGGCATCATCGCTGCAGGCCTTGATGGAATTAATAAGAAATTAAAGTCAGAGCCAGCTTTTACTGGAAATGCTTACGCATCCGATTCAGAGCGAGTTCCTTCTTCTATGCAAGAAGCGCTAGCGCTTTGGGAAAAGAGTTCTTGGGTAAAAGAAACTTTTGGCGCAGAAGTGCAAGCCCACTATGCAAATATGGCACGCGTTGAATTGGCCGCCTATGGCAAAGCAGTAACTGATTGGGAACTCTTCCGTAACTTCGAAAGGTTTTAAGCCGTGTCTACCTCCTATGATGTAATTAACCCTGCCACCGAAACGTTAGTTAGAAATGTGGCTCACTTAGATTTAGCCGCAACCGATGGGGTTATTGAAAAAGCTGCAAAAGCCTTTCAAAGTTGGCGCGCAATTGCCCCAGGTGATCGCGGAAAACTTCTGCGTAGATTTGCTGAAGTAATTGCAGAGCACAAAGAAGAACTGGCAATCCTTGAAATTACTAACTCAGGCCACACACGTGGAAATGCTTTGTGGGAAGTCGATAACGTTATAAATACTCTCACCTATTATTCGGCAGCACCTGAGCGTTTATTTGGTAAGCAAATTCCGGTAGCTGGTGGAATTGATATAACTTTTAAAGAACCACTCGGAGTCGTTGGTGTAATTGTGCCTTGGAACTTCCCAATGCCAATTGCCGGATGGGGTTTTGCGCCAGCCCTTGCTGCCGGAAATACGGTTGTATTAAAACCTGCCGAATACACTCCACTAACTGCAATGCGCATTGGCGAACTTGCCCTTGCGGCTGGAATTCCTGAAGGCGTCTTTAATGTTTTGCCTGGCAAAGGAAGTGTGGTCGGAAATCGTTTCGTTACACATCCATTGGTTCGCAAAGTTGTTTTTACTGGTTCAACCAGTGTTGGAAAACAAATCATGGCAGGTTGTGCCGACCAAGTTAAGCGAGTAACTCTTGAACTAGGTGGCAAAAGTGCCAACATAATCTTCGCAGATGCCGATGTTGCAAAAGCAGCAGCTGGTGCGCCGGGGGCGGTATTTGATAATGCCGGACAAGATTGTTGTGCGCGTTCGCGAATCTTGGTGCAACGTTCGGTCTTTGATGCATTCATGGAAAGTTTCGAAGTAGCAGTTAAGAAATTTAGAGTCGAAGATCCATCCCTTGCAACATCAGATATGGGCCCACTGATTTCAAAGAAACAATTTGATTCAGTACAAACTTATTTAGATGAACCAATTGCATTCACCGGTTCTGCGCCAACTGGTGCTGGCTATTGGATGGCACCAACGGTTTTGATGCCTAAAAATACCGAGGCGCGTTCTTGGCGTGAAGAAGTTTTTGGTCCAGTCGTTTCAGTTCTTGCCTTTGAAACCGAAGCCGATGCAATCGAGATGGCAAATGATTCGGAATATGGCTTGTCGGGTTCGATTTGGACCCGAGATGTTGGCCGTGCAATTCGTGTTTCGCGCGCTCTTGAGAGCGGCAATCTTTCAGTAAACTCAAATTCATCAGTTCGTTTTTGGACGCCTTTTGGCGGTTACAAACAATCAGGTCTTGGTCGCGAATTAGGCCCTGATGCACTTGATTCATTTACTGAGGTAAAGAACGTCTTTATCTCGCAAGATTAGAAGAGGTTAAATACATGTCAAAACGTCTTGAAGGTCGTGTCGCAGTAATTACTGGTGCAGGCAGTGGAATTGGTTATGCCACCGCGCTTCGCTTGGCAAGTGAAGGCGCGAAAATTGTAGCAATCGATACAAATCCGGCAACTGGCGAAAAAATTGCTCAGGAAACTGGCGGTATTTTCGTCAAGGCAGATGTAACAGTTACTGCCGAGGTTGAAAATATGTATAAGGTCGCTTTCGATACTTATGGTCGCATCGATATTGCATTTAACAATGCAGGGATTTCACCACCTGATGATGATTCAATTTTAACAACTGGTTTAGATGCTTGGGAGCGTGTAAATCGTGTCAACTTAACTAGCGTTTTTCTCTGCTGCAAGTATGTAATTCCTTACATGCAAAAGGGCGGAAAAGGTTCAATTATCAACACCGCATCATTTGTTGCAACTATGGGTGCTGCAACATCCCAGATTGCATACACCGCATCTAAAGGTGGCGTGCTTTCAATGAGTCGCGAACTCGGTGTGCAGTTTGCTCGCGAAAGGATACGAGTAAATGCGCTCTCCCCTGGGCCAGTAAATACTCCGTTGCTCCAAGAACTCTTTGCTAAAGATAAAGAACGTGCTGCTCGTCGCCTAGTTCATATTCCGATGGGACGCTTTGCCGAGGCTAGCGAAATTGCAGCAGCAGTTGCTTTCTTGGCTAGCGATGACTCGTCTTTCATTACCGCATCAAATTTCTTAGTTGATGGTGGAATTTCTGGAGCCTACGTAACTCCTTTAGATAATTAAATTTTAAATGCGTTGAATTGGCGCGGTTGCGATGCGATCAAGAAATTGATTGACTAAATCGTAACCGCGCTGATTGGCCTCTGGCTCTTCAAATTTAGTTTGCGCACGTAAAATTTCCACGTTTACACCCTCTGATTCAACTTCAACACAGCCACCAGCCATGGCTAGCCATTGATCTAATACATTTAAATCTATCTCTGGATGAAATTGCACACCAAGGGTGCGACCAAAAGTAAATGCTTGGGACGAGAGCGGAGTTCGCGCAATTTCTTTAGCCCCTGGCGGTAATTGCCAGCGATCCCAGTGATATTGAAACCATGGTCCGCGTGGAATTAGCGATTCGTCATCGCTTAAAATTACATACCACCCAAGTTCGGCTTTAGGGGCTCGCGCAACCGAGCCGCCAAGAATGCGTGCCATTAATTGCCCGCCAAAACAAATTCCAAGTATTGGAATTCCGGCGTTGTGAACTTGGCGCAGTTGTTCTATCTCGGGGTTTAACCAATTTCCAATTCGCTCATCTTCCCAAGCCCCCCATGGCGCGCCCATCGGAACAACAGCATCGAATTCAAGCAGATTTGGCCACTGCACTTTCACATTTGGGGTATTAAAATTGGCTTCGTCAACAATTTTAAAACGCGTAATTTCATAACCGCGATTCTCAAATTGTTTCCAGATTGGTCCGCCTACACTGACATGGTCGTGCTCAATGAATATAGCGCGCTTGGACATGAGTGAAATATTACTTGATTAAGCGAATTGGTTCTTGTCCGCGTGCAATTTGGCGCTCAAAGTATTTCTCACGTTTTTCATTAAAGGTTTTGGCTTCACCATCTGCTTTTTCTAGAAATGCGCCAAGTTCATCGCGTGCGGCTTGCCCATCACCAGTGAAATCGGTGCGCTCAAAAATATTCCACGCCCGTAAAACTGGTGCAATAACTTCTGCAAGGTGGGATTCAAGATCATAAATTCCAGCCAGCGCGATACCGACTGCTTTCCGACCATAACCTGGCATACCTACACCTGGCATTGCAAAATTAATAACGACATCACTAATAGCGCGCATTGCAGCATTTGGTTGTAGCTCAAGTGCCTTACCTAAAAGATTGCGATAGAAAATCATATGCAAGTTTTCATCTAACGAAACTCGCTGCAGCATATTTTCACAAATTGGATCATCAGAAATTTTACCGGTATTACGATGCGAAATTCGCGTTGCTAACTCTTGGAAAGTTACGTAGGAAACGGTGTGTAACATATCTTGTTCATATGGGAATTGATAACCTAGGGACATATGTGCCATTCGTAAATCTTCTAATTCCTTAGGATCTACCCCGCGCGTTGCCATTAAATAATCGCGCATAACAATTGCGTGGCGATTTTCTTCAGCGGTCCAGCGTTCTAACCAATTACCCCATGCGCCATCGCGGCCCACGACAATTGCAATTTCAGTGTGATATCCAGGTAAGTTATCTTCAGTTAAGAGATTTAAAACTAACGAATCTTGCGCAACTGCTGATAGACGAGAATCTTTAGCTTCCCAAGCATCGCCATTTAGCGGACCTGCGAAGTCGCGACCCTTTGACCATGGCACATATTCATGTGGATACCAATCCCTCTGAATTTCTAAGTGGCGATTTAGCTCCACTACAACCACAGGTTCAAGATCTCTAATTAATTGTGATTGAATCTCCGGGTCAATTCTCGCCATGTTAAAACCCTACGCTAAAGAGTGTGTTACTCGCTAGTTATGAATTATTTTTCGCGCGTAATTCTGCTTGTGTTGCGCGCCACTTGGCAATTTCGCCATGATTGCCACTTAATAAAATCTCGGGTACTGCTATATCTCGCCACAATGGTGGCTTTGTAAAATTGGGATACTCGAGAAAACCTTGCGTATTATGCGATTCTTCACTTAATGAATCTGGATTTCCGATGACGCCAGAAATAAGGCGAGTAATCGCTTCTATCATAACAATGGCTGCGACTTCACCCCCGCCAAGTACATAATCACCAATTGAGATTTCATGAACACGAATATTTTTATTCAAATAATTTTGCCCAGAATAATGTTGACGTACTCGATCGTCGATTCCTTCGTAGCGACCACATGCAAAGAGTAGATGGCGCGCTTTTGAAAAACTTTCAGCCATTTTTTGGTCAAAGCGTTTCCCAGCAGGAGTCAGAATAATTAGATCAGTATCTTGCTTCATTAAGGGATCTAATGCCTGACCCCAAATTTCGGGCATCATCACCATGCCTGCACCACCACCATATGGAGTGTCATCAACGCTGTTGTGATTATTTGTTGCAAAGGTGCGCAGGTCATGAATTGCAATATCGATAATGCCTTGCTCTTGCGCCTTACCTAAAAGTGAAAGTTTAAGCGGGGCAAAGTAATCAGGGAAAATTGTCACTGCATCTATCTTCACTTTAATTCCCCTTCTATCACTGGTGGAATTACAATAATTCGTTTAGCTTTAATATCGACGCTGGGAACTAATTGATGCACAAACGGAATAAGGGACTCTCCATTTGGGCTCGTAATCGAGAGTAAATCTTGGCTAGGTAGATTAATCACGTCGCTGACTACGCCGTATTTATCACCATTTTCTAAATAAGCCGTACACCCGATTAGTTGTAAAACGTGATATTCATCTTCGTTATCACTTTCTTCGTCGATATCAACTTCGGCATAAAGCAGCGTATCTTTGAGTTTTTCAATTCCATTTCTGTCAGTGATCCCAACGAAGCCCAGCAATAAAATCCCATTATGTACGCGGCCAGAAGCAATAGTTAATTTTCCATGCGCATCAGTATCTACCTTTACACCGATTGCAAAGCGGCGATCAGGATCAGCAGTTCGAACTTCGATTGTCGCTTCACCCGAAATTGCGTGAGCGCGACCTATTCGCCCCACGATTAAGCGCATGGCGCGAACTCTTTGTTAGCGAGCCTCGTCGGTCTCTATGAGATCGACGCGGATTGTGCGGCCTGCCAGCGCGCTAACAACGATGCGAAGCGCTTTAGCAGTGCGGCCGTTGCGACCGATAACTTTGCCAATATCTTCTGGATTAACACGAACTTCCAGAGTTGTTCCTCGGCGGTGAGTTACTTCCTTGACTACAACATCTTGCGGGTTATCTACGATTCCCTTAACTAAATGTTCTAGCGCTTCATCCATCATGATTTTTCAGGCACCACTGCTTCGACAACTGGCGTTTCTTCAGCCACTGCTTCGACAACTGGCGTTTCTTCAACTGGAGTTTCTACAACAACTGCTTCCACAACTGGAGCAGTCTCAACAACTTCGACCGGAGTTGATTTAGCAGCTAACTTCTCTTGTGCTCTCTTCTTAAGAGTTGTTGCGCCTTCTTTTGGTTCATCCATTGCTTGCTTAACTGCGGCTTCATAAGCAACGTACTTACCAACGCGAGCAGGTGCAACCTTTAGCGTGCCTTCTGTTCCAGGCAGACCTTTATGTTTTTGCCAGTCTCCAGTGATCTTTAGAAGGGCCTCTACCGGCTCACTTGGAAGTGCACCGATACCGAGCCAATAAAGGGCACGCTCTGAATTAATTTCAATTAGCGATGGCTCTTGCCCTGGGGCGTAGCGACCAATTTCTTCAATTGATAATCCATTACGTGCTTTACGAGAATCGGTAACAACGATGCGAAAATATGGTGTGCGAATTTTACCCATGCGCATTAAGCGAATTTTTGTAGCCAAGAAAGTTGTACTCCTTGAAAAGTGTGTCGTATCAGTTACTCGCAGCGGGGTGCGCGATCGAAAGATTCGACTGTGGATTCGGATGTTGCTGGGGGTAGAGGGCCCCATCAACAGGTGCCCAATCTTGCCATGAGCCTAGCCAGATGTGAAATCGGCTCCCAGCGCCCTTCTTCGGCCGCTCTCTTTGCTGGATTTCCTGACTTAGATTTCTTCTTTTGTGGCGCGCGCTTACTCGCAATCGGTGGCATGGCAGGCATATTCATCGCCAACATCGGCGCTGGCACTGCCCCGCTTCGAACTTGCTTCATCATCTTTTGCGCTGCACTAAAACGTTCGACTAATGAATTTACATCTGAGACTTTACGCCCACTACCTTGAGCAATTCAGCATCCTCGCTCTTTACCCTTTTAGCTTCCTCTATTAACCCTCTTGAAAGCGATGGGCCCAAATCAGATACAAGAAGTTCTCTTTCAAGTTCGGCCCAGTCTGCTGCCGAAAAATCATCTGTGCCTTTTATTTTTGCAAGGAACTTACTAAATAGACTCATTAACTTGCATCATATTCGCGAAGTCGTTGTGAAATAACTTCTGTCACACCGTCCCCACGCATGGTGACGCCGTATAGGGCATCTGCAATTTCCATTGTGCGTTTTTGGTGGGTGATAATAATTAGTTGCGAACTTGCACGAAGTTCTTCCATAACACCGAGCAAGCGACCCAAGTTCACATCATCGAGGGCGGCTTCAACTTCATCTAGAACATAGAACGGACTTGGTCGGGCTTTAAAGATAGCAATCAACATCGCCACCGCAGTTAGAGATTTTTCTCCACCGGAGAGAAGTGATAGACGTTTAATGCGCTTTCCAGGTGGGCGAGCTTCTACATCTACGCCACTATTGATTGGATCATCAGGATTAGTCAAAATTAATCGGCCATCGCCACCAGGAAATAGACGCGCAAATATATCTTCAAAATGTTGCGCAGTATCGGCAAATGCATCCATAAAAATTTTCTGAACGCGTTCGTCAACTTCTTTAATAATAGCAAGAAGGTCTTTCTTTGTATTCTTTAAATCTTCAAGTTGTTCTGCAAGAAACTTTAAACGCTCTTCAAGGGCGGTAAATTCTTCAAGGGCTAGCGGGTTAATTTTTCCAAGAAGAGTCAAAGAGCGCTCAGTTGTTGCAAGGCGTTTTTCTTGTTGATCTCTGCGATAAGGAATTAATTCCGTTGCAACGATTTCACCTGTTTCGGTCTCAAAAAACGTTGGCACATCTTTATCTGGGCCATATTCACCAATTAAAGTCGCCGTATCAATACCAAATTCCTCAACTGTTTTAAGTTCTAGATTCTCAATTCGTAAACGCTGTTGTGCGCGTGCGATTTCATCACGATGAACGCTAGAAGTTAATTGGTCGAGTTCAGTAGTTAGTCCACGCCCCCGTGCGCGAATAGTTAGAGTCTCACCTTCACGCGCCACGCGAGATTCTTCAAGTCGCGAACGTTCGGTAGCTGCTTTCGCAATGGATCTCTCAATATAGATAAGGGCCTCATATGCCGCTTCGGCAATTGCGCGCGAAATTATTGCTCCACGTGCTCGCGCACCACGGCGCGATACCGCCCGCGCAGATGCTTCACGCTCGGCCAGAGCAGTCGCCTCGAGTGTTTGGGCGCGCGCAGCAACTGAATCTACACGTTCTTCAATTGTGCGTACTGCGAGTCGGGCTTCAATTTCAGTAGTGCGCGCATTCGATACTTCATTTCTCAAAATTTCAGTATATGAATGATCTGGTTGAGTAATTTCCCCGCGCTGTTGCAATTGATTCTGGGCAATTACTAATTCGTCATCATCACGAGATTTCGCACCGCTGGCTTCAGCAATTAATTGATTAAGGCGACTTACTTCAGCCGATGCAGATTTCATATTTTGTCCAGCAACAGCTAGTTGTTCAATCAATGCTGCAATTCGGGAATCAGATTCGGTCAATCGCGCAAGGGCTAAATCGAATTCGCTCTGGCGTG
Source organism: Candidatus Planktophila sp. (assembly GCA_038905915.1). Taxonomy (GTDB): domain Bacteria; phylum Actinomycetota; class Actinomycetes; order Nanopelagicales; family Nanopelagicaceae; genus Planktophila. The sequence continues at coordinate 36,876 of JBCKHJ010000002.1, read as the reverse complement.
ATTCAACGTGCTGATTTGCAGTCAAAATTTCAAATCGCAAACGATCGCAGGTGTGCGAAAGTTCAACTAATTTCTTTTCTAGGGTTTCAACGAGGGCTTCGATTTCAATGAGGGATGAAGAAGATTGTGAACCACCGCTTGCACGAGATTGATTAATTACATCCCCGTCACGAGTTACTACAGTTAAATGTGGATGTGAGCCGATAATAGATTCTGCAGATCGTGCAGAGTCAGCAACAACAATTGAGTCAAGCAGAGTTGCTAAAAGTTCACTTATTTTGGACGAGCGAATATGCGAACTCAATGGGTTTAACCCTGCAGGAACTGTTCGCAGATTTTTTCCATCACCACCTTGATAAACAAGAACATCGGCTTGTCCAAGATTTTCGCTGCGAAGTGTGGTCAGCGCAGTAATTGCCGAATTCAAATCTTGAACAACAATGGCATTGGCATACCTTCCAAGGGCAGCTGCTGCGGCTGCCTCCCAACCAGAATCAATCTCTAAAAGCGATGCCAGACTTCCAAGAATTGAAAGACCGCGTGAATCATTAAGTAGGGCGGCGACACCATCGCGACTTGCTGAAGTTAATTTAATTGCTTCCAATTTAGATTCGACACCGTTGCGTTCGCGATCAGCAACGCGTTCGGCCTCAATTACTTCGCCCAATGCGCTTTTTGCAGAGTTAAGCGCGCCTCTTGCGCTTTCAAATTGCGAATCTAAACCAAGTTCGCCCGAATCAGCGCTAGCAATTTCTAATTCATAGACCGAATAGTCACGCTTAGCACTTTCTACGCGAGCATTGGCTTCGTCTCTAGCTTTAGTTAAACGGGCAATTTCACTAGCAATTGCTTCAAGGCGAGCTGCAAGTGATTTGATGTGACCTTCTTGGCGCGCAGTACCTTCGCGAGCATCGGCAATTGCGCGCATTGCTGCAGCAATTTTATCTTCATCAATACGAAGCACATTTTCGGCATCTAATAATTGCGCAGTTGCTAATTCAAGTCCATGCTGGGCCGAAGTTACATTGTTGCGAAGTGTTAATTCTTCTGCGCGCAAAATTTGGGCTTCGCGTTCAAGGCTTTCCGGATCGCGCCCAAGTGTGCGCGCTTCTTCGGCTTCTTCTGCCAGAAAACGCGAACGCTCTTGTGCCAAAGATTGAGTTCCACGAAATTTTTCACGCAACGAACTTAATTGGTAATAGGTCTCTTGTGCTTGAACTAAAAGTGGACTTTCAAATGCGACTTGCGCATCGAGCACTTCTTCCCGATTACGAGTTCGATCTAAATCGGTTTCGACAATGCGGCGGCGCTCACGTAGGGCATTCTCGTCGGCAACTTCAACGGTAAGTGTTTTCGAAAGCGAGATGTAATCATCGGCAAGTAAGCGCAACTTTGCATCACGCAGATCGGCTTGAATTGTTGCCGCTTTCTTTGCAACTTCTGCTTGTTTTCCTAGTGGGCGCAATTGGCGGCGTAATTCAAGCGTTAAATCTTGAATGCGCGCTAGGTTGGCCTGCATTGAATCGAGTTTGCGAAGCGCTTTTTCTTTACGTTTACGATGTTTTAATACGCCCGCTGCCTCTTCAATAAAACCACGACGCTCTTCTGGCGTGGCCATCAAAATCGCATCAAGTTGACCTTGACTAACGATTACGTGCATTTCACGCCCAATTCCAGAATCGCTGAGCAATTCTTGAATATCTAATAAGCGCGTTGCTTCTCCGTTAATTTGATATTCGCTCTGTCCATTGCGAAAAAGAATGCGTGAAATTGTTACTTCACTAAATTCAATCGGTAGTGCGCCATCTGTGTTATCAATTGTTAAGGAAACTTCTGCGCGACCAAGTGGTGCGCGAGCGCTTGTCCCAGCGAAAATTACATCTTCCATCTTTCCGCCGCGTAATGATTTAGGACCTTGCTCACCCATAACCCATATGAGCGCGTCAACAACGTTACTTTTGCCAGAACCGTTGGGACCAACAACGCAGGTGATTCCTGGTTCAAAGCGCAGCGTGGTGGTAGAGGCAAAGGACTTAAAGCCTTTAAGGGTGATGCTCTTCAAATACACGCGGCAAACCTATCGCTTTTGGCGATGATTTTTAGAGTGCGACTAGTCTAAAAAGAAGTGAGTTACGCCTGCGGTAGTATTTCACTCTTAAGGCTTTCATAGGCAATACGCGCTGCAACTTGTTCGGCCTCGCGTTTGCTCTTTCCCACACCCTCGCTCAGGGCAATGCCCGCAAGCATTGCTACTGCAGTGAAATTCTTAGCGTGATCTGGTCCTTCTTCGGTTACAAGATATTCGGGGGTTCCTTTATTTAGGGATGCTGCTAATTCTTGAAGCGCGGTCTTGCCGTCTAAACCAGCGCCACGTGCAACAGCGCCGGCCATTGTGGATTGAATTAAATCTCGCACAATTAGTGTGCATTTTTCAAAACCAAATTGTAAATAAATCGCGCCGATTAGCGCTTCGAGGGCATCGGCTAAAAGTGAATTTTTATCGCGCCCACCTGTTACTTCTTCACCTTTGCCAAGTCGAATAAATTTTCCAAGATCTAATTCGCGCGCAATATCGGCTAGCGCGCGCATATTTACAATGCCAGAGCGCAGCGGTGATAGGCTACTTTCATCTAAATCTGGATAACGAATATATAGTTCTTCGGTAACTATTAATCCAAGAACTGAATCGCCTAGAAATTCAAGTCGTTCGTTTGTTTCTTTACTTCCTGATTCATATGCAAATGAACGATGAGTAAAAGCCAACTCAAGCAAGGCGGGTTCAATATCAACACCCAACCGCTTAGCTAGCAACGAGCGCAGATCAGACCTCTATTACCTGACGACGGTTATAAGTACCGCAAGTTGGGCAGGCCCTGTGTTGCAATTTTGGTTGCTGGCACTGTGGACATGCCGCAAGTGCTGCTGCAGTTGTCTTCCACTGGCTTCGGCGTGAGCGCGTCTTCGAACGCGACATTTTTCGCTTTGGTACTGGCATCTCTACTACTTCCTAACGTGGCTTCAAATCTATGCGTGCAAGTTGATTTGCAAGGGGATTAGTATCGCGCAAAATGCTCAATTCCTGAAATCGGGGTCAATCTCAGACGCAACGGCAAGGTCAGATAATCTCGCCCATCTGGCATCGATGACCTCATGAACATGGTCAGGAATCAGGCTGGCCCATTTCTCACCGCACTCTTGGCAAAGTCCCGCACACTCTGGGCTGCATAGCGGATTAATCGGAAGCGCCAGCACGATTGCATCCCGAATTGGAATTCCTAAATCCATAATATCGCCATCCATATGCAATTCATCATCGCTATCTAAATCATCCTCATTTTTTTCAATAACTTTTTTCCGACGCGCACCACGTTCGGGTTTGCTCTCATAAAAATACAACTCTTGAATTGGGCGATCAATTTCTACTTTGACAGGGTCAAGACATCGAATACATTCACCAAAAGCTGTTGCATAAATTTGCGCAGTTAGAAGTACGCCCTGCGTTACCGCTTCTAGGCGCGCATCAACTTCGATGATTTCACCAGCAGGAATTGCTATTAGTTCAACACCAACTTTTTCAATAACCTTCAAATCAAGCTGGTATTCCTTCATCTCACCGGCTCGCCTAGGCAATTCGTGAGTATTTAATTTAAAGATTTCACTTGCAAGGGCCATCGAGGTTACTTTTCGTCAGAGAGTTGAGAAAGAATATCCTTATCATCGGCTCCGGCTAAGCGCTCACGACCGCGCGTTACTGCATCCATGGTTTTATTTAGGATGACTTCTAGAGTTGCCAGGCGGCCATCGATATAGGCTTCGACTTCTTCTCGCTCTTCTTCGGCAGTAATTTTTACATCACTGAGAATTTTCTTGGCTTCGGCACGCGCTGCTTGCACGATTCCCGCCTGCTCGATCATACGCGCAACATCTTCACGAGCCATGGTAATCATGTTTTCACAACTTACTCTGCCTTCTTCAATGATTGCATCGCGAGTGGCTAAAACTTTTTGGGCAGCTGCTAGGTCGGCCGGAAGAGCTGCGCGAGCATCATCTAGAAGTTCTAACATTTCCCCGCGGTGTACAACACACGAAGCCGATAGCGGAACCCTGCGGGCTTCTTCAACCATAGTGATGGCACTGCTTAATTTCTCAACTGATTCCATGGATTATTTCCCCGCCATTCTCTTTTTTAAAGCTTCATTGATCACTGGTGGAACCATGCTAGAAACGTCACCGTTAAAATGCGCCAACTCTTTGACAATCGATGATGATAAAAATGAATGCACTGGTGAAGTAGCCATAAACATCGTTTCTACTCCAGAACCTTGTAAATTTACTTGTGCCATTTGAAGTTCATAATCAAAATCAGTAATAGCGCGCAGACCTTTTACAATCGCCGTGATTGAGTTGCGCTTACAATAATCAACTAGCAATCCGCTCCATGAATCCACAACTACATTTGGGAATTTAGTAGTAGTCTCGCGAATCATTTCCATTCGTTCGGCCACGGTAAATAGGCTGGCTTTTGTGCGATTTTCAAGAACTGCAACAACAACTTGATCAAAATGAGAACTAGCACGCTTGATAATGTCTATGTGTCCATATGTAATTGGATCAAAAGAGCCTGGGCAAACAGCACGATTCATGGTGTCAACGCTAGCAATAGATGGCTTACTTATCCATTCACGCGCTTAAATCAAGGCTTGTAATTTGCATAATAAATCGTTGCTTGCCCATAATTGCGTTCACGCACTGATTCAAAGTGTGGGGGCCAATTAAAGTGTGAACTCTTTGAAGTTCGCTCGATTGCAATAAATGCATCACTACTTAGAAATTGGCCACCATCTAAATCAGTCAGCAATACTTCTAGATCGGTATCTGGAAAATCATAAGGTGGATCTATATAAACCAAGTGATAGAGCCATTTAGGTGGATCACTTATAAAACGCTGCGCCGACATGCAATAAAGATGAAATTTGCCAACGGGTTTTGATTTCAAAACTAATTCTTCATTAGTGCTAATAGTTTTTTGCGCGCTGCTATCTTTTTCTACCGCGTGAACAAGCGTTGCACCACGTGAGAGCGCTTCTAGCCCAATTGCACCCGAGCCTGCAAAGAGATCTAAAACATGTAAACCTAAAAAATCACCGAATTCAGAAGTCAATGATGAGAAAAGCCCTTCACGCGCACGATCTGATGTTGGTCTGGTTGCGCCAGCAACGCTACTCAAAGTCCGACCTTTTGCAACTCCAGCAATGATTCTCATATTCCTTAACCCTTATCCAAGTAATCTACTGCGCTATCTCGGCGCAATATTGACAACTCTCTTTCGAGCGCAGGATAACTTCGCAAATCATTAATCTCACCGATTAATTCTTCGGCATCTTTTCGAGCCAAATCAATTAAATCTTCATCGCGCAAAACTCGAAGTAATCGCAGGTGAGAACGGGTTCCAGATTGATCGGCTCCCAAAACATCGCCTTCGCGTCTCTGTTCTAAATCAATTCTTGAAAGTTCAAACCCATCAAGGGTTGCAGCAACAGCATCTAGACGCGCTCTTGCGGCTGAATTGGCTGGTGCACTCGTTACTAATAAACAAAGCCCCGGAGAAGTTCCGCGACCTACGCGACCCCGTAATTGGTGCAATTGCGAAATACCAAAACGCTCTGCATCCATAATTACCATAACTGTTGCGTTGGCAACATCTACGCCAACTTCGATAACTGTCGTAGAAACGAGCACATCGATATCGCCTTGAGCAAAAGCGGCCATTGTCGCTTCTTTGAGTTCGCTGGCTTGGCGACCGTGCAAGGGGGCTAATTTCAAAGCAGATAGTGCGCCCTTTGCTAATCGCGGTTCTAATTCTTCTACCGATGTTATGTCATTAGAACTTTCTCCAAACAAAAATTCCAAATCGCAATCAGCCGATGTGCCTTCGCTGATGCGTGGCGCCACGATGTAGGCCTGATGCTTAAGGGCCACTTCCTCGCTAATACGCGACCAAGCACGTTCCAAATAATTTGGTTTCTCTAGCACTGGAATAATATGTGTAGTAATTGGCTGGCGTCCTAATGGTAATTCGCGAAGTGTGGAAATATCTAAATCTCCAAAGACCGTCATTGCAACGGTGCGAGGAATTGGTGTTGCCGTCATAACAAGTAAATGCGGTGGTTGCTCTGCTTTTTCTTTAAGCGCATCGCGTTGCTCTACCCCGAAACGATGTTGTTCATCTACAACGATTAATCCCAAATCTTTGAACTCAACTTTTTCACCCAGTAGCGCGTGCGTTCCAATAATAATTCCGGCTTCACCAGTTGCTGCAAGTGCCAACGCTTCTTTGCGTGCAGCAGAACTTTGCGAACCAGTTACAAGTGTTACTTGCGTGGATTTTTCATCACTTCCTAACATCCCACTAAGCGCCCGCGTGCCTAAAAATTTTCTAATTGTTCGCAGATGTTGAGCTGCCAAAACTTCAGTGGGTGCAAGAAGGGCTGCCTGTCCCCCGCTATCTATAACGGCCAACATGGCGCGCAACGCAACAATGGTTTTACCCGAACCAACTTCTCCCTGCAGTAATCGATGCATCGGATGGTCTTGGGCTAAATCATTTTCGATTTCAGCGCAAACCGCTTTCTGTCCAGACGTTAAATCAAATGGAAGTGATTTATCAAATTCTTCAAGTAGACCGCCGCTTCTAATTTTTCGCGATTTTGTATTTAGTTTTTTCAATTCATTTCGGCGCATTACTAATAAAGTTTGCAGCAAAAATGCCTCATCAAAAGTTAGACGAGCACGGGCCAGTTCCGCACTTTCCAGATCAAGCGGCTGGTGCAACGAAACCAAAGCTTGATGCAGCGTTGGATAAGCGTGTTTTTTTCGAATCTCATCTGGTAGAAAGTCTTCAATTTCATCGAGTGAATTAATTGCCAGTTCTACGCACTTGGCGATCTTCCATGACGGCAATTTTGCGCTCGCTGAATACACGGGCAGATATTTCCCAGCAAAACTTGCAACAGCGCTATCGACATCGCTGCCATCTGGAATCATTTCGTAATCAGGATGGGCTAATTGGCGCTTACCTTTAAAGACTCCAACCTTTCCAGCAAATAAACCTTGCCGCCCAATTCGTAAATCTTTCTCTCTCCAACCTTGATTAAAAAAAGTAAGCGATAATTTTGCGCTGCCATCAGTAACAATGACTTCGAGAATTCCACCTTTGCGACCGCGAATTACGCGATTATTAGAACTATGAACTTGGGCCAAAATTGTTACTTCATCGCCTTCTTGCAACTTTAAAATATCGGTTAATTGCCCGCGCACTTCATAGCGTCGTGGGTAGTGGCGCATTAAATCGCCTACTGATTTCATTCCAAAACTTTTCTCTAAAACCGCTGCAGTGCGATCGCCAATTACGCTTGATAGTTTGCTCTCAAGATTGGCCACTAGAACATTCTGCACTTAAAGGCTTAATTTTTCAGGCGTGGCATCAGCCAATCGTTGACCGATTAGCGCCGAAGGCCCCCTACTTGCTACCCTTGCGCCTTACTTAATGAATGTGTTTTGAAAGGAAGTCTCGCTGTGGCAGCAACATGCGACATCTGTGGCAAAGGCCCCAGCTTTGGCAATAACGTTTCACACTCTCAGGTAAAGACTCGGCGCCGCTGGAATCCAAATATCCAGCGCGTTCGCACTCTGATTGCTGGAACTCCTAAGCGTCAAAACGTCTGTACTTCATGCCTTAAGGCTGGGAAAATCACGCGCTAATTGAAATCTTTAATTGAAATGGCGCCAGGTATCTGGTGCTTTTTTCATTTCTAGGCCAAGTAATCCCGAACCTTTTTCAACTACGCCCACTTCGAAACCACCTAAATTAGTACCAGTTGCAAGAAATACATGGTCTTCTCCACCAGCAAAAATCCATTGCCAGATATCGATGCCAAAAGTTTTTGCCAATTCTTCTAACTGTGCAAATTCAGCATGGGCTTTGAATTTTTCGGCAGCAAAGTGCAATGCGACTCCTGATGCATCTGCTACCTGCTTGCCCTGAATTAAAAGTCCATCGCTAATATCGCAGATTGAGCTTGCACCACCGGCTGCAAAACTAAGGGCCGATGAGTAATCAACGGTGGGAGCTGAAAATTCCGACAAGGCATACTGTTCTAAATCCCCTGTGAAATCTTTTTCGAGGTTTGCTAAATACAGGCCAGCCGCTGACCAACCGGGAAGTGACGAAAGATAAATTGACTCACCCACCTGCGCACCGCTTCGAAGCGCCGCCTTTTCAACACTGCCAACAGCCGTCATTGAAATAACTTTTACTGGCCCGCGCGTTAAATCTCCGCCAACAACGTTTGCGCCACAACTTTTAGCTTCGTGCGTGATTCCTTGGGCTAACTCTTCAATCCATTCCATCGTCTCATCGCCAATTAAAGAAAGGGCAACAAGTAAGTATTGCGGCGTTGCCCCCATTGCATAAATATCAGCCAAGTTAGCAGCAGTAATTTTGCGCCCGATATCAAAGGCAGAAGACCAGCGTGGATTAAAGTGCGTACCTTCAACTGCCATATCTGTCGTAATTACGCTCTTGGCGGTAGTACTTACAACAGCGCCATCATCGCCAATTCCAACTTCTACACCCTCATGCGCGCCGCCAAAAATTGCAGCCAGCGCCGCAATTACTTGGCTCTCATCAAAGTTCATGCGCGCCAGCCTATTAGAAAATTTAGACCACTAGAGAGTTCAACCACTTCTGCGGTAGCCTCTAGCTATAAACGAAAGGAAATACCATGTCAATGCAGGCCTATATTTTAATTCAGACCGAGGTCGGGAAAGCATCGAGTGTTGCAAAAGCGGTCACCGCAATTGCAGGTGTAACTCTTGCCGAAGGCGTCACCGGACCTTATGACGTAATCATGCGCGCAGAAGCTCCCAGCATGGAAGAATTCGCGCGCGTAATTTTATCTAAAGTACAAGGCGTTGCAGGAATTACAAGAACCCTGACTTGCCCAGTTACTTATTAGATATTATTAGTATGCGTAAATTTAGTGTTTTTCTCAGTTTCACCTTATTTATTTTTTTTCTGACTCCTGTTTCCAACACAAGCGCTGCTCCACTTTCTGGAGTCACTTGGACATTTACCACCGATAATGTGAATTTGGGATTATCCGGAGTTAGCCCTTACGTTGAAAAACTTTCAAGTGGTCTAGACAGACTTTATTTTGCATCACCTTTAGCGCTTCCAGATCCGATTATGGTTGTTGATTGCACTGATAGCGGTTCTTGCACACGTCAGACTTTATCTTCGCGATTTAATCCGGATGCAACAATCGTCACGTTAAAAGATGGAACTAGAAGGCTTTTTATGGTAAATATGAGCCCATCATCTGGAAAATCAATTCAATTTGCAACTCTTGGGGCAAATGGACTCTCGCACGGCTCTGCAACTTCGATAGGTGTTGCAGGTTCGGATGTTTCAAGTGCGGAAACGGCATGGGGAGTTCCAGATGCAGTAGTTCTTCCAGATGGCCGAGTGCGTGTCTATTGGGTTATTAAAGATCAAGCAACTGGTAAGCCGAATTTGCTAGAAGCACTTGCTAGTGCAACATCAACCGATGCCAGTGCCAATACTTTTATTCGCGACGCAGGTTTTAGATTAACTGGTGGTTTTGTAGATTCTAAAATTCTACGCGCACAAGATAATGACTGGGTGATGATCGTTTCAACTGGACCAGAAGCGGGAACACAATTCCTCTACATAGCCACATCCAGCGACGGCTTAACATGGCAGGTTTCATCTTCACCCATTTCTTCCAGTAGTGAATCCGCGCTTGATCCAACGGGTTACGAAGTCTCAAGCAATACTTGGCGAATTTATTACGCTTCAGCAGCCCCCGGCAAAACAGTAAACCGCACTTACACCATCAAGCGCGCAACTCTTTCATGGTCCCCCGCACCAAGTACAGCCGCAGACAAAGCAGCCGCAGACAAGGCAGCCGCAGACAAAGCAGCCGCAGACAAGGCAGTGGCAGACAAAGCAGCCGCAGACAAGGCAGTGGCAGACAAGGCAGTGGCAGACAAAGCAGCCGCAGACAAGGCAGTGGCAGATGCTAAGGCAGTGGCAGATGCTAAGGCAGTGGCAGATGCTAAGGCAGTGGCAGATAAAGCCGTAGCAGCAAAGAAAAAAACAACCATAACCTGCACTAAAGGTAAGTTAATTAAAAAAGTGAGCGGGACCGCACCAAAATGTCCGTCAGGATGGAAAAAGAAATAACTTTAATTTCCTAAGACGCCATTATTTCGAGTTAGCGCACTAACAAGTAAGGCTTCAATAATCACGTCAAATTCCATACCGCTAGCTGACCACATTTTTGGAAACGCTGATGTGGTTGTAAAACCCGGCATAGTGTTGAGTTCATTGATAAAAACTTCGCCTTTATCGCAATAAAAGAAATCCACGCGGGCCAATCCGCTACAGCCAAGGGCCTTAAATGCTTGCACTGCTTTGGTGCGAATTTCTTCACTAATTGCTGAAGGAATTTGCGCAGGCAATTCGATACTTGTTGCGCCATCTAGGTACTTAGCTTCAAAATCATAAAATTCAAATCTGCTATCTATCTTTATCTCTCCAACAAGCGATGCCCGAACTTCGCCATTTACTTCTAAAACTGCGCACTCTAATTCTTTAGTTGTAATAGCTACTTCAATCATCGCTTTGCGATCATAGGTATGAGTATCGCCAATTGCTGCTGCAAAATCACTGGCACCCTTTACTTTATGCGTTCCGTGACTTGAACCCCCGCGTGCAGGTTTTACAAAGAGCGGATAGCCGAGGCCATCAACTTTTTTATGTAATACTTCTTTTGATACCGCCCATTCTTCGCGAGTTATTACAAAGCCTGGCACTACCTTCATCCCGGCGGCGGCAAAAATTGGTTTGGCAAAAGATTTATCCATCGCAACAGCCGATGCTAAAACTCCGCTTCCAACATAGGGCAAATTAGCCATTTCGCAAAAGCCCTGAATTGTTCCATCTTCGCCATATGGGCCATGCAGAATTGGAAACACAATATCTACATTTAAGTTTTTCCCATTAACACTTAAACCTGAAATATCGGCGACCACTTGTGGAGCGTTCGAATCGACGGTTGGAAGCTTTCCATTTGTAATCGATAGAGAATAATCGTTAGGTAGTTGAACCCACTTACCTACTTTGGTGATGCCGATTAAGACAAAATCATATTTGGCGCTATCGATGCCAAAGCGAATTCCACCTGCTGAAATACAAGAAATCTCATGTTCGCTGCTGCGTCCGCCACAAATAATGGCGATTGTTTTTTTACTCATTCAATAAAATTCTCAGAAGTTGTAGAAATCTTCATCAAACGCGCAAGGGCGTCGGCAGGTGTGATATTTCCAGCAACAATGTCGGCTACTGCTTCAATGACTGGAACCTCCACTCCAACTCGATGTGCCATTTCAACGACTGCACTGGAAGAGGCTACGCCTTCAACCGTTGTTGCAACCTTGCTGCTCGCATAATCCATTGAACCGCTCCGGCCTAACTCTTCACCAAAAGTGCGATTACGCGAAAGTGGCGAACCACAACTTGCCACCAAGTCTCCCATACCAGCTAGCCCTGCCGCGCTTAGCGGATCTGCGCCATGGGCTGCGCATAGACGTGCAACTTCATTTAATCCACGAGTGATTAACATGGCTTGAGTATTTTCGCCAAAATTCATTCCGATTGAAATTCCAACGGCTAGTGCGATAACACTTTTAATCGCCCCTGCTAATTCGCAACCTAGCACATCGATAGATGTATAGACACGGTAATAAGGGGTCGAAAATAATTTTTGAATATCTTCGGCTAAGGCTAATGATGATGATGCCGCAACTGCGCCGGCAGGTTGGCGCAAGATTAATTCACTCGATAAATTAGGGCCGGTAAGTACTGCAATTTTTTGATTTCCCGTTACTTCACCAATTACTTCAGACATACGCATTAATGATTGTAGTTCAATGCCTTTTAGCGTGCTGATATATATGGAATTTTGATTTAAGAGTGGTTTCCACTCAATGAGTCTTTGCCGCAAAGATTGGACAGGAATTGCCAAGACGCAATAATTAGAATGAGCCAAGGCCGCTTTAATATCAGCAGTTGCCTTCAAGTTCTTTGGCAGCAGAGCGCTTCCCAAATATTTACTATTGGTATGTTTGGTATTTACTTCATCAACAACGCTCTCATCGCGCCCCCACATAAGTACATCGTTGCCGCTATCGCATAAAATTTGAGACACGGTCGTGCCCCACGAACCAGCGCCGATAACGCTGACTTTTTTCATCGTCGCCTCTTCTTAAAATTGCCAATTCGCGGCAAATCAGAGTTATGCGGGTCAAAAATTTGCGCAGGTCGTTTTTGCCCGCGGATTTCTTCAAGCAATTTAGTAATAGCAGCCATCACAAAGGCAGTGGCTTCATCTAAGGCCATTAGGTCGTTCTCGCGTCCATACCATGGCGATAAATCTAGGGCATGGCCCGCATGTACATGTATTTGCGTGCGTGGAAATAATTTAATTGTCTTGCCATAAGTTGGCATGACTATCTGATTTCCCCATTGCGCAACGGGTATCACGGGGGTTTTCGTAATAATCGCCAATCGAGCCAAACCGGTTTTAGCAACCATAGGCCAATGATCGCGGTCGCGAGTCAGAGTACCTTCGGGATAAACACCGAGCATGTGGCCCGCTTTTAAAATTGCAACTGCGTGGTCGACCGCTTTGCTCGCATTCGCGCTTTCGCGCTCTACTGGAATTTGCCCAGCCGATAACAAAATCTTGCCAATAATTGGAATGTGAAAAATTGAGGCTTTACCTAAATACCGCGGCGCTCGTCCATTCCTAAATAAAAATTGCGCAAAAAATAAAACATCGATATAAGAAGTGTGATTACTGGCAACAATTACCGCCCCAGTCTTTGGAATATTTTCGGCCCCTTGCCAATCGCGCTTAGTAATAGCGTTTAATATTGGAATAACGATAGCCGCACCGATTTTAAAAGTTAAATTAGTGCCAAGTGGTTTTCCAGTCGGTGGCGCGTAAGAAATCTTTAGTTCCACCATAAGTGCAATATTACTCAAATTAATAACAAAACCATTAAAAAAGCGGGGCCAAATTTACCTGACCCCGCTTTTTTAATGGTTAAAAAGAATTAAAGCTTTTTAGCTTTCTGAGCTACTTGCTTTGGAACTGCTTGCTTTGGAGCTGCTTGCTTTGGAGCTGCCGCCTTCTTTCCAGCGGCTTTACCCTTTGCCGGAGCCCGCTTAACAACCTTCTTAACAACCTTCTTAACAACCTTCTTAACAACCTTCTTAACAACCGGCTTTGCCTTTGGTACTGGCTTTGGCGCTGCTTTTAATTTGCGAATACCAGCGATAACTTCCTTTAATCCCTTTGCAGGAAGGAAGCGAATCTTCTTCGAAGCCTTAATCTTGATTGTTTCTCCAGTAAATGGGTTGCGACCCATACGTGCTTTGCGATCTACTTTCTTAAACTTACCGAAATCGTTGATCATTACATCTTCACCCTTGTGAAGTGAACGTATAACTGTGTCAAAAACGATATCTACAGCGTGAGCTGCTTCCTTCTTGCTGCCGTTGAAGTGTGGAGCCAACGCCGCAATGAATTGGGCCTTATTCATTGAATTCCCCTTATTACGCGTAATAGTTAAGCACTCACTTAACTCAGTTAGAAACTTACGCGCATTAGCGCTGTGACGGTGTTATTAAGGCAGGTGTGTCGTAATAAAAAATAATTCTTTTCTTAGCAAAAAATGCAGTATTTATGCGTATAAAACTCTAGATTATTGGTTGAGAGTTTTTTGCAACAGTTTTACATTTAGCAAAAAGCTTGATTTACCCTTGTTTTAAAGGCTAAGCCTTGATTGGCAGCGTCTTTGGTTTAAAAGCGGCGTCTTTGGCTTCAAATTCGTCGATGGAATCAGTATGTTTCAAGGTTAAACCAATGTCATCTAAACCTTCCATCAAACGCCAACGGGTGTAATCATCGATAGCAAATGGCAAACTCACGCCGGCATAGGAAAGCGTGCGTGTTTGAAGATCTACCGTGATGCTAGTTGTTGGATCAGCCTCAATTGCCTCCCAAATCGCTTCCACATCACTTTGTTCCAAAATGACGGTAAGCAAACCACCTTTGAGTGAATTGCCGCGGAATATATCGGCAAAACGGCTAGAAATAACGGCTTTGAAACCATAATTTTGTAGCGCCCATACTGCATGTTCGCGCGATGAGCCAGTTCCGAAATCAACGCCTGCAACTAAGACGGTGCCGCTTTTATATTGCGCTTTATTTAGCACAAATTCTGGGTCACTGCGCCATGCTGAAAATAAACCATCTTCAAAACCACTGCGGGTAACGCGTTTTAAATATACGGCGGGAATTATTTGATCGGTATCAACATTGCTGCGACGAAGCGGAACGCCGGTACCTGTGTGCTTAATAAATTTTTCCATGGCTACCGCCCCTTACAAATCACTCGGTGCTGAAAGTGTGCCGCGAATGGCCGTTGCTGCTGCAACTAGCGGACTGACCAAATGTGTACGCCCGCCTTTACCTTGGCGACCTTCAAAGTTTCTATTACTTGTCGATGCCGAACGCTCGCCAATACTTAACTGGTCAGGGTTCATGCCAAGACACATCGAACATCCCGCATTTCGCCATTCGGCGCCAGCATCGATAAATACTTTATCTAAACCTTCTTGCTCTGCTTGCAATCGAACACGGGCAGAACCTGGCACAACTAACATACGAAGCGTTGTTGCAATTTTCTTACCCCTTAAAATTGTTGCAGCCGATCGCAAATCTTCGATTCGCCCATTTGTGCAAGAACCCAAGAAAACAGTGTCAATGGCTATCTTTTTAAGGGGTGTGCCAGCAGTTAGACCCATATAAACCAAGGCGCGTTCGGCCGCCCCGCGTGCTTCGGGATCGCTAATTTCTGCAGGATTTGGAACGTTTGCATTCAATGGCAGACCTTGGCCTGGGTTAGTTCCCCAAGTAACAAAAGGTTCTAATTCATCTGCATCAAGATTTACTTCAACATCGAATTTGGCATCGCCATCGGTATAAAGCGTTGACCAATAAGCAAGGGCTCCTTCAAAATCCGCAGGAGCATGCGGTTTGCCCTTGATGTAATCAAAAGTAATTTGGTCAGGTGCAATCAAACCCGCGCGCGCACCGGCTTCAATTGACATATTGCAAACTGTCATTCTAGCCTCCATTGATAATTCGCGAATAGTACTGCCACGATATTCAATAACATAGCCTTGACCGCCACCTGTACCAATTTTTGCAATGATTGCCAAAATAATGTCTTTAGAAGTAACGCCGGGTTTTAACTTTCCTTCAACATTTATCGCCATGGTTTTTGGCCGAGCAAGTGGCAGAGTCTGGGTTGCTAAAACATGTTCAACTTCGCTAGTGCCAATACCAAAAGCGAGCGCGCCGAAAGCACCATGGGTTGATGTGTGCGAATCTCCGCAGACAATGGTCATGCCTGGTTGAGTTAAACCAAGTTGTGGGCCAACTACGTGCACAATTCCTTGTTCGGCATCACCGAGGGAATGCAGGCGAACGCCAAATTCTTTACAGTTCGCGCGCAAAGTATCTATCTGTAATTTCGATACCGGGTCGGCAATTGGTTTATCAATATCTAGCGTCGGAGTGTTGTGGTCTTCAGTAGCAATAGTTAAATCGGTCCGGCGAACTTTGCGCCCATTTTGGCGAAGGCCATCAAAGGCTTGCGGGCTAGTTACTTCGTGAATTAAATGTAGGTCGACATAGAGCAAATCGGGTTCGCCAGCTACTGCGCGCACCACATGTTCTGCCCAAATCTTCTCCGCTAAAGTTTTTCCCATTACCCGTGCCATCTCCTTAGTGCCGATATTTGCTATCCCAAAGAATGAGATGCTAATATCACCCTGTGAACAGAAAGAATAGCGGAGTTGGCGTATTAGATAAAGCCGTAGCTATTTTAAATACCCTCGAATCAGGCCCGCATTCACTAGCAGAATTAGTCAGTGCCACTGGAATTGCCCGCCCAACTGCCCACCGTTTAGCTGTTGCGTTGGAATTTCATCGCCTTGTTGCGCGTGATCTAACGGGGCGTTTTATTTTGGGCACTCGCCCAGCCGAACTTGGCGCGGCCGCAGGTGAGGATCGCTTACTAGCCGCTGCAGCTCCTGCCCTTGCCGCATTGCGCGATGCAACTGGTGAGAGTGCTCAATTATACCGCCGACAAGGCGATATTCGAATATGTGTTGCAGTTGCCGAACGTTTATCTGGTCTTCGCGATTCGGTTCCCGTTGGTGCATCGCTAACAATGCATGCGGGTTCGGCTGCGCAAATTTTGCTTGCATGGGAAGACTCCGAAAAAATTCATCGCGGTTTAACTAATGCGCGCTTTACTGCCGCGCAATTATCTGCAGATAGACGTCGCGGCTGGGCCCAATCAGTGGGAGAGCGCGAAGCAGGAGTTGCATCAGTCAGCGCCCCGGTGCGCGGGCCAAATGGAAAAGTCATTGCCGCTGTAAGTATTAGTGGGCCCATTGAAAGGCTAGGACGCCAACCAGGTCGTATCCATGCAGCTGCAGTTGTTGCAACGGCCGAGCGGCTAAGTGAATATATTTCTAAGAAAAACTAGTACGCACGGCCAATTCCAAGTTCTTTTAAAACTCGCCCAATAACAGCGAAACTAAAACCTTTGCGCTGTAACAAGGATTGAATCCGCCGAATTTGCACATCACTTTCCAACCGCGACATTGTGTTGTACTTGCGCATCGCTAATTCAAAAGCGGTGCGGTATTCACTCTCGCCATCGATCTCATCAAGGGCGGCATCGATACTCTTTTGATCGACTCCCCTAGTGCGCAGTTCACTTGCAATAACGCGCTTTGAAATCTTCTTGACGCTATGGCGCGATTGTGTCCATGCCTTTGCAAATTCTTCGTCGTTGATAAGGCCGGCCTCTTGTAAGCGAAATAAGGTGGCCGCGGCAACATCATCTTCCACACCGCGTTTTTTAAGGTGAGCGGCGAGTTCGCCCTTACTCTTGGCTCGCGCAACTAAGGCATTTAGCCCAATTGTGTAAGCCGCAGAGTAAGGGTCGCCCTCAACTTTTAGATATTCAAGCATTAATTAAAAATCAACCTCGGCAGTTGCTTCATCGATTGCTGCTACTAGTTCAGCGTCGACTACAACTGGCGCAAAGTGTGCCCGAATCTTGGTTTCAATCTCATTAGCCAAATCAGGATTATCGATCAGGAATGCGCGTGCATTCTCCTTGCCTTGGCCCAATTGATCGGCTTCGTAGGTATACCAAGCCCCAGCTTTCTTCACGATGCCAACATCAACACCTAAATCAATGAGCGAGCCTTCGCGCGAAATACCTTTGCCATAAATAATGTCAAATTCGGCTTGTTTAAATGGTGGCGCCATCTTGTTCTTAGCAACTTTAACGCGTGTGCGGTTACCAATGGCTTCTTGACCATCTTTTAGCGTTTCAATTCGGCGAATATCTAACCGCACTGAAGCATAAAATTTAAGTGCTTTCCCACCCGTTGTTGTTTCGGGTGAACCAAAGAAGACACCGATTTTTTCACGCAACTGGTTAATGAAAATTGCAGTTGTCTTTGATTGGTGTAGCGCACCAGTAATTTTACGAAGCGCTTGTGACATAAGGCGTGCTTGCAAGCCCATATGTGAATCGCCCATTTCGCCTTCAATTTCAGCACGTGGAACAAGAGCTGCAACTGAGTCAACAACAATTAAATCAAGTGCGCCAGAGCGAATCAACATATCCATAATCTCGAGTGCTTGCTCGCCAGTATCGGGTTGGGAAACCAAGAGCGCATCAATATCAATGCCAAGTTTCTTGGCATATTCTGCATCAAATGCGTGCTCTGCATCGATGAAAGCACAAATTCCGCCAGCTTTTTGTGCATTTGCGATTGCATGCAAAGCAAGCGTTGTCTTACCCGAAGATTCTGGGCCGTAAATTTCAACAATGCGACCGCGTGGCAACCCGCCAATACCAAGTGCGATATCTAAACCAATTGAACCTGTTGGAATAACTTCAATAGGAGCAACAGAGCGATCACTCATCTTCATTACCGCGCCTTTACCAAACTGACGTTCAATCTGGGCAAGGGCGGTGTCGAGCGCTTTTTGTCGCTCAGTGGTTGCTCTTTTTGCAGCGTTATCTGATTTATCAGTAGCCACTTTCATTTCCTTTCGATAAAACGTCTATGACGTTGGTAGTTGGCCCAGAAGGTACGGAGACCCACCGACGGCCCTACGGCTTCGTGAGAAGCCTGTGGGCGGAAGCGTGGAACCGCTCTGGTTGTGCGCCAAAATTTCTTTTGACAGATGTAAGGGTATCCGAACATCTGTTCGAATGCTACAGGAAGCCACCGACACGCCGCACCATTTCACAGCCCCAGAAATACACAAGCGAGACGGCCTTATTACTTGCATAATTATGTACCCCATAATATTCTTGGATGAAAATCACTTTCACCCACCTTTTTAGTAATACATGTCATGCCGCACAACTTTCGAAGGGGAAAATGAAATGGCTAAAAGATTACAAATTGGTAAATCGAAAATAACTGTGCAAGGAAAGACCTACACTCTTGGCGCAGATATAGACCTTGATAAAGAGATTCTCCTTGACAACAATGGGGTGCGCATTACAAATAAATATGTCGAAAAAATTCTTAAGGAAGATGAGCACTTATTTCAAGGCCGCCCATCACTTTCTGCCCCACGAGTGCACTCCCCGCAACTTAAGGTACGCGTTCCCGAAAAACTAAAAGCCGCCCTTGACCTTGAAGCTAAGCGCCGTGGCCAAACACCCTCTGCACTCATCCGTGAAGCGCTAGAGAATTTTCTAGCGAAGGCTTAACAATTCACAACTTGCATATAAGGGCGTATCATATTCTGTACTAATGGTTAAAAAGGTTTTGGACTAGTGCTTGTACTTCTCGGTCTCGCTCGGGTGAGCCCGACATACCGCTCTCCAAATTTCATCGGGTTGGAAGCCATCGGTTAGGGCTTCATTAATGCTGCGGCTGCCGAGTTCAGAGATGGCAATATCGGTTGAAAATGATGGCGCCCATTCGGGGCCAAAAGCGAGTGTTATGCGCTCTCGCAGATCAGATATTCGCACGAGTAGTCAGGGCTTCGGCTTGCAACCTTGATTGAGTTGGGGTCAGCGGAGCAAGGGCTTGGCCGATTAGCCAGCGAATAGCAAGGGATGCGGTGTTGTGATCGCTTAAAATTTCGGCGAGTGCATTGTGAAATTGGTTCCAGAGTGAATCACTTTGTGCTGCCAATATTGTTGCAAGTGCGCCTGGATCACGATGTCGCATCGAGGCAAGGGCTGGGTCAGCAGAAATTTGAATCGAGAGCGCTTCTAGCGCGTCGGTTGTATTTGGCGCACTTTGCGCAATTGCAATAAGTCGTGCCATTTCAGATTCGGCCAATGCGCGAAGAACGCTCTCTTTATCGCGGTAATGGTTATAGAGAGTTGCACGCGAGACTTCGGAAATGTCAGCAATTTCAATCATGGACGCTTTATTTAAACCAACAGTTGCAATTAATTCTTTCGCACCTTGCGCAATTGCAGCAGTAGTGCGGCGATGTGTTGCTACTTGTGGTGCGTACTTTTCAAGCATGCTAACAAATTAAGCAGCGTCAACGACAGTAAGTTTTACAGCCTCGCGAGATTTAATTTCAAGGGTTACATCATTCATTACCTGCGAAAGTGAAAGACCAAGGGCTGCGCAAATTGCATTTAGAAGTTCAGATGATGCCTCTTTTTGTCCGCGTTCGACTTCGGATAGATAACCAAGAGATACTCGGGCATCGCGGGCAACATCGCGCAAGGTACGGCGCTGGGCAGTGCGCACTTGGCGCAGGCTTTGGCCGACTGCAGTACGTAATAAGACCATCAGGTAGACCAACCTTTCGCACTCAGATTTATTTTCGTGCCTTAAGGATACGCGCAAAAGTACCAATTGCGCTTGCAGTTGTAGCGTTTCGCACAATTTCACGCTCACCCGATAGGGATAATTCAACGCTTTGGTTGATTGGGCCCGCAATTGCAATCCAGACCGTTCCGACGTCGTGGCCATCAGATGGGCCAGGGCCTGCCACACCCGTTGTGGCAATTGCCCATGTTGTACCAAAAGTTTTTAGCGCACCTTGCGCCATCGCCTGGGCAACTTCTTCGCTAATTACGGTGTGTTTATTAATTAAATCTGGATCAACGCCTAAATGTGAAATTTTAATCTGGCTGGTATAGGCGGTCAGCCCTGCAATGAAAATATCCGATGAACCCGGAATCGAGGTGATGGCATTGCTCAACTCACCCGCAGTAATTGACTCGGCAGTACTTAAAGTTTCATTTCGCTCGCGTAGAGTTGCAATGATTTCTGTGGCGAGTGAGGTTATCTCTTTTGAAAGGCTCATCTATTTCATTCCTTCGTCGCGTTTGAAAACTGCTTGAACATAATAGAGCCCAGTAATAATTGTCAGCGCGATTGCAACGGCCATGAAAGAATCACGGAACCAGTAAAGGCTCTGCGGTAGTGGCAGAACATAGAAACCAACACCAAAGTTTTGGAACAAAGCTTTTACTTTTCCGCCCTTGTTAGCCGCGATTACACCTCGTTTAATTATTGCAAGTCGCAAAAACGTAATTCCAATTTCTCGTGCCAAAATAACAATCGTGATCCACCATGGCAAGCGATGCAAAATCGACAAACTAATCATTGCCGTACCGATCATGACTTTATCGGCTACTGGATCTAGGAACTTGCCAAATTCAGTTATTGTGTTGCGGGCGCGGGCTAGAGTTCCATCTAGAACATCGCTCAAGCCAAGGAGTAAAAACACGCACCAGGAAATGTATTGCCAAGTTGGATCATTACCGCCATTTTTAAAGAGGGTATAAGCGCCAACTGGCACAAAAAGTAAACGCGCGGCTGTAATTGAATTTGGCGTAATGAAGCGTGGTAGTTTCATAAGGCTTGCGCCACCAAATCTGCGCCCATCGAATCCACAATCACAGCATCAACATACTGCCCGATTGCGAAATTAGTACCAATAAAGGTTGTGGTCCCATCGACTTCTGGGCCTTGATGGGCGGCGCGACCTTCTTGTAGTTCTTTATCTTCAATTAAAATGCGTACGTGCTCACCAATTCGACTTTGTGCGCGGAGGGAGACCATTTCATCGGCAAGGGACGACAAAGTTTCAACACGAGCAGCGATTATTTCTGCTGATAATTTTTCGCTCAAATTAAGTGCTTCGGTTTTGTCTTCATCGGAATAACCAAAGATTCCAACAGCATCTAAATTAGCTTGGGTAATAAATTGCGCTAGACCATCAAAATCTTCTTGCGTCTCCCCCGGAAAACCAACGATAAAGTTTGAACGAATCCCTGCCGCTGGAGATAAGACACGAATTTGCTTTATAAGATGGAGAAACTCTTCACTACTACCAAAGCGTCGCATGCGGCGAAGTATTGTTGGACTGGTGTGTTGGAAAGAGAGATCAAAATACGGGGCAACTTTTGGCGTTGCAACCATGGCTTGCATAAGCGTTGGACGCATTTCGGCTGGCTGTAAATATGAAAGTCGCACGCGTTCGATTCCTGGTGTGGCAGCAATCTCGGGCAAGATTTTTTCCATTAATTGCAGGTCACTTAAATCTTTGCCGTAAGAGGTGGTATTTTCACTAACGAGAAATAATTCTGTTACACCATTTTCGGCTAACCATGCAGCCTCATTGATAATTTCAGTTGGGCGGCGTGAAATAAAAGCGCCGCGAAAATATGGGATGGCACAGAAAGAACAACGGCGATCACACCCAGATGCAATTTTGAGCGGTGCCCATGGGGCGCTACCTAATCTTTTGCGAATCAACGATGGCCCTGCACCAAGAGTCGGACTGTAATTTGCATCGCGCACTGCTGCGCGTTCGGCAGGTGCAATAGGCAAGAGCGATCTGCGATCGCGCGGTACATGGGGAGTATGTGATTGGCCAGCTACGATAGATTGCAAACGCGCCGAAATATCTTGGTAATCATCAAAACCTAAAATCGCATCGGCCTCTGGCAGCGCCTTTGCTAGTTCTTCTCCGTAGCGCTCGGCCATACAACCAACTGCCACGACTGCGCGCGTTGTGCCGTTACCCTTTAATGAATTTGCTTCAAGGAGGGCGTCAATGGAATCTTTTTTTGCCGATTCAATAAAACCACATGTATTAACAAGGGCAACTTCGGCAGATTCAACGCCATCAACCAAAGTCCATCCGTCGGCAGCTAAACGTCCGGCAAGTTCCTCAGAATCAACTTCATTTCGCGCGCACCCTAAGGTGACTATGGCAACGGTGCGCTTCATTAGGGTGATATTACCCTGTAATTTAAGAGTTCACCCCATAAGAAGTATCTACTACTTCACCATCGCCACCGATTGAACCAATTTTCTTACCATTAACGGTTAAATCCACACCGCCTGCATTTCCAATTTTCATTGCCAAGATTTTAACCGATGAAAAAGTCATCACATCGCCTTTTGATATTAGCCCGCTAAATAACACAACTCCAGTTGCATCTGAAACGAAAATCCACGATTTTGCTCGAGTGGCACTAATAATTACTTCAACACCTTTGCCAGTCGAAATTGTGTTCGTGGGTGCTGGCCGTTGCGATTGAACTTGCACGCTGCCTTGATTACTAGTTTGTGGAGATGGCGAAAGATTGACAAGAGCTGGAATTTTTGTTGGGTTGTGGGAGTTAGAAATAACAATTTGAGCTATACCAACTACTACCAGTAAGATCAGCGAAATACTTGCCAGAACTTTCCAAGAAATTTTGCGTTCTTGGCTTGGAGAATTAACCACATTGTTTTCAATTAATAAATCTTTTATCTGTTCTTGCTCGTAGATTGATAGGAAATCCTCAGGATTAATCTTTAATTTTTTGGCAATATTACGTAGATGCCCCCGTGCATAAGTTTCTCCGCCGCAATGCCCAAATTCATTATTTTCAATCTCTTTTAACATTGCTGGGCGAATTTTTGTTTGATCTGAAAGTTCGTCAATAGAAAGCCCCGCATCGGTGCGCGCTTTGCGTATGAGCGAACCGAGCGTCATAAAAATCCTAAACTTTTCAGGGAGGCCTAATTTTCACTAACTCAACGTTCGGTGTCAAGGCCCAATAGTGAAACTTAGATGAACTAACCACTAAATATCATCTGAAGTATGCAGAATTTACGAATTGGTCAGCGTTGCCAATACCGAATCGAGTTCATCGGGCTTTACCAAAACTATTCGAGCCTTGGAACCTTCGGAGGGACCAACAATTCCGCGCGATTCCATTAAATCCATCAAACGCCCGGCTTTGGCGAAACCAACGCGAAGTTTGCGTTGCAACATAGAAGTTGAACCGAACTGAGTTCCTACTACCAGTTCAACGGCTTGCATTAATAAATCTAAATCATCGCCAATTTCGGTATGCGAACTCCTGGAGGCTTTGACAACTGCCATTACATCGTCGCGATAACGTGGGGCTAATTGTTTCTTCACGTGTGTAGTTACTGCTTCAATTTCACGCTCCGAAACATAAGCACCTTGAATTCTAATGGCACGACTAGATCCCATTGGGATAAATAGCGCATCGCCTTGGCCAACTAATTTTTCAGCACCTGGTGTATCCAAAATAACTCGACTATCGGCCAGTGAACTAGTGGCAAAAGAAAGCCGCGAAGGCACATTCGCTTTTATTAAGCCAGTTACAACATCAACCGATGGCCTTTGTGTTGCAAGAACTAAATGTATTCCGGCAGATCTTGCAAGTTGGGTGATGCGAACGATGGAATCTTCAACTTCTTTTGCCGATGCAATCATCAAGTCTGCAAGTTCATCGATTATCACTAACAAATATGGGTACGGCTCTACTTTGCGATCGCTGCCAGCAGGTGGAATAACTTTGCCTGCCCGCACTGCTTTATTGAAATCATCTATATGTCTAAAACCAAATGTCGCGAGATCTTCATATCGCATATCCATTTCACGCACTACCCAAGTAAGAACGTCGGATGCTTTTTTAGGGTTGGTAATAATTGGAGTAATCAAATGCGGAATGCCTTCATAGGCCGCTAATTCAACGCGCTTAGGGTCGATTAAAACTAAGCGAACATCATCGGGTGTTGAGCGCATCAGAATTGAAATAATCATGGCGTTAATCATCGAAGATTTGCCCGCACCTGTTGCGCCTGCAACTAATAAGTGCGGCATTTTTGCAAGGTTTGCACAAACATAATTGCCTTCAACATCTTTACCGAGGGCCACCAACATTGGATGCAGATCTTGGCCAGCAACACTAGAGCGCAGCACATCACCGAGGGCCACAATTTCGCGATCGGCATTGGGTATTTCAATTCCAACGGCTGACTTACCCGGAATTGGCGAAAGGATTCGCACATCAGCACTTGCTACTGCATAAGAAATATTCTTAGCAAGGGCCGTAATTCGTTCTACTTTAACCGCATTTCCGAGTTCTACTTCATAGCGAGTAACGGTTGGCCCACGCATAAAACCTGTTACTTCGGCATCGATTTCAAATTGCACAAATACTTCTGTTAGCGCTGCAACAACAGCTTCATTGGCTTTGCTTTTGGTTTTCGCCGCAGGGCCAAATCGTAGAGTATCGGGTGGTGGAAGTTCATAATTCGAATCGGCGCTTAGTAATAACTGCTCAGGTCGTTTTGCAAGGTTAGGTGGTAGGACCGCAGCAGCTACTGGAATTGGAACGGTGAATTCTGCATCTAGGGCATCGTCGACATGCGTATTCCACGCCGAGATCACCGGAGTTTCAAAAGGTGGAGTATCGCTAATTTCAAAATCGTCTACACCTTCTTTTCGGTGGGGACGCTTAGACCAGAACCACGAAAACAGGATTGAGATGCGCGTGAAAACTTCTGAAACCGGTGTTGCCGTAATCACAAGGAGAGCAAAAATAAATAGCAGAACTAAAACTGGATAGACCAAGACCGAAGTCATTAGCGCAACTAGTGGGGTTGAAACGCCATAACCAAGCCAACCGCCACCGTCTCGCATTGCCATTGCGCCGGTACCGATTGAACCATTTAGTAAATGTGCCAAACCAGTAGAACTAAGGGCTAGCGCCAGCGTTCCAATAATTATTCGACCTGTGGCTTTTGTATCCTGCGGATTCCTAAATAAACGAACTGCAAAAAAGAAAAGAACTACTGGGGTAAAGAAGGCGATACGGCCAAATCCACCGTATATAAAAGAATAAATTAATCGGCTTGCAAAATTATCGGCGTTAAACCAAGTTCCAGCACTTGCAACAAGAGCAAAAATTAATAAAAGAAATGCAATGCCATCGCGTTGATGTGCTGGGTCCAAATCGCGAGCACCGCGGGCAACAAAACGAACAGTGCTGCCAATTGCTTTGGCTAGCAACCTCCAGATTGCGATAAGAGCGCGACCAATAGCGCCACCGGCTGCGCTGGACTTTGAAGTTGATTTCCTTTTTCTAGCCACACTGCTAATCGTATTTAATAGCCAAATTAAGCGTGGCTAGGCGCGCCGTTAAACTTCAATAACAACTGGAATAATCATTGGTCGACGTCGATGTTGCCCGCCTACCCAACTTCCAACGGTCTTTCTAACAATCTGCGAAAGTTGATGTGTTCCATTAATTCCATCAGCAACAGCTAGGGCCAAGGCTTTTTCGATCTTTACTTTTACTTCATCAAAGAGCGCAACATCCTCTGCAAAACCGCGAGCGTGAATATCGGGGCCTGCCACAATTTTGCCACTCTGGGATTCAATAACAACTACAACTGAAATGAATCCTTCTTCACCTAAAATCCGGCGATCTTTAAGCGAGCTTTCAGTGATATCTCCAATGCTTTGGCCATCAACAAAAACAAAACCACATGGAATCGCACCAACGACTTCGGCTTCATGATTAACTAAATCAACAACTATGCCATTTTCAATAATGATCGCATTCTGGCGTGGCAGCCCGGCGGCAATAGCGAGCTCGGCATTTGCTTTTAAATGTCGCCATTCACCATGGACTGGCATGACATATTTTGGTTTAACAATGTTGTAGCAATAAAGAAGTTCACCCGCTGCGGCATGGCCAGAAACGTGCACCATGGCATTGGCTTTATGTACAACTTTTGCGCCAAAGCGCGTTAATTCATTGATAATTCTAAAGACTGAATTTTCATTACCTGGAATAAGAGATGATGCCAAAATAACTGTGTCGCCCTCGCCCACCCGAATTTGGTGATCACCATTGGCCATACGAGAAAGCGCGGCCATGGGTTCACCTTGTGAACCAGTACAAATTAAAACTACGTTATCGTCAAATTGGTCTAATTCTTTTACAGCGATTAGGACATTCTGCGGAATGGTTAGATACCCCATATCTTCAGCAATTTTCATATTGCGCACCATGGAGCGACCAATGAAAACGACTTTGCGGTTATGCATTGCTGCAATATCGATCACTTGTTGAACGCGATGAACATGCGAAGAAAACGATGCAACAATTACGCGGCGCTCGGTGGAAGCAATCACACGGTTGAGCGCGGGCATGATTTCACGCTCTGACGGCGTAAAGCCTGGAATATCAGCGTTGGTTGAATCAACTAAAAATAGATCGACCCCTTCTTGGCCAAGGCGCGCAAAAGTTCGTAAGTCTGTGATTCGACCATCTAGCGGAAGTTGATCCATTTTAAAATCACCTGTGTGTAGAACTGTTCCAGCAGGTGTGCGAATAGCAACTGCAAGTGCATCAGGAATGGAGTGATTAACTGCGATAAATTCAACTTCGAAAGGCCCGATATCTTCGGTATCACCTTCTTTAACCAGACGGGTAAGTGAAGAAATTCTGTGTTCCTTTAATTTTGCCGTGAGTAGCGCCAAAGTCAGGGCAGAGCCATAAATTGCAATATCACCGCGTTCACGCAATAAATAAGGAACCGCGCCAATATGGTCTTCGTGACCGTGAGTCAGAACTAAGCCGACAACATCATCAAGGCGATTACGAATGTATGAAAAGTCAGGCAAAATTAAATCAATTCCGGGTTGGTTATCTTCAGGAAATAAAACTCCACAATCGACGATTAATAATTTGCCATTTACTTCAAAGACGGTCATATTGCGACCGATTTCGCCTAAACCGCCCAGGGCAACTATGCGCAAACCATCTTTAACTAATTTGGAAGGTGTTCCTAAATTTGGATGCGGATGATTCATTAGGATATAACTACACCAGCGGCGCGTAAATCTTCACGCAACGTTACGATTTGCGCATCCGTTGCATCGACTAAAGGTAAGCGTGTGTAACCACCTGGTAACCCCATCAAATTAAGAGCGGCCTTTGTCAAAATCGCACCTTGTGTGCGGAAAGTTCCAGTGTAAATCGGTAATAATTTTTGATGGATTTCAAGAGCTCGCGCAGTGTTGCCACTAAACCACGCATCAAGTAATTCGCGCAAATCTTTTCCGATTGTATGTCCGCAGACTGAAACAACTCCGACTGCTCCAACTGAAAGAAGCGGTAAATTTAAAATATCATCTCCTGAATAAACCGGAATTCCACAGCGCTTGATAACCCAAGAAGTTGCAGCAACATCGCCCTTGGCATCTTTAAGGGCCACGATGCGTGGGTGTTCAAATAATTTAATAATTGTCTCTGATTCAATGGCCATGCCGGTGCGACCTGGAATGTCATAGATCATGACTGGTAAATCAGATGCATCGGCAATAGCGCGAAAGTGCGCTTCGATTCCGGCTTGTGGTGGTTTGTTGTAATAAGGAGTTACTACGAGCAAACCATCGGCCCCTGCCATTTGTGCACGAAGTCCTTGTTCAACTGAATGTGATGTTTCATTATTTCCAGCGCCAGCAACTACTAAGGCTTTACCGGCAATGACTGACTTAACTGCGCGAACAATCTCATCTTTTTCATCATCACTAGTCGTTGGCGCTTCACCCGTTGTGCCGTTAACGATAATTGCATCGTGGCCACTTGCAAGCAAATGTTGCGCTATTTTTTCAACGCCATCCCAATCGATGCTGAGATCTTTTTTAAATGGCGTCACCATTGCAGTTGCTAGACGGCCAAACGGTGGTGCAATACTCATGGGGTAAGGCTACTTCTTACTAGGGCGCAATGCGACCAGAATTTTCAAAAGCCCCATATGTAAGCGGCATTAATTTGGCAAATTCGGCTTCCATTTTCTCGGCCACCATCTCAATTTCGCGTTGCGGGTAACTTGGGAAGTGCGATCCTTCGCGCGATGTTCTAAGCGATAGGAAATTCATCAGCGCTCGTGCATTCA
This sequence comes from Candidatus Planktophila sp., assembly GCA_038905915.1. Taxonomy (GTDB): domain Bacteria; phylum Actinomycetota; class Actinomycetes; order Nanopelagicales; family Nanopelagicaceae; genus Planktophila. Next base: position 8,411 of record JBCKHJ010000002.1, on the reverse strand, counting down.
TCGTGACATACATTGATGAATAAAGACCGACAGGCAAAACCGTGCGGGCAACCTCGCGCGCGATTCCAGCTTCTAGCATTACTTGGTATTGCTTATATGCCACGTTATAGGCCGTCGTCATCGCATCAACTGTGGCTTTAAATTGCTCTGGAGTTCCATCAACAAAGGTGTAAGCACCAACCTTGCCAACTTGAATTAATTTGCGATCTTCATTTGGAATATAAAAAACTGGGTTTAATTCGCGATAACGTCCACTCTCTTCGTTATATGAAGCGATGCGGTGGCGCATAAATTCGCGAAAAACAAATATGGGGGCCGATACAAAAAAAGTCATAGATGTATGTTCAAAGGGTGAACCATGTCGCTCACGCGCTAAATAATTAATCAAGCCAGCCGAACGTGAAGGATCTTCTCCGATTTCATCTAACGATTGCTCGCCAGCAGTTGAGACGCGAGCGGCCCAAATAACATCAGCATCACTCGCGCTGGATTTAACAAGTTCCACAGTTACATCGCTGCGGAAAATTGGCGCAAAACCCGCTTGACTCATGTTGCGACCCTATCTTTTATCGTTGAAAGGTTTTGGAATTCTAAGGCAGACTAGGCGCGTGTCCAAAGTTGCTTCCACCACAATTCGAGATTCGTTGAGCGTTTCGCTGACCGTTGGAGCCTACGGCGTTGCTTTCGGGGCGGCTGCCGTGGCAAATGGTTTTACTCTTGCCCAAAGTTGTGCGCTCTCGCTACTAACTTTTTCAGGGGCTTCACAATTTGCAGTCATTGGTGTTCTAGGCGCAGGCGGCAGCGCAGTTAGCGCAATTGCAACCGCATCACTGCTTGGAATTCGAAATGGTTTATATGGAATTGTCGTAGCACCGATTTTAAGCGTTGACGGAATTAAAAGAGTGCTGGCATCGCAAATAACCATTGACGAATCAACAGCGGTGGCACTTCGTCAAGAAAAACTTGGCCCTGCTGCGATGCGCCATGGTTTTTGGCTCACCGGCATTGGAGTTTTTATCTTCTGGAATTTATTTACTTTAGCTGGCGCACTAGGTGCGCAAGCGATGGGTGATCCATCCGTTTGGGGTTTAGATGCGGCAGTTCCTGCAGCTTTCCTAGGCCTGGTCTGGCCACGTTTAACTACAACAACAGCGCGTGCGGTGGCTTGTTCTTCTGTAATAACTGCCTTAGTGCTAACACCATTTGCCCCTGCTGGATTACCAATTATAGCAACGGCTTTAATCGCCATTGCTATCGGATCAAGGAAAGTTAAATCGTGAGCGCGCAGTGGGTTGCAGTAATTGGAACTAGTCTGATCACTTTTGCGCTGAAATTTATTGGGCAATCAGTGCCCCAAAAATGGTTAACAAACCCCAGAATCGTTGGCATTAGCGCTTTGATTCCAATCGCGTTATTGAGTGCTTTGGTTGCCGTACAAAGTTTTACCGAGAAAACCAACTTGGTAATAGATCACAGAGTTGCTGGAATAAGTGTTGCGATTATTGCGCTTTTTTTAAAAGCGCCATTTCCGGTCGTGGTGATTGCTTCAGCTGCTACTTCAGCGCTGGTTTATAAATATTCCTAGATAATTGCAAGAGCTTTAAGTTTTGCAGTTAAATCAATATCTGATGGCTCGGTTAAGTGGGTTCCATCGCTAAAGACAATAACGGGAATTGACTGGGCTCCCCCGTTGATCTCTTTGACCTTTTCGGCCGCTTTTGGATCTGCTTCAACATCGATAATTGTGTATTCAACGTTTAATTCTTCAAGTAACCGCTTTGATCGGCGGCAATCTCCGCACCAATTAGCGCTATACATCGTGATTTGATCTTTGCTCATACTCTTAATCCTTTACATAAACTTATCTAGGCCATGAGTTAGGCCTGGATGCGAAATTATCGAACGAATGCCGAGTAAAACACCTGGCATAAAAGCTACACGGTCCATAGAATCGTGGCGAATTGTTAAGGTCTCACCTAAACCGCCCAGAATTACTTCTTGATGCGCAACTAATCCACGGGCGCGAACCGAGTGAATTGGAATATCACCAACTACTACCCCGCGCGCACTATCATCGCCGGCTGTGGCATCTGGCATGGCATCAAGGCCCGCCTCTTTCCGCGCTTTAGTCATTAATTCGGCAGTTCGCGTTGAAGTGCCACTTGGTGAATCAACTTTGGCTGGATGATGCAGTTCGATAATTTCAGCCGATTCAAAATAGCGTGCCGCCTTTGCCGCAAACTCCATCATTAAAACTGCGCCGATCGCAAAATTTGGTGCAATTAAGACGCCTATTTTTGGATCGGCTTTAAGTAAATTTTCAATCGCTGTTATTTTTTTCGCATCGAAACCAGTTGTTCCGACCACGACGTTTATGCCATTAGAAATACAAAATTCTATATTTGCCATAACGCTATCGGGAGTCGTGAAATCAACAACTACTTGGGCTTTATTTGTAATTAAAGCATCGAGTGAGTCGCCAAGATCTAGGGCAGCAACAAGGTTTAAATCAGTTGCGCCATTAACTGCGGCAACAACTTCTGTACCCATACGACCGCGCGCGCCAAGAACGCCAACGCAAATCATTTGGCACCTCCTTTGGCTAGAACTTTTTCAAATTTGGATTCATTTTTAAATGGACCCACTAAGGCAAGGGTAGGCGTTTTAGTCAGATATTGGCTAGCAATTAATTTAATATCAGTCTCATTTACCCGAGAAACTGCTTTCAAAATATCGTCAAAACTCATCACTTGGCCATAAACAATCTCGTTCTTACCGATTCGGCTCATTCGCGAACCCGAATCTTCTTGGCTCAGAACTAGCGAACCGCGCACGGCGCCTTTTGCGCGTTCGATTTCTTCATGGCTCATTCCATTATGGGCAACATCGGCTAAAACATCGCGGATAATTTCGATAACTTCGATGGCTTTACTTGGATTACAACCTGCATAAAAACCAATTTGGCCAGCACCAGCAAATTGTTGCGAATAGGCATAGACCGAATAAGCAAGGCCGCGTTTTTCGCGGATCTCCTGAAATAATCGCGAAGACATTCCGCCGCCCAAGGCGGAGGCCAAAATTCCCATAGTAAATCGACGCTCATCAGAACGTGCCACGCCCTCCATGCCATAGAAGATGTGCGCCTGTTCTGTTTTGCGCGAAAGTAAACCAACACTCCCTTGTTTGCCCGCTTTCGGCACGGTATTCGGGCGAATTTGTGGAATGCTAATAACGTTTAAAAAACCATTTACTGATAGTGCTGCTTCGACCATCGCTTCAACTTTTTTATGTTTAATATTTCCAGCCACCGATACCACTAAATCTTGCGGTAAATAACGCTTCTTGTAGTAATTAAAAACACTTGCGCGCGACATCTCGTTAATAGATTTTACGGTTCCGAGTATTGGCCGACCGAGCGGGGTATCACCAAAATAAGTCTCGGCGTATAAATCATGGGCTAAATCACTTGGGTCATCATCGCGCATTGCGATTTCTTCTAAAACAACTTTGCGCTCGGCATCAACATCTAGGGCGGTGACAATAGATGATGTGATTAAATCTGAAACGACATCGATGGCCATTGGTAAATCAGTATCAATAACGCGGGCATAAAAACAGGTGTATTCCTTGCTAGTGAAAGCATTCATTTCGCCACCAACAGATTCGATAGCCGATGAAATTTCGAGCGCGGTTCGACTTGTGGTTCCTTTAAAAAGTAAATGTTCTAGAAAATGAGAAGCCCCAGCAACTGCTGGGGTTTCATCACGTGAACCAACATTTATCCAAATTCCAACCGCGGCGCTGCGTACCGAAGATACTTCTTCAGTAACGATACGCAGACCGCTAGGTAGAACTGTGCGACGAACGCTCATTTATTTCGCTGAAGAATCAGCAGCATCGTAGCCTTCGAGAACTGGTACCAAGGAGAGTTTGCCCTTTGGATCAATTTCCCCGATTTCAACTTGGATCTTGTCGCCAACTTTCATAACCTCTTCCAAGTTTTCAATGCGCTTCCCGCCATGCATCTTGCGAATTTGAGAGACGTGGAGCAGGCCATCTTTACCTGGCATAAGTGAGATAAAAGCACCAAATGCTGCAAGTTTTACCACGGTACCTAAGTAACGTTCTCCAACTTCTGGCATTTGTGGATTAGCAATTGCGTTTATCTGTGCGCGAGCTGCTTCGGCTGAAGGACCATCTGTTGCACCGATATAAATTGTTCCATCATCTTCAATTGAAATTTCAGCGCCAGTCTCGTCTTGAATCTGGTTAATAATCTTGCCCTTAGGCCCGATTACTGCACCGATTTGATCGACCGGAATCTTGATCGAAATGATGCGAGGAGCAAATTGGCTCATCTCATCTGGGCAATCGATTGCTTCATTCATGACATCTAGAATCGCAAGGCGCGCTTCTTTTGCTTGTAGCAAGGCCGCTGCTAGAACTGATGCTGGAATTCCGTCTAACTTCGTATCTAACTGCAAAGCGGTAACAAAGTCTTTTGTTCCGGCAACTTTAAAGTCCATATCGCCGAATGCATCTTCGGCACCAAGAATGTCGGTGAGGGTAACGTATTCAACTTTGCCATCAACTTCATCGGAAATAAGCCCCATTGCAATACCTGCAACTGGAGCGCGAAGTGGCACACCAGCATTAAATAGGGCAAGTGTTGATGCGCAAACAGCACCCATAGATGTTGATCCATTAGAACCTAACGCTTCAGAGACTTGACGAATTGCATATGGAAATTCTTCGCGTGATGGAAGAACTGGAATCAACGCACGTTCAGCGAGTGCACCATGGCCGATTTCGCGGCGCTTAGGTGTACCAACACGACCTGTTTCACCAGTTGAATACGGTGGGAAGTTGTAGTTGTGCATGTAACGCTTGTGATTTTCTGGATTCAAAGTATCTAACTTTTGCTCCATTTTTAACATATTTAGTGTTGTGATTCCAAGAATCTGAGTTTCACCACGTTCGAAAATTGCAGAACCGTGTACGCGAGGAATAACTTCGACCTCAGCCGATAGCGCACGAATATCGCGCAAGCCACGGCCATCGATGCGAATTTTATCGCGCAAGACACGCTGTCGAACTAATTTCTTAGTCAAAGAACGAAGCGCTGCTGGAACTTCTTTTTCGCGACCTTCAAATTTAGCGCTAACGCTCTCCTCAACCGATGCGCTAATTGCATCAATTTTGGTTTCGCGTTCTTGCTTACCTGAAATTGTTAACGCCTTTGCAAGATCGCTCTTGCCTGCAGCTTCAACGGCTACAAATACATCATCTTGGTAATCCAAAAAGACTGGGAATTCACCAGTTGGCTTTGCAGCAACTTTTGCAACCTTTGATTGTGCTTCACATAGCGCGCGAATAAATGGCTTTGATGCCTCTAACCCCTGCGCAACAACTTCCTCAGTTGGAGTCGGTGCTCCACCTTTGATGAGTTCGATTGTCTTAGCAGTTGCTTCGGCTTCAACCATCATGATTGCAACATCATCTTTAGTTACGCGACCAGCAACGACCATGTCGAAGACTGCATTGGCAACTTGTGAATGATTAGGAAAAGCAATCCATGCTCCATCAATTAGAGCGACGCGAACGCCGCCAATTGGACCAGAAAATGGCAGACCAGCAAGAAGTGTTGACATCGATGCAGCATTAATTGCTAGCACGTCATACATATGATCTGGATCTAGCGCCATCACAGTTACAACGATTTGTACTTCATTGCGCAAACCTTTTACGAATGATGGTCGCAATGGGCGATCAATCAAACGACAAGTAAGAATTGCATCCTCAGATGGACGTCCTTCACGACGGAAGAATGAACCTGGGATTCGACCAACTGCATACATCTTTTCTTCAACATCTACTGTTAAAGGAAAGAAATCGAATTGATCCTTTGGTGTTTTTGATGCAGTTGTTGCCGAGAAGATCATTGTTTGATCATCTAGATAAACTGCTGCAGCACCGGCTGCTTGACGAGCTAAACGTCCTGTTTCAAAACGAATTTCTCTTTTTCCGAACTTGCCATTATCTATTACTGCAACGGCAGAGGTAACCTCTTGACCCTCCATGGGTCGCTCCATTTCTCAACTACCCGCAGGCCAAGAGTTAAATGAATCTTCGATCGAAGTTCACGCAGCGCAAGTTATTTTCACTTCACTGCGGAAACCACTACCGAGGACCATTGCTCCCGGCGGGCAGTCATGCTTAATTAACGACGAATACCGAGTTTTTCGATAAGCGTTCTGTACCGATTGATATCTGTCTTTGAGAGATACTGAAGAATTCGACGACGTCGACCTACTAACAACAGCAAGCCACGACGATTGTGGTGGTCATGTGGGTTAGTCTGCAAATGTTCTGTAATTTCTTCAATGCGCTTAGATAGCAAAGCAACCTGGGTTTCAGGACTTCCTGTGTCAGTAGCCGATGATCCGTATTGCGCGACGATTGCTTTCGTTACTTCTGGTGTTAGTGCCATAGCCGTATACTCTTTTCATAGTTACTGTTCAGGAGGCTTCCCGGTTTGAATCACGGGAAATCACTTTCTCGTTGGACAGGGCAAACTTTACCGTTGGCTCGCATATAAGTGAAATCGGGCTTTATGCCTGCGTTAATGCCCGCGCACGTGCGCAGTCTTTGGCCATTTGTTCTAATAATGGCGCCAATCCATCAAATTTAAGGGTTTGGCGTAATCGCCAACCAAATTCAATTATTGCATTTTTATCATATAACTCAAGACCAATTTGATCGATTGCATATGCTTCAACTTGACGCGCTCGAACGCCTGCAAATGTTGGATTAGTACCAATTGAAATTGCTGCAGGCCAACGATCTATCCCAACACTTAACCAACCGGCATAGACACCATCGGCAGGAATAGTTTGATTCTCTAAATTTCCTAAATTCGCCGTTGGATAACCAATTTCACGTCCGCGTGCTTCACCATGAATAACTATGCCATCAAGGCGATGCGGACGCGAAAGTAATTGCCTTGCCGAATCAACATCGCCTTCGATAAGTAATTTTCTAATTCGAGTAGATGAAATCGTTTCTTCGCCCAGCGATTGCAACTTTAAGACATCGACGCGAAATCCATGAACTTTGCCCTCTTGAATAAGCGTTGTTGCATTTCCTGAAGCTTTATAGCCATAGGTAAAGTTTTCACCAACAACGACGGTGGTGGCGCCAAGTTGTTCAACTAAAATTTTAAGCACAAAATCTTGCGGTGACATGCCAGCAAATTCTTTTGTAAATTTTAAAACTACCACTTGATCGGCGCTATGAATTTTCAATAATTCAATTCGATCGCTAAGGATGGTCAATAAAGTAGGCACACTATCGGGTGCAAAAACTGTTGCTGGATGCGGATCGAAAGTCAGCGCAATTATTTTTTCCCCGTCGGCTATTGCCTTTGCTCGATTAAGAATCTCTTGGTGGCCTTTGTGGACTCCATCAAAGACGCCTATTAAGACAATACTCATTTGATAATTATCTCAATATCTAATTTGCTACTGCAAATACGGCGATTGGTTTAGCGTGGTTATCCTTATTGACCAAGAGCGCAACCAAGCGATTATCGGGTGAGATGCCTGCAAAAATTACATCAGTTGGGTTAGGGGAAAGCACGCGACCAAATGAGAGTTCATTGACTTCATCAAATGCTAGCTCTCGGCTAGCAAATGTCCGGCGTGCGACTTGCACAAGATCTAGAACGATGAAATCGCCTTCTTTTAATTGCGAAATCGAAATTCCTTGCGCCAAGTCAAAGCCTGCTACTCGACTGCGACGAAGTGAATTTAAATGTCCGCCAACGCCAAGGGCTGCCCCGCAATCGCGCGCAATGGCGCGAATAAATGTGCCAGCAGAACATGTAACTTCTATGTCTATTTCAATTTTCTGATTTAAGTGTCTAATATCTAAAACATCTAACTGGGTAATCGATACTTCGCGAGCTGGCAATTCAACTTTTTCCCCTGCACGTACTCGGTCATATGCACGTTCTCCGTCTACTTTAACTGCAGAGACCGAACTGGGGCGTTGTTGAATAGTTCCTAACATTTTTGCTAAATCTTGCCCAATCATTTCATCGGTGATTAAAGACACATCACCCGTTGAAATAATTTCTCCCTGCGAATCATCAGTAATTGTTGCTGCACCTAAAACAATCGTTGCTTGATAAGTTTTATCGCCAGCGGTTATGTATTGCAAAAGGCGTGTGCCATTACCAAAACCTAATACAAGAACACCTGTTGCCATTGGATCGAGAGTTCCGGCATGGCCAACTTTTTTAGTACCAAGTGATTTACGGGCAATCGCGACAACATCATGACTTGTCATTCCTGGTTCTTTATCTACGACCAGAAACCCTTGGGTTGTCACTACTCTTCTTCGGTAATAAC
>JBCKHJ010000001.1:0-125798 GCA_038905915.1 Candidatus Planktophila sp. | reverse complement strand
CCCTGTTGCTCCACGAGCACCAGTAGCACCAGTAGCACCAGTTAATCCAATCAAACCTGTTAGCCCTGTTGCTCCAGTAGCTCCAGTAGCTCCAGTAAGCCCGCTAACCACCCACGAGGAAGATTTTTCTTTCGGTGAGCAAACAGTTGCAACTCGAATTGAGCCTGTGCTTTTATTGATACAGACGCCGACACTTTTTGTTGTGTGATCAGCGGCCATTACGTTCATGGTAGTTAGCCCTACGATAACGACAGTCGTTATGGATAGAATCTTGATTACACTTACATATTTCTTATTCATTTTCTGCTCCCTAATTCTTCGTCATTGATTCTGATAACATTACTCATAATTTTCTTTAGCACCAGAGTGAAGTGGACCCCGGATGTTGGACTGTTTCTTAAGATGTGAGCATTGACGCATCCTGGAGGTACAAATGCAAGGAAGAAGTTGTGAAGAAATAAAATTTTCGGTGAAGAAGAAGGTGTCAACGATGTCTCTTGGCCTCAACCAGTCATTGCAACACTTAGATGAATTCACTACTTTTTCATGAATCATTAGGAGGTTGTTATGCCGCGTTTTTCTTCGGAAGAAATAGTTGAAATATGGGAGCGGCTCGGTAATGGCCAGTCTGTGCGCTCTGTTGCCATAGGTCTGGGTCGCTATCCCAGTGCCGTTCGTCAGTTGGTGATGCGCACCGGCGGTGCTCTACCCCTAGTGGTGAAATCACGCGGTCCTCGTTTCTTATCTGTTTTCGAGCGCGAAGAAATCTCCCGCGGACTGCTCATGGGCTGGAGCATTCGATTCATTGCAAAGGGGATGAACCGCTCCCCTTCGACCATCTCTCGTGAGATACAACGAAATGGAAGAAGCGGTGACTACCGCGCTCTCCTTGCGGAAAAGAGCACCGCCGTGAGAGCGCGCAGACCCAAGAGTGCCAAGCTAGCGACTAATCCACCGTTGCGCGCCATTGTTGAAGCAAAATTGGAACTCAGATGGTCTCCGCAGCAGATCTCAGCGTGGTTAGCAATGGCCTACCCTGATAACAAGGAGATGCACGTGTCACACGAGACGATCTATATGTCCTTGTTTGTTCAAGGTCGCGGCGCCCTGCGCAGAGAATTGCATAAATCCTTGCGTACTGGTCGTGCACTGCGCAGACGACAAGGCTCGCAACCCTATGAGGGCCAAGGACATATCCCCAATATGGTGTTGATCAGTGCCCGCCCTGCCGAGATCGAAGATCGCTCGATCCCTGGTCACTGGGAAGGTGATTTAATTATGGGGAGAGGTAAGAGTGCGATTGGGACTTTGGTGGAGCGAAGCACGCGCTATGTGATGCTCTTTGCTCTTGAAAAACCTACTGCCGAAAATGTTCGCATGGAAATGAGCCAGAAGATTATGCAACTGCCGGCGCAGTTCAGAAAGTCCATCACATGGGACCGAGGCAAAGAGATGGCACAACATCGTCAATTCACTATCGATAGTGGAATCCAAGTTTACTTCTGTGATCCGCGGAGTCCGTGGCAGAGGGGCAGCAACGAAAACACCAACGGGCTACTGCGCCAATATCTTCCCAAAGGCACTGACTTATCAATCCATACTGAAGAAGAACTTGACGCCATTGCCGAAGAACTCAACAACCGACCTAGACAAACACTGAGTTGGATGACACCCTTAGAAAGATTTGCTCAAGTGTTGCAATGACCGGTTGAAACCAAGCTCGACACATCACATTGTGCGCCCGAAGGGATTCGAACCCTAACCTTCTGATCCGTAGTCAGATTGCTTAGTTGATTTCTACGCTCAGTTACGAGCATTTGAACGCAATTCCCAAATTCTATTCTATGGGTAATTGTGTCTAGTTTTGCCTGTTTTCGACTAACTAACGGAATAGGAACGGAATGAGTAAGACAATTTTGCAGAATTGCAGATTCGATATTCTCGACCTGGAGTAATCCTCTCAGAAGATTCACTCTCCAACTTTCCCGTCGCGATTCATAGCTTTGTCTCATCATTTCTTACTAAGATTATTAAGAAGGTAGGAAGAAAGTAAAACGCCCTACCTGGTCTATCTAGCGGCGGAACTGTTTTAGTGCTCTGTACATTGCAAATCCTGCAATACCCGTGCCAAATCCTCCGATAATTCGCATACCGAATCCGACGGGCGAGAAAAGGAAATTAAGTCCTGCAAAAACAGCGGGAAGACTTAAAACAAATATTAGAATCAAGCGCGCAATATGGAGTGGGCCCGCCGCGCGGTGGAACGGGGTTAGACCTTCACCGGTCCCGCGCGGACAGCGCGAGCTGCGTGCCAAGACCTACAAACGCCCCTGCGAAGCCTCGACGGAGCCACTTTTGAACACGTGGCGATTCGATGACTGCGGTGCGAAAAGCGTGCGCAAGAAACCCGTAGGTCACAAAGACGACGAAGGTCATTGCCATGAAGACTGAGCTCAAGCCAAGCAACTGAAGCATGGGTGAGGCCGCACCCGGCTCCACGAATTGCGGCAAGAAGGCCAGAAAGAAGATTGTGAGCTTCGGATTGAGAATGTTCAGTAGAAAAGCCCTGATAACCAGACCGCGCGCGCCACGGCCTTCAACGGATTGCTCCGAGAATGCATCTCGATCTCGCAAAGTAGCAAAGGCCAGAAAGAACAAATAGGCCACCCCTGCATACTTGAGCACCTGAAATGCCATGGCACTGGCGTGCATGACCGCGGCCAAGCCGATCACCGTGGCAAAGAGATGCGGAACAATACCCAGTGTGCAACCCAACGAGGCGAACAGGCTTGCGCGGCGGCCCTGAGCCAAGCCCGTAGAAACAGTGAATACGACACCGGTGCCAGGGATGAGGACGACTACGAGTGATGTGAGAAGAAACTCGGTGGTGAATATGCTCCGTACTCCTTAAGTGGGGTCTAACGTGGAACTAAGGGGCGCCGCGCTTTTGCGCCGCCCCGCTTGAGCGCAGAATTAGGCAACACATAGGTTTATTTGCGACAAGACGTGATCAAGCATCATGCCTCCACCGACTTGGTGATGATTCCATGTGGCCTTGTGTCGAAAAATATCATCCTTAAGTTCCTGGGTTAACCGCAAATATGACGGATCAACCACAGAAAACATTGTTTCACTAACAAAGTACTGTGAAACAATTTCAAAGTAATCATTTTTTCGAACGCCCATATAAAGATGCCCCTTTGTGTGCAATGCCTCCGCTAGGCTGTCGTAAGAAATTATCTTGAAGTCGTCTGCTTCTCTTGCTCGGATTAGCCCTTTCTTGAGGTCACTTCCTTCAAATTCACTTCTGCGCCCGTGAACTAATACGTATTTGATATGGCATGGATTCCGACGCATGCTTGCTGGTACCCTAATTGGATCAATCGTCCCATCCTAGAGGAATCATGTCAAGATGCGCGCGTAGATTGATTCGAAGAAGCATTTGATAATGCGCGTGTGGATGGCTTTGGGTTCGGTCCTTTTTTGCTGGTCGTTAGGATTAATAATTGTTCGGTGAGTCCCTGAACTTGGCGTTGGATCGCGGCTGGGAACGGACTGGATAAACTCCATTAGTGAATAGGTGAATGAATAATCACTTCAATCGTTGATTTTGAGCCTAAAATTCAAAAATATTTGTGCGCCCGAAGGGATTCGAACTCCCAACCTTCTGATCCGTAGTCAGATTGCTTAGTTGATTTCTGCGCTCAGTTACGAGCATTTGAACGCAATTTCCAAATTCTATTCTATGGGTAATTGCGTCTAGCTTTGCCTGTTTTCGGCTATCTAACGGAATGGGAACGGACTGGATAAGACAATTTTGGTGAATGGCGGGTGGAGTACGAATAGGCTAAAATTGCCCCATGAGATCAAAGAGGCGCTATATCTTCCCAGCCATTGCAATTGCCGTGCTTATCGCTGCATTCCTGCCGCAGTCATTTGCAGCAAACCCAAATGCAAACTGCACCGCAGTCGACGGAAACTACATCGTCTCTTTTAGCAAAGGTGCATCGGTTAACAATGAAAGGAAGAACGTCGGTGGTAGACCAGTTACCCCAACCTTCCAGTATTCAAAAGTCCTTAATGGCTTTTCCTCCTTCCTTACTGGAGACCAAGTATGTGACCTTCAGCGCCGATCAAACGTTGAATTCATTGAGGCAGATCAAGTTGTTACAACCTATGCCCCTCAAATTCAGCCCACTACATGGGGTATCGACCGTATTGACTCTCTGACAGGCACTGATACTACTTACACACATTCTTTGCATGGTAATAACGTAACTGTTTATGTAATCGACACTGGTATCTATAGGGCTCATAGCGAATTCACTGGCCGTCTTAATGACGGATATTCAACAATCACTGATGGGCGCGGGGTCGAGGATTGTAATGGTCACGGAACTCACGTGTCAGGAACAATTGCAGGCACAATATACGGAGTTGCAAAGCAGGCGCGTATCACTCCTGTTCGAGTACTCAATTGTGCGGGTAGCGGAACAACAACCACTGTTACCGCAGGGCTTGAGTGGGTTTTAGGCAATTACACAGGCGGTAAGGCAGTTGCAAATATGAGCCTTGGCGGCGGTGCATCACAGACGCTCGACCTTGCAGTTAATAATGTTATTGCTGCTGGAGTCACCGTTGTTATTGCCGCTGGAAATAACGGTAGAGATGCTTGCAACTATTCACCAGCTCGTGTTCCTAACGCTATCACCGTTGCCGCAAGTACTAGCACAAATGCATTTGCTTCCTATTCAAATTTTGGAAAATGTATGGACATCATTGCACCAGGGTCAGCAATCACTTCAGCTTGGATCGGTTCCATCTCGGCTACACTTAGAACAGATGGAACTTCTATGGCAGCCCCGCATGTGGCTGGCACTGTTGCACTCTTGCTTGAAAGAGGGGCAATGATCCCTGGGGCAGTTATTATTCCGCTAGTAAACCAAGTACCAGGAGTAATCACTATTCCAAGGAACCAATCTTCAGGCACAAAGAATTTCTTTATATTCACAAAGCCATAGATAATGCGCAGAACCCTTCGGACTGCAGTAGATTAGTATTTTGTTATGTCAGATATTGAAAACTCTGCTGGCACCTACTTGAATCGCGACGGGTTTCCTGGAGACCAAATCATTTCTAAAACGGTCAGTCTCTTTGACTCTTTGGAGTCAATGGTTTTGGTTTCCTGACAAGCATGGGAAAATTAGTTATTGATTGACACCCATTAACAACTCCTTATGGGAAGAAGTATGGGCAGTTCATCTAAATATCTGATTTTTGAGCGTAATTATAATGAAGTGTAAGTGTATCCGCCCTTATAGGCCCGACTCTTCTGCTTTTTATTCGAAATGATGCATTTCTAGCGCGTAATGGGACATTTTGTTTGTCTAAGTGTTGACAAAACCTGTAATGTTTTTGCTGTTGTTTGTGGGCAGAAGTATGGGCAGTTTTGTCCCGTTGTCAGTCGAGTCACAACCGTGATGAAGGGGAGTATTTCTAGATGGGTAGGCACGGTAATCTCATCTGACCACGCATCGCACGGGCCCCTTGCTGACGCTTGCCAATACCCATCGCTAACCACCTTCATCTCAAGGTGTTGCGACGAGCACTTGAATTCACCCTTCTGTGAACCGGAGATTCTATTTATTGTCCGGGTGCTCGATAACTGAGCGTCTTCTTCGTCGCCTCGTCGATCTCCTGAGGAGTCAGCAAGACGGTCGTCTTGACCGTCACGTTTCCGCTGGCACTGATCGTCAGCGCAAGGGCTGCAATGCTGGCGTTGTCCGGCATCTCGACAATACCGTAAGCATCGGTTTCGCCGAACGCAAAGTAGTAGGCTTCCAGCGTTCCGCCCAGCGATTTAATCGCCTTCTCGATGGCGGCGCGTCGGCTCGTTCCCCCCTCTTTGAGAAGTCCTTTTACTCCTTCACCAACATAATTTGCTTGAAGCAGATACTTTGGCATGTGATTCTCCTGTATCGGATCGGTGTATACCTCGTCGGAGGCACGCTAACAAGCGCCAGAGGCGTTGTCAATATGTCTAATCAACGTAGGAGATTCAGTACGGAGTACAAGGTTGAGGCCGCGCATCGGGTGATCGATTCGGGGCGTTCGGCTCGTTCACGCAGCTCGGGTGAGTAACGGGATATTTTTGGCATGAAATAATCCTCTCAGAGGATTCACTCTCCCGTGCGCGTTGGAAGATAACTTAAACCAAGTGCAATCGGTCCGCCGAGAATTGTTACAAGAAAAAGTACGACGACTAATACCGTCAGTGATGTCATTCATCAAGGTTAGCGTTAGAAGGGTAAAAAATTGAGGCTGGTGAATAAATTCTAGAGCGGAGTGGAACTAGACCCCATGGTCGATAACGAGGACGATTGGAACTAGGTAGTTTCGTTAATGGGGCGAGCGGGCAGAAAAGTCGGGCAGCGGGGCATTTGAAACTCTTGACAAGAGTTTGCTAGTGACCTGCCCTACGGTTTGGTTACCCGTTGGATATGAATTTCAAGCTGAGATGGATGGACTTTCGTAAATGCACCGCGCTGAGATAGTCAGTAATGTGACTCGTCGCGGGAGGTAAAAAGCTGGGAATTTTCCGAATAAACTGCGTCAAATGAAGTCGCAACGTTGGGCCCTCTTTTTCTTATCTTTGGGCGTCGGAATGGTCATCGTGAATTCCACAATTATCAACGTTGCTATGCCAACAATGATCAAAGCTTTGAATATGAGTTCTATCCAGGCACAGTGGGCCCAAGCGATTTACACTCTGGTATTTGCATCCACTTTGCTGATCTTTGGGAAACTTGCCGATAAAATTGGACGTAGAAAAATATTTGAAGTCGGATTAATTACTTTCTTCTTTGCCTGTCTATTTGCGACGCAGATTAATTCGCCTGATCTACTCATCGTTGCTCGAATTTTCCAAGGCCTAGGAGCGGCCATGATGCTACCGAGCGCCATATCTATAATTAATTCACAATTCACTGGTACTTCCAGAGGAAAAGCTTTCGCATTATGGGGATCAGTTATTGCTGGTACCGCTGCCCTTGGGCCATTTCTTGGTGGTTGGTTAATAACATCTTTTACGTGGCGGTGGGCTTTCGGAATAAATCTTCCTTTAATTCTCATAGTTGCTGCTGGCGTGTATTTCTTCGTCAGGGAAGAGAAAGGTCGTTCGAATAGCAAATTCGACCTCTTGGGCTCAGCCCTTATCTTGATCTCAGGTTTAACGGTAATTTTTGCTTTGACTGAAGGACGGGTCTACGGTTGGTGGAAACCAATCGGCCATGAAACATTTATGGGATCGGGATGGATTTCACCAATATCGATCATTCCAATGGCGCTTTTAATTGGGGTATCTGCTTTTTTGATATTTATTCGGTTAGAGTTAAAAAGAGATCGCGCAGGTCAAGATACTTATATAGATCTCTCCATTTTCCGAATTCGTTCATTTCGCTATGCCAACTTTGCCGGAATGATCATAAGCCTCGGTGAGTACGGCTTGATATTTTTACTCCCATATTGGTTGCAAAACGTGCTTGGTTACTCTGGTTTCAAAACTGGCACGCTATTTTTGGTCTTGGCAATTGGAGCATTTGGTTCAAGTTCTGTGGGTAGATATCTCTCGGCTCGAAAAGGCGCCCTTGCCACACTCAAGGTTGGAATTTTATTAGAAATAGCAGGGGTGGCTTTGCTGGGAATTTTCATTTCCCCTTCAACTAATGTATTTCTCATTGCGGGTTGCTTATTTCTTTACGGAATTGGGATTGGATTGGCAACGAGTCAAGTCACAAATTTAGCACTACGGGATATTCCAATTGAAAAGGGAGGCCAAGCCTCAGGAATTTCGAGCGCTTTGCGCCAGTTTGGCTTTGCCCTTGGTATTGCGATTTTGGGAAGTAGCCTCTTTGGACTCTTTGGATCCAATCTGAGCCATCGGTTAGAAACTTTAAATCACCTGACAAAGGCTGAACGCGTGACCTTGGTGCATGATGTAGTTAATTCCGCTGGAACGATTATTCCAGAATTAGCGGCAGATCCAAAAACTAAAAACGAAGCTGATGCAAGCATCGCAGCTTTGACCTCAGCCTCCAAGTGGTCAGCTTTACTTGCGGCGCTATTCCTTGTTTTTGGCTGGCTGGCTACCTGGCAAATGGGTAGAAAGTTTAAGAGCCTAGCGCGAATTCCGCCGAGATCTTAGCTGCGCAAATAATCTGCTCGACATCAAGATCAGTCATTGCACCATTGACAAACCATGCCTCAAAGGCAGAGGGTGGAAGTGAAACACCGCTTTTTAACATGGAGTGAAAAAATTTAGCAAAAATTTTAGCATCTTGATTTTTAGCATCTTCATATGAGCGAACTGGCTTTGCTGTGAAAAAGAAGGAAAAAAGATTTCCAGCAAACTGATATTGATGAGAAATGCCAGCTTCGGTAAATACTTGGGAAATTCCCGCTCCAACTTGTTGGGCTCGCAAATTAATTTTGTCGTATAACGCTTTGTCACATAGTTTTAGCGTTGCGAGTCCAGCAGTTGTAGCAACTGGGTTGCCGCTGAGAGTTCCTGCTTGATAAACGGATCCCAACGGAGCAAGTTGATCCATAATCTCAGCCTTGCCAGCAACTGCCGCGAGCGGATATCCCCCACCAATCACTTTTCCGAAAGTGAAGAGGTCTGGTATCCAATTTTCTTGCCTAACGGACTCCCACCAACCACCAGCAGAAATTCGAAACCCTGTCATCACTTCATCAAGAATAAAAAGCGCACCATTCTTGTGGCAGAGGTCAGCAATCAACTTATTAAATCCAGGTAGAGGAGGAACAACTCCCATATTTGCAGGCGTTGCTTCAGTGATAACTGCAGCGATTTTACTTCCCCGTTCTGCAAAGAGCGCTTCGAGCGCGGCAACATCGTTATACGGCAGCACGACCGTGTCTTGAGTTTGTCCTTGTGTTACACCCGGTGAATTAGGAAGTCCAAGAGTTATCACGCCCGAACCTGCCTGAACTAGAAGTGCATCGGAGTGGCCATGATAGCAACCCGCAAATTTCACAATGAGATTGCGACCAGTAGCTGCTCTAGCAAGACGCACCGCTGTCATCACCGCCTCTGTACCTGAGGAGACGAATCGCACTTTCTCAACCGCACTAACGCGACGGATGATTTCTTCTGCTAGTTCAACTTCATGAGGACTTGGCGCACCAAATGATGATGAATTGCTAGCAACTTCTATAACGCGCCGAACGACTTCAGGATGAGCATGCCCTAAAATCATCGGACCCCAAGAGCCAACTAAGTCAATGTATTCATTGCCATCTACATCGAATACTCGACTGCCTGCCCCACGAACCATGTAACGCGGATTGCCACCTACTGCTGAGAAAGATCGGACTGGGGAACTAACGCCGCCCGGAATTACCGCCTTTGCTCGACTGTGCCAACATATTGAACCATCGATATTTTGCTCCATCTTCTTCCTATTTTCTATCTAGTAGTTGCGCAACTTCAAGGGCCCAATAAGTGCAGATGGCGCGCGCGCCCGCCCGACGAAGGCAAGTCAGTATCTCAAGTATCGCTCGCTCACGATCGACTAGCCCTTGCGCAGCAGCAGCCTCTACCATAGCCATTTCACCAGAAACGATGTAAGAAGCAAGTGGGATATTGACTACTTGAGAGGCAGCGTGAAGAACATCCAAGTACATCATGCCGGGTTTAACCATAATGATGTCGGCACCTTCTTCGACATCTAATAAAATCTCACGTAACGATTCTTTAATATTCGACGGATCCTGCTGATAGCTCTTTCGATCTCCCTGTAGTTGGGACTCAACAGCCTCTCTAAAGGGACCATAAAAAGCCGAGGCATACTTTGCCGCGTAAGCAAGAATTGAGATATCTTGGAATGAAGCTTTGTCCAACGCTTTTCTTACTGCACCTACTTGACCATCCATCATCCCGCTCGTGCCAAGCATGTGCGCACCATTAGATGCTAAGAGCACCGCCATTTCGCCATAGATCTCGAGAGTTCGGTCATTGTCTACTCGTCCAAATTGATCCAATACACCACAGTGGCCATGGCTGGTGAATTCATCGAGGCAAAGATCGGCTACCACAATTAAACTATCTCCAACTTGGATACGAATATCTCTAACCGCCTTATTTAAAACTCCATCGGGATTCAAAGCCTCTGAACCCATTTCATCGCGAATCTCTGGAATAGCAAAGACCATAACCCCGCCAATGCCTAGCGCTAGCGCTCGATCTATTTCATACTTTAAAGATTCGCTAGAGTGTTGAACAACGCCAGGCATTCCTTTTATTGATACTGGATTGGTTAGCCCTTCCCGAACAAAAAGGGGAAGAATTAAAGATTCTTTTTGCACTACATTCTCACTGACCAAGTTGCGCATCGCTTGATTTACGCGCAATCGTCTAGGACGTTGAGTCAATTCCATCGTGTTCTCCTTATTCCTTTTTCTGTAGCGTCTTAAGTGCCAATTTGGCCAATGAGTCGGAATCTGAAAGATCAGAAATTTCCGCCGGAGTCAAAGAGGCAATTTCAAGTTCCGCCGCTGTGGTTCTGCCACCGCATATTAATGGAACTAAAGATTTAGGAACAAAATGCAAAAACGCTCTTACGGCGCTGGGGGATCTAAGAATAATTGCACCGAAATCTCCCGCTTCAATACCTGCTACAGAGGTTGGTCTCCGCTCTACTATGGAGTTCTGATATACCTCTGCCTGAATAATCTCCCATCCTAACTTTTTGAGACCGCTCGATAGTGTGTTCAAAGTTAAATTTCCGGTTGGGATTATCGCCTTTGCAGGATTTCTAGTACTGAGAAGATCCAATAACGATTGGGCGCTTGGCTCCGGTGGAATGATCACAACTGCTGCGCCTAATTCATGGAGTCGTGATCGAGTGCTGGCTCCAATCGCACAGAAACGGAGGTTCTTATTGGCTTTAAATACCGATCTCAGTTTCGATTCGCCGATAGTTTGTGCCCAATAATCGATTCCATTGCGAGATGTAGCGACCACCCAAGTCTCTATCTGAGCCTCGAGCGCAAAGCTATAAAGGTTTAAAGCGTTCTTTGGATCTGGGTTCGTGGTGATCTCTAAAAATGGATCAATAACTGCTGTTATACCTAATTCCGCTAAGGCTTTGGCATCCTGCTCATTGCCATTGGCTCGGATCAAAAGTACCGGCTTAATTATCACGGCGCAGTATTCTCAAGGTAAATTCATCAACCATAAACTCTCTTGCAATATTAAATCCTAGCTCCTCGGCTGATTCAACATCAGAAATATCAGTCACAATCTGAGAATTCTCAATTCGCTTTTGCTCACCTGTTTGCCAATCACCAACCTCCGCAACAAGCCGGAGAACTCCATCTTGATATTGGGCAAAAGCGCCAATCGCTAAATCGCATCCGGCGTTCAATCCTTGTAGCACTGCACGTTCGGCCGTTGTAGTTAATCTAGCGATCGGATCATCGATCAATCTGAGGCGCTCTATCATTGATAGATCATCTTTTCGACACTCGATTGCTAACGCCCCCTGTGCGGGTGCTGGCAGCATCTCCTCAACGCTAAAATATTCTGTAATTTCGTGCTGATATCCGATTCGCAAAATACCTGCCGCAGCAAGCACCGCCGCGGCATACTCTCCGCGTCGGACCTTCTTTATTCGTGAATCAATATTGCCTCGAATTGGTATTACTGCAACCGCAGGATTCAATTTCAATATCGACGCCGCTCTTCTGGGTGAGGACGTCCCAACGATAGAACCTTTTGGCAAAGCTGCCAGCGGCGCTGATTTAGCGCTAATAAGTACATCACGGGGATCTTCACGAATTGGAATAGCTGCTAATTCAAGCTCTGGGTACGGCAATGATGGCAAGTCCTTATAGGAATGAACTATGAAGTCCACTTCCCCGTTGAAGAGAGCTGTTCTTAACGCGGTTACAAATGCGCCTGGTTCATTAAGTTTAGTCAACGATAACGAAAGATCATCACCCTGTGTTTTAATAGGAACCAGTTCAACGCCATCTGAAATATCAAGCCAACTCTTTACCAATTCCGACTGGGTTCGGGCAAGGAGCGAGCCACGTGTACCCAAGCGAATTGGTCTAGCCATTGCCTTGGCTCATATCTACCTCAAGCCCAAAAAGAACTTGGATAGCTTTTTGGTATTCATCTTGTTCACCATCTGTAGCAGTTTTCTTTGCATGAATGGTTGGTTTGTGAAATATGGTTTTAGTTACCAATTGGAGAGATAGACCTACTTGATCGGCTATTTCATCGCCACTTCTTCGACGTATCCGTGCCACTTCTTTCTCGACGATCTCACTAACATGGGTGCGCAACGCTCTTACTAACGGATCATTAGCTCTCGCCGCCAGATCTTGTTGAAACTCGTTTACTGCTTTCTCAATTAAATTCATCGCAATTGCAATTGTTTCGTGGTGTTCAAGAGGTGCGTTACGGTGAATTTCCGCTAAGTTGATAACGACAATATTGGTTAGCGCCTTGATTGCAGGATCTATATCTGAAGACAAAGCCAGATCGATAATCGGGAACAATCCAGTTTTCCGATTATTTACATGTTCTAGTTTAACAATCGCCCCATGAGTCCCACTACAAGCAACTACTAGATCCACTTTTTGGATAATTGAAAAGTAATCGCATCCGTCAATCGGAGTCGTAGCGTGAGTCTTGCTGAATTGCTCGGCTCGCCCGCTTGGTGAATAAACATAAATCTGCCCAACTTGTTCACGAGCTAAAGCTGAGATAACAACTCGCGCATATGCACCAGTGCCAATCACAAGAATCTGCTTATCTTGCAATGAAAAGTGCAAATCTTTAACAATATCGATCGCTGATGTAATCAGCGACCTTCCAGCTGCTCCCAAGCCAGTCTCGCTAGCAACTTTTTTAGAAACAGATGCGGCACGTTGAAAAAGCGCCTCTATTATCCGTGAGGAGTAGCCCTGCTCTTGTGTTTCTGCTAACGCTCTTTTAATCTGACCAGCAATTTCAGATTCGCCAACAACCATCGAATCAAGTCCCGAGGTGACTTTAAATAAATGTTGATAAGCCATCGACCCACTCAGTATCCGTAACTTCGTTCGGCAATACTCGATGTCAAGTCCGGAGCGCTTGGCGATAATTTCCACTGCGTGTTGAGTAGCATCTTCAACGTTCTCCACATCAAGGTAAATTTCAAATCGGTTGCATGTAGTCAGAACGACGCCACCACCAATTGCAAGGTTGCCTAAATTGGTGTCAAAAAGATCGAGTCGAATTCGATCAGCGTTTCTTTCCAAAATTTCTAATTCGCTCAATGGTAAGTCACGATAGTTAGCACCAATGAGTACAATCGTCATTCTTAAATCTTATTATAGTTATGGCATACTTCATTTATGGTTTTGCCGACAGATCATCCGTTAGTGTCTGAAAAAATCAGAGGTTCCAAAATTGTGTGCGCGCTTTCAGGTGTTCGACAAGATGTGCCTCCCATCTGGTTAATGCGACAAGCTGGACGGTCACTTCCTGAATATCGAAAAATTCGAGAAGGTGTTTCAATGTTGGATTCATGCTTACAACCTGAGTTAGCCTGCGAAATAACGCTGCAACCAGTCCGCAGACATGGCGTCGATGCCGCAGTATTCTTCAGCGACATTGTTATTCCGCTCAAACTTGCAGGAGTTGATCTTTCTATTGTCGCTAACGTTGGTCCGGTTCTACCGAGTCCGATTCGATCGAGAAAAGAGTTCGAACGTTTACAAATTCTGGATCCAGAAGATCTGAAACCAATAACGCAAGCAGTCCGCATGGTGGTTAATGAATTAGGAGAAATACCTTTACTGGGATTCGGTGGTGCTCCCTTTACTTTGGCTTCATACCTCATCGAGGGTCATCCTTCAAAGACGATACCTAGCTGTCGCAGTATGATGAAAAGCGATCCACAATTGTGGGCTGACATTCTTGATTGGTGTGCTCGAACTACCTCGTCCTTTTTGCGAGCGCAGGTTGAAGCAGGAGCTGCTGCGATACAACTATTTGATTCTTGGGCTGGTCGCCTATCAAGACAGGAATATATAACTTTTGCTGCCCCACACACGAAAACTGTTATGGATCTAATCTCTGATCTACCTGTAGCCCGAATTCATTTTGGTGTCGGCACGAAATCTATCTTGCGAGAGATGAGCGCCGTTGGTGCCACAGTTATGGGCATCGATAGTGAGACTTCCCTAAGTGAGGCATCACAGATTCTCGAGAATAGCGTTCCGCTCCAAGGAAATATTGATCCGCAGTTGCTGCTCGGAGATTGGGATGGCTTAAAGAGAGCGACCGATCAAGCTATTTCCGAGGGAAAAAGTGCACCATCGCATATTCTTAATCTTGGACATGGCGTTCTGCCCGATACTAATCCTGACCTGATCACAAAGTTAGTCTCTTACGTTCATGGGCTAGAACCATGAAGAGAACTTAAATCAAATTGCTATATTATCCATCTCATGAGTGAAGAGCTAACGCGAGTAAAAGCTAAAGAAATCAACGAAACTATTCGTTATACAACATGGACCGCTTTTCATATTAATAAGCGAGTTTCGGAAGCCGATACCGCAGCAGCAGAATTCGTTGACCTGCTTTCGGAATACGAGAAATCTGGCATCGTGGTCCGGGGAATTTACGATGTGAGCGCACTGCGCGCCGATGCTGATTTCGTAACTTGGATTCATGCTGCCAAAGCCGAAGAGGTTCAGAGCGCTTTGCATAAATTCCGACATACGCAGTTCGGAGAATCCTCAACGGCGGTATGGTCTGCGATGGGTCTACATCGACCGGCTGAATTTAACAAGGGACACGTGCCCGCATTTATGACTGGAGCAGCGCCGAAAGAGTGGCTCTGTGTTTATCCCTTTGTGCGATCCTACGATTGGTATTTACTCCCCGAAGAGGAGCGCCGCAGCATGCTGATTGAACACGGTGCGATGGGTCGAGATTATTCGGGAATTATCAGTAATACCGTTTCCTCGTTTGCTTTGGGCGACTACGAGTGGTTGCTGGCGTTAGAGTCCGATGAACTTCATGAGATCGTTGACATGATGCGCCAGTTGCGATCATCACAGGCAAGAAAACATGTTCGAGTTGAGATTCCTTTCTATACCGGCCACCGGATCAATCCCAATGAATTAGCGGCGCTATTCTCGTGACTTACGAAGCCATCCTTTTAACCTCTTTCGGTGGCCCAGAATCCCCAGAAGGGGTTATGCCCTTCCTTGAACGGATAACCGCGGGGCGGGGTGTCCCCCCTGAACGGTTAGAAGAGGTCTCTCGCCATTATTTCGCTTTAGGTGGAGTCAGTCCAATAAGCGCTCAAAATCGGAGCTTGCGTAGTGAGATCCAGAGCTCTTTAGCAGAACGTGGGATTGAATTACCTGTTTATTTAGGCAATCGAAATTCACCTCCTTTCTACCCTGAAGTCCTAACGCAAATATATGCCGATGGACATCGAAAGATTTTGTCACTGGTTACCAGCGCCTACTCGTCTTACTCTGGTTGCCGCCAATATCGGGAAAATCTTGCCCAAGCGCTGATCGAAACTGAATTAAGTGGCAAGTTGGAAATTCATAAAATTAGACACTACTTCGATCACCCTGGATTTATTGAGCCGTTCAGTCGCGGCTTAGCATCAGCGATTCGAGCGCTACTCTCTGAAGGATTTTTGGCGAGCGACATAGAAATCTTCTTTACTGCTCACTCCATTCCAACCTCAATGGCCGAATCATCAGGTCCGCCGAATCGACGCCTGGAATTTCATAATGGAGCTTACGTAGATCAACACAATACTGCTGCCACATGTGTGATGGAAAATGTGCACAAGGCCTTAGAACATGTGTTACCTGCTTGGTCGCTGGCCTTTCAATCACGAAGTGGATCACCGACCACGCCATGGTTGGAACCTGATATTGGTCACGCCATAGAACTCTCGGCCGGTTGCGGCAAGAAGGCTATTGTGATTGTGCCGATTGGCTTCACAAGTGATCACGTTGAAGTTATCTGGGATCTGGACCATGAAGCGAAAGAGATCGCCGCAAACCATGGACTGAGATTCATAAGGGTTTCAACGCCAGGTGTTGCCAAGAATTTCATTGCAGGAATCGTAGACTTGGTGGCGGAGAGAGTGGGAGGAGCAGAAAAGAAAGCCCTCTCGGCGCTGGGTCCATGGTCTGACTTCTGTCCAAAAGGGTGCTGTCCCAATGCAAGGAAAGAGCTCCCGACCATCGCCGAGGGTTAGCCACAACGCCTGATACGAACTCTAGTGCTGGCCCATTGAAAGGGAATGCATTTACCGCACATTAATAAAGTGCCCCAGTGGGGGTCGAACTGCGAGTACCATCTCATCGTGCTTAAGTCGGGATACCAAGATAATTTTGCTCGGGAGAATTTGCCAGATCTGGCGCTTTGGCCCGAACTAAGCCCGCATCCCGAAGAACGCGAGCAATAATTTTAGCCCCGCGGTCATGCCCGTCAAGTCCTAGTTTAGCGATAACTACCCTCATTGGTGCCATTAGTTGAACCTACCATGGGTCTTGCTCCAATCGGCACAATCCTTGGAGCTCAAGTTGTTGCAACCGAGCCGGATTTATTCTCGCTGGCACCGGTAACTGCTATTCAAAAGTTATTAAATAAACTTGATTTAACTGTTGCCGATATAAAAATATGGGAGATCAATGAAGCCTTTTCTTCGATGGTATTAGCCGTGCTGCATAAAATGCCAGAAATAAGCGTCGAGACGGTAAATATCAACGATGGAGCAATTGCGCTAGGCCATCCCGTTGGAGCATCTGCTTCACGCATAATTATCGATACCGCCCGAGAGCTCAAGCGCCAAGGAGGCGGCATTGGCATTGCCACTGCCTGCATTGGAGTTGGTTTAGGTGTTGCCATGGCAATAAAAGTTGAAGGGTAATAATGTTGAAGAAAGATAAGGTATTCCTATGATTCCACGCATTGAATTCACCGACATCACCTACGCTCTCGACCAAAGTGTTGCCGTCGTAACAATTAATCGCCCAGATCGCTACAACGCCTTGCGTGGTCGGACGGTAGATGAACTTCTATCAGCCTTTAAGAGCGCGTGGGTAGATCCCACAGTAGGTGCAGTGATTTTGACTGGAGCTGGGGAAAAAGCATTTTGCACCGGAGGTGATCAAAAAGAGCGAGCCGAAAAGGGCAATTACGGTGAGACCGAAACTGGGATGTTTGAAATTGAGTCTTTACATAAACTGATTCGCTCAATTCCAAAGCCTGTAATAGCAGCAGTCAATGGGTTCGCGATCGGTGGTGGACATGTGCTCCATGTACTCTGCGATCTTTCCATCGCCTCTACCACCGCAAAATTCGGGCAGGTTGGCCCTCGCGTGGGTTCATTTGATGCAGGATTCGGCACCGCCTACCTAGCGCGCGTTGTTGGAGAGAAGCGCGCCCGCCAGATCTGGTTTCTTTGTGAGCAATACGATGCAGAGACAGCAGAACGCTGGGGATTAGTAAATAAAATAGTTGAACCAGATCAACTATTAGCTGCATCGATGGAGTGGGCACTTAAAGTGTGCGACCTATCACCGACAGCGCTTAAAGCACTTAAACACTCCTTCAATGCCGATACCGATCACATCGTCGGCATTCAATCCTTAGCCTTTGATGTTTTAGATCTGTATACACAGACTGATGAATCTAAAGAGGGTGGAAAAGCATTCGCTGAGAAGAGGCTGCCTGATTTTAAGAAATTTCGTAAATAAGAATTGAGAAATAAAAAGCCGGTGTAGATTTTATCTATACCGGCTTTTCTTATTACATGATTACTTGATTGCTGCCAATCGATCCCCGATCCGCAACGCGCTTTCCATGATTACACCATGATTCTTACAAACTGGCGTCATGCACCATATTTTGATCCCGGTCTACCTAAAGAGTTTCTCCCTAAGTCTTGGGCAGGCTTCGCCGCAACCGATACCTTTTTTAAGATTCACGACAAACTGGCAGGGCCAGCAATGAATTATGTACTTAACCTTGCCAAGAAATAGTAATTAGAGATTTGGCTTGTACCCCGCGTTGACATACAAATCCATATAATCAATTACTGACATCTTCTCGAGTTCTGCGCGATTCAATGAGACCTTTAAAATCGCCTCTTGTTGTTCTTGGCTAAAGATACGAGCCAAGTTAGTTCTAAATTTTGCATGTAGCAATGGAATTGCTTCGGCTCTGCGACGTGCATGGCCAACAGGGTATTCGACAACCACTTCATCCAATTTTGTTCCATCGGTGAATTCAACGGTCAGTGCATTTGCAATTGAACGTCGTTCCGGGTCGTGGTAATCCGAAGTAAATGAATTATCTTCAACGCAAGTAATTTTCTCACGCAAGGCATCAATTCGGGGATCACTTGCGACATCATCCTCATAGTCGCGAGCAGTTAATCGACCATGAATCAACGGCAGTGCCACCATATACTGAATGCAGTGATCGCGATCAGCGGGGTTATTCAACGGGCCCTGCTTATCAATGATTCGAATGCATGCCTCGTGGGTTCGAATGGAAACGCTTTTAATATCGTCAGAAGTTTTACCAAGTTCAGCCATCTTCCTATAGATAATTATCGCAGCTTCAACACCTGTTTGCGAATGGAATTCTGCCGGAAAAGAAATCTTGAACAGTACATTTTCCATAACGTAAGAGCCATAAGCGCGCTGGAATTTAAAAGTATTTCCGCGGAAGGAGGCATCATAAAATCCCCATGTTTTTGCCGAAAGTGCTGATGGGTAACCCATTTCACCGGTTTTGGCAATAAGAGCTAGGCGAACTGCACGCGAAGTTGCATCTCCTGCTGCCCATGATTTGCGAGAACCTGCATTGGGATAGTGACGATAAGTACGCAGTGATTGTCCATCAACCCATGCTAATGAAACTGCGGCGAGGGTTTGCTCCCGTGAGAGGCCCATCATCTGAGCAACAACTGCAGTCGATGCAACCTTGACCAAAACAACGTGATCCATGCCTACTTTATTAAATGAATTTTCTAGCGCAATGCAGCCTTGAATCTCGTGCGCCTTGATCATCCCTGTCAGCACATCTTTAACGCTCAATGGCTCTCCACCATTAGAAACGCAAAGGCGAGACAGATAATCAGCCGTGGCAAGAATTCCTCCTAGGTTATCTGAAGGATGCCCCCATTCTGCAGCGAGCCATGTGTCGTTGAAATCTAGCCAACGGATCATTGCGCCAATATTGAATGCGCCCTGTACTGGATCAAGTTCATAATTTGTTCCGGGAACTCGAACACCGTTGGTAACGCTTACTCCAGCAACAACGGGCCCTAGCAGTTTGCGGCACTCTCGATATTCGAGTGCCTCTAAACCGCATCCCAAAGTATCGAGAAAACAATTCCATGCAGTTTCATACGCAACATCTGATGAGATTTGATAATCCAAGACGTAATCAACAATCGCCTTTATCTCTGGATCGTATTCCTGATTAACTTTTGTGATGTAAGAAGACATAGTTTCGAGGATTCCTTATTGTCAGAGTGGCGATTGATTAACGGTTTTGGATGGGAATTAATTCAAGATCTTCAGGGCCTGTGTAATTTGCACTTGGGCGAATTATTTTATTATCTATGCGCTGCTCAATAACGTGAGCTGACCATCCAGTTGTTCGTGCGATAACGAAAATAGGCGTGAAGAAAAGAATTGGAATCCCCATTTTTTCGTATGCGTCAGCCGAGAACCAATCAAGATTTGGAAACATTTTCTTGGCATCCCACATGACTGATTCAATTCTTTCAGCCACATCAAAAAGTTTCATATCACCAGCAGCGGTAGAAACTTCTCTAGCTACCGCCTTAATAATTTCATTGCGCGGATCCGAAATCGTATAGACAGGGTGACCAAAGCCGATTACGACTTCTTTACGCTCTACCCGAGCACGAATATCTTGCTCGGCTTCATCGGGTGAGGCATAGCGCCGCTGAATTTCTAAAGCCACTTCATTAGCTCCACCGTGCTTTGGACCACGAAGCGCGCCAATTGCTCCCGTAATTGCAGAGAAAATATCCGAACCAGTTCCGGCAATAACACGTCCAGCAAATGTTGAGGCATTGAACTCGTGTTCCGCATACAGGATTAGCGAGGTGTGCATCGCTTTTTCCCAGAGGGCGCTCTGTTTTGAGCCATGAAGGAGGTGAAGGAAGTGGCCACCAATGGAGTCATCGTCAGTTTCAACTTCGATTCGCTTTCCATTCGTGGAGAAGTGATACCAATACAAAAGCATCGAAGATAGGCACGCAATTAATCGATCGGCTATCTCACGAGCCGCATCACCTGCGTGATCAAGGCCTTCAGGATCGAGACAACCAAGTACCGATACGCCGGTGCGCATTATGTCCATCGGATGAGCTGAAGCAGGAAGCTCTTCAAGTACAGCCTTTAGATGTGCAGGTAAGCCACGCAATGATTGAAGCTTTCTCTTATAGGCTGCAAGTTCGGAAACGGTCGGCAGTTTTCCATGAATTAATAAGTGGGCGACTTCTTCAAATTCACATTGAGCAGCGAGGTCCGCGATGTCATATCCGCGATAATGCAAATCATTTCCCGAACGGCCAACTGAACATAGTGCCGTATTTCCTGCAGTTACTCCCGAAAGTGCAACGGATTTCTTAGGCTTGAACTCTGGAATTGTATTCTCACTCATTAATTCTTATCTCCATCTTTCAAATAACTATCTAGAGCGTTTTCATACTCATAGTAATTAATCCGCTGGTAAAGCTCTTCGCGTGTCTGCATAAGGTCGATGACCGATTTCTGTGTTCCCTCTTTCCGGATCGCCTCGTAGACAGCTTCCGCTGCTTTATTCATGGCACGAAATGCAGAGAGAGGGTAGAGAACAATTCCAACACCCACACTTGCAAGTTCGTCGACGGTAAAGAGTGGAGTCATTCCAAATTCTGTGATGTTTGCCAAAATAGGAACATCGAATGCGTCAGTAAATTTCTTATACGTTTCGAGATCACGAATGGCTTCAGGAAATAGCGCGTCAGCACCGGCTTCAATGAACGCGCCAGCGCGATCAATAGCAGCGCTGAGTCCTTCAACCGCCAATGAATCCGTGCGAGCCATAATTGTGAAATCTGGATCCGTCCGTGCGTCAACGGCTGCTTTGATTCGATCAACCATCTCATCTTTGCTAACTAGTTCCTTGTTTGGGCGATGACCACATCGCTTTGCGCCCGCTTGGTCTTCGATGTGTAGCGCACCAGCTCCTGCTTTAATTACAGAGCGGACTGTTCGAGCAATGTTAAAGGCCGATGAACCAAAACCAGTATCGATATCAACCAATAAAGGTAGGTCGCAGACATCGGTGATCCGGCGAATATCTATAAGAACATCCTCCAACCCGCTGATACCCAGGTCTGGAACTCCGAGAGATCCCGCAGCAACCCCTCCCCCAGAAAGATATATGGCTTTATACCCGGCACACTTCGCGAGAAGTGCATGGTTGGCATTTATGGTGCCAATTACTTGTAATGGGGATTCTTCGGAGAGCGCCTTCTTAAAACGGGCGCCGGCGGTAGGTAATGTCACGCCGAAACTCTAGCACTGGAGATTTGCGACCGTTTCGTCATGACATTACCTACCGCACATTAATAACGTGCCCCCGGTGGGGATTGCCTAGATCTACCACCGCTCGGCTATTCTGAATTAACCGGGATAAGCAAAAGATCGGAGGCGAGCAATGGCAAAAGCAAGTATTAACGACGAGACCATTACTCGTTATGCCGTTCGCCACCACCGCTTTGACCCAGAAACTAATCACTTTCGGTGGTTCATATTGGATGTATTCGATAACGAGGAAGAGTTCGAAGCCCTTTTTGAAGAGGAAAGCCAAAAGCTGGAACTACGACGAGAAACGGAGGATGTCCACTTTAAGGAACAAATTGCTGGTGAAATTAGAGAACCAGAAGGCGCTCGAGGCATTGCTAGGGGTTGGTCCGAATACAAGTAGCTTGAAAAATTTTGATCAAAAGAAGCGCTCACTTTATAGCTGTGGATAAACAATTACAGGGTTACTCGTCTTGCGCAATCCTAAAGGATGCAAAATTCAAAAAATAACTTACCCAGTCGTGTAATTTCGCAATGCGCGCTGATTCTTGTTTTCACTTTAATTACCAATTTAACTTCTGAAGCTTCCCTGTTGAATTCCAAGGAATTAAAAGCATCTTGCCGCATCGAAATTGACGATCCACATATTTCGACATATGCCTCAGAATATCGGGGAAAGAAAGAAGTCAAAGTTAACGTGCGATCTATTTGCAACGTTTTGCAAACTCGAGTTCAACTTACCGTCAAAATCTATAAGACTACTTTCTTCGGAAATCGACTCGTCGCGCAAAGTACTACAAATCCCGCAGACCCTAAATCAAATGGTAGAACAGTTTTGAATTACGGCACCTCGGCTCTTTGCAAAAATGACAAGAAAACCAACTATTTAGGAATTGCATACGCATCCGCAATAATTGCGGGTAAGAAGCAATATGCAAATAAAACTCAATCTCGCAAGATTATTCCCATCAATTGCGGGACTTGATATAAGGATTAGTTTATTCAGGGCTCGATTGCGGAATTTGAGATTGCCTTTTTCATGGCTAGCCACCAAGATGAGTTTCTAACTCCTAAAGATTTAGAGGAAAAACGCGCCTATAAACGACATTGCTTGGTGCCCCCGGTGGGGGTCGAACCCACACTTGGAGGATTTTAAGTCCTCTGCCTCTGCCATTGGGCTACAGGGGCGCAATGAAATGGCAACTCTAGCGGTAGAGAATTAAATTTCCTAAAATCAGCCATGGCACCTAGCTCTCAACTTTAGCTAGTTCTTCTAAAATTACCGGCCAGACCGAACTCCTTGGATCTATTAATTCAAAATGGCCAATTCCTGCCAGTTCAATGAGATTTACAATCTCGCCCTTTAATATTTTAGATTTCACATACCCTCGAGATAGTTCTATTGGCACATGTAAATCGGCGTCGCCATGAATAAGAGTAATTGGAATTGCCTGGGTGCTAATTAAAATTGGATCTAAATCAGTGCGCAAAGATGCGCTCTTTCCTAAGAAAGATGCAACCGCGCCAGAGTCTAAGTTTAACTTTTCACCTGTGGCTAAATCAGCAATTGGCGCAAGTGAAATCACAGACTTTAATTTAGAAATTACTGAAGCCGCCCATAACGCTAAATGTCCACCCGCAGAATGCCCCATAAGAATTATGGGTCTAGTGGCATCGGAAGCCATTACAAATTCAATTGCAGTTTTAATATCACTAACCATCGCATCGGGGTCACCAGCAATTCGACGATATTCAACTAATGCAACTTGCCAACCATTACTTGCAAGAGCGGCGGCCAATGGTCTTAAGTGAATACGATCGTATTGGCTACGCCAATAGCCACCATGTATCAGAATTATCATTGGAGCACTTGGCTTCTCTGTTAAATAAATATCTATGCATTGATCAGGTAAATCTCCATAGCGCAGCACTGAATCTGGTTTCGGCGCAATTAAATCAAAGACTGATCTATCTTCTGGAATCGTCATTGCTTTTCAATTCACTTTCACAAACTAAGTTTCTTGGCAATTCCATCGAGAATATCGCTCTCGGAAGCAACAAATTCTGCCGCACCAGTTGCTTTCATGATTTCGGATAAAACTAAAGCTCCAGCAGTAATTACATCTGCGCGACCCGGATGCATATAACCATAGGCTAAACGTTTTTCACGAGTATCCGATAAGAACATATTTGAAATCTCGTGCGCTCTTTTCGCCGAAATACGAGATAAATGAATCGCGTAGCGATCATATTCACTAAGACCAAGTGCAGCGGCAGCAACCGTTGTTGCAGTACCAGCAACTGCAATAAGAGTTTTTGCATCCTTAATTGGAACCGTTGCCGAGGCAATAGTTATTGAGCCTTGGATATCTTTGCGAGCCGCTTCTATCTCATCGATGCTCGCCGGATCGTGCTTAAAGTGACGCTCGCTCATGCGAACACATCCGATATTTACGCTCTTTGAAGCAATAACTTTATTATCACCGAAAACAAATTCGGTAGAGCCACCCCCAATATCTACAACTAAAAACGGGCCATTACTCTCTGGTAAATCGCCAATCGCACCAACAAAAGATAGTGCGGCTTCTTCATCACCTGATATAACTTCAGGGGTAATTCCTAACCGTGATTTGACGCCATCGATAAAAATATTGCGATTAGTTGCATCGCGAGTTGCACTAGTTG
The DNA here is from genome assembly GCA_038905915.1 of Candidatus Planktophila sp. Lineage (GTDB taxonomy): Bacteria > Actinomycetota > Actinomycetes > Nanopelagicales > Nanopelagicaceae > Planktophila. The sequence goes on along the minus strand of JBCKHJ010000001.1, from coordinate 101,441 downwards.
CACAGAATCGAATCTTTTCAACTCCGCGTTTAGCAATCTCTACTCCAAATTTATCGACTGCACTTAATGTGCGTGCGATTGCATCAGGGTGAAATTCTCCGCTTTGATCAACTCCTTGTCCAAGGCGAACAATTTCCATAGTGCGCATAACTTCGCGAAAGTTTTTGCCATCAATATCGGCGATTAATAAGCGAATGGAATTTGTTCCGCAATCAATAGCTGCTACTCGCATGGATTACCAATCCACCATTTTGGCAATTTCGCTAATGCTTCATCCCCAAGAGGATTTACATCTGGACCAGCAGCTAACGAGTGCGCGATGAGTGAATGCAAACACTTAACGCGATCGGGCATGCCGCCTGCACTAATTTCGGTAATTTCTGGAACGTCAATTCCAAGTACGGCGCGCGCGGCCAAGTAATCATCATGGGCGGCGGCGTATGCGCCTGCTAGTTCTGGATCAATTGCAAGACGATCATTCATATCACCCATCAATCCAGTTGTTTCAAGAGTTGAAATCGCAGCCGTTAAACGAGTACATGTTACATAGAAGAAGGTTGGGAAGGGCGTTCCATCGGTTAATCGCGGATTGGTTTCAACGACGCTAGGTTTACCGCAAGGGCAACGATAAGCAATTGCATGCACATTCCTTGGTGTGCGACCTAATTGATTTTCGATTGCTTCTAAATCTTGCCGTGATACTTCTTTCATTTAAAACTCACGGATTTCCAGCTTCAGTAATTGATGCAACCAAGCGCGTATACCAAGGCTGACCAACTGGAATGTTCTTTGCAACTTGTGTGCCATCAGTTGAGTTTCCTTGATTTCCAGATTCGGTAACTATGTACTGACGCTCTCCTGGTAGAACAAAGTGCAATCTTTCGCGCGCCTGTGACTTTATATATTCAGGATCTTGCCAGAGTAAAAGTTCTTTTCGAGCCTCTCTTAACGCTTGATCGTTTGCATCTAATTGCGAGCGCAACGAATTAATCTGTGCTCGTTGAGTGAAATAATGTTTAACCGGTGGAGCGATAGTAAGTGCTAAAGCAAAGAGAATTATGAATAACGTAAGTGAGCGACCTGAACCTCGTTGACGGTTAAAATTAAGAGGCCGACGAGCCATTTTCTTTATTCTTTACTACGCTTTAAATCTTGGGAAGGCGCCGCGACCTGCATATTGCGCACTGATAGAGAGTTCTTCTTCAATGCGAAGCAGTTGGTTGTATTTGGCAACACGTTCGCTGCGAGCAGGTGCTCCTGTTTTAATTTGCCCACAATTTGTGGCAACGGCTAAATCGGCAATAGTTGTATCTTCGGTTTCGCCAGAACGATGGCTGAGCATGGTTCGGTAATCTGCGCAGTGCGCCATTTCAACTGCATCAAGTGTTTCGGTGAGAGTCCCAATTTGATTGACCTTAACTAATAAAGCATTTGCTGTGTGTGTTTTGATACCTCGTTCAAGGCGAATTGGATTAGTCACAAATAAATCATCCCCCACAATTTGAACTCTGTCTCCAAGAATCGCTGTCATCTGCGCCCAGCCAGCCCAATCTTCTTCATTAAGTGGGTCTTCAATTGAAATGAGGGGGTAGGAATCTACTAACTCCTTGTAGTAAGAGATCATTTGATCAGATGACTTAAGGGCGCCTTCGAAATTGTATTTTCCATTTTCATGGAATTCGGTTGCAGCAACATCCATGGCAAGTGCAACATCGTGGCCAGGCTTTAGACCAGTTAAATTAATTGCATCCAGAATAAGATCCAGCGCCGCCCTGTTGCTCCCAAGATTTGGAGCAAAACCACCTTCATCACCAACACTTGTCACTAAACCACGTTTCTTGAGCACTGATTTTAGCGCGTGATAAATCTCTGCGCCCCATCGAAGTGATTCACTAAAAGTTGGAGCACCGATTGGCGCCACCATAAATTCTTGAATATCTACATTTGTATCTGCATGGACTCCGCCATTTAAAATATTCATCATTGGCACAGGCAAAATATTTGCATCTGCCCCGCCCAAATAGCGAAAGAGTGATTGGTTTGAACTAACTGCAGATGCTTTAGCTGTAGCAAGCGAAACACCTAAAATTGCGTTTGCGCCAAGGCGGGATTTATTCGGTGTTCCATCTAAATCGATCATTATTTGGTCAATTTTGCGTTGCTCTTTTGAATCAAGACCTAAAACTTTTTTAGATATTTCGCCATTGATAAAGGCAACTGCATTTAAAACACCCTTGCCGCCATATCGCGCACCGCCATCACGAAGTTCTGATGCTTCAAAAGCACCAGTTGACGCTCCGCTTGGAACTGCAGCGCGCGATTTGGTTCCATCGCTTAATTCGATGTCGACTTCAACCGTTGGATTTCCACGGGAGTCAAGAATTTCGCGTGCTATCAGAGCCTTTATAATTGCCACTTAATTAATCTCCTCAAAGAATTTCGATAAAGAATTTAGAGCTAATCCTACCGCGACTCAATCGATGATATTTGTTGACGCAAATCACTCGCCTCTTTACGTAGCGCGCTTTCGGCATCGATACCGTTTGCGTGGGCCCAAGCAATAACTGCTAATAAAGCTCTACCGACGGCGCTTTCATCTGCTGGTGAATTGAAATCAACTTCATTCGGAACGCTAACTACTACGCCATATTTATCGGCGCGATACAGAAGTTTTTCAATAAGGGGTAGCGCTGGTTGAGCCATTGCAATTCCTGCAAGAGCCGATGTGCGCCCTTTTTCTTTTGCTTTAATCGCTTCCCAGTTTGCGAGAACTTCTTGACTGCCAGATACTTTTACATCACCAAAAACATGTGGATGCCTTCTAATTAACTTCTCTGTAATCGATTGCGCAACATCTTCAATAGTAAATGGGTCAGTTGGGTGCTCTTGGGCTATTCGTGCATGAAAATAAACCTGTAGCAGCACATCGGCTAATTCTTCTCGCATTCCGGCACGGTCATTATTATTTAATGAATCGACAAATTCATAGGATTCTTCAAGTAAATACTTAACTAAAGATTCATGAGTTTGTTCGCCATCCCATGGGCAACCGCCAGGTGAACGAAGTTGATTCATTACCTCAACTAAGCGTTGCAGGTACGATTCACTCATAGTTAAAAAAATTATTTAGATGGGGCAGGTGTTACTGCTGTTCCAGCGGAATCTGCAGCGACTACATCACCAGTTGTTTGATTCCATTTTCCATAACGTGGGTTCACTGTAACTTTTAGTTGTTTTGCTTTGGCAATAATTAGTTTCTGAATCTCGCCAGCTACATCTGCTTCTGCCACACCACTAGCAGCTACAGTCTGGCTTATTTTGCCTGACAAAATAATCGCTTCTAGATAAGCATCTAAGTCAAGTGGAGAAATTTGAGCAGCAACAAGTGCTTCGGGAAGTTTTTCTACACCGCCAATTTGCTCGAGAATACTTGCACGGCGGGTATCAATTTCAGCTTTTGTAACGCTTAATTTCAACTCTGTCCCGACTTCTAATAGCAAGCGAGATAACAAGTGAAAACGCATTTGGCTACGATTAAGCGCTTCGCCGATTTCAACTTGCATCTGCGTAATATCAACTTTTGAACGCTCAGCAAGGATTGAATCAATACTGCCCTGCACTGTTGCTTGAGTTATTTTTGTACTACCAACGCTTGCTGCCGCTCCTACTTGAGAACAGCCTGATAAAAGCAGTGTGCTTACTACTGCCACTGAAACAAGAATCTTCTTCACTATGAACTCGCTTTCGCTGGGGCGCTTAGTTGGTGTACGGCCTCGATTACCCATGCCAGAAGAGAAGTATCCACCATTAGAGCACCACTTTCAGACGGATTCCACGCAGACTTTTGAGGAAGTGCAACGAGAACAGTTCCGGTAGCGGCCTTATAGAGCGATTGTGGATAGATACGTGACAAACGTAGCTGACGAGACTCTGGCAAAAATAGCGGTGCTAATCTCAAAAATTTCCCCTGCAATACAACTTCAGTTAATTTAGCCGCTTTGGCAATAGAGCGTAACTCGGCAATCCCAAGTAGGGCATCAGCCTGAGTTGGTAATTCACCAAATCGATCAATTAACTCGGCCCGAATAGATTCCACATCATCACCAGTTCGCACATCAGCCAGGCGTCGATATAAATCTAGTCGCAACCGTTCGCCAGTTACGTAAGTACTTGAGAGATGGGCATTGATTGGAAGTTCTACTTTGCATTCAGCAAACTTCTCTTGAGTTTCAAGAAAGCCAGTTTTGTAATCTTGGACCGCTTCTCCAACCATGCGCATATATAAATCAAATCCAACATCGGCAATGTGTCCAGATTGTTCTCCCCCAAGTAAGTTACCAGCGCCTCTTATTTCTAAATCTTTTAACGCAATGCGCATACCCGAACCTAAATCGGTATTTGCTGCAATTGTTGTCAAGCGATCATGGGCTAATTCAGAAAGTGGTTGGTCTGGCGGATATAAGAAATATGCATAGGCACGTTCGCGCCCGCGGCCAACTCTTCCTCTTAGTTGGTGAAGTTGCGAAAGTCCAAAATTATCTGCACGTTCAACAATTAAAGTATTTGCATTTGCAATATCTAAACCACTTTCAACAATTGTAGTGCACACGAGAACATCAAAGTCGCGATTCCAGAATGCAAGGATTACATCTTCAAGAGCCACCTCGCTCATCTGGCCATGAGCAATCCGAATTCTTGCTTCGGGAACTAGTTCCTGTAAATGTGATGCTGCTCGCTCAATTGATTCAACGCGATTATGAATATAGAAAATCTGGCCATCACGCAATAATTCGCGATGAATTGCTGCAGTTATCTGGCCATCTTCGCGCGGACCTACATATGTCAAAATTGGATGACGCTCTTCCGGCGGAGTCGTAATCGTAGACATTTCGCGAATTCCAGTAACTGCCATTTCTAGCGTTCGTGGAATTGGAGTTGCTGACATCGCTAATACATCAACAGTTGTCCGCAATTTCTTGAGTGATTCTTTCTGCTCAACACCAAAACGCTGCTCTTCATCAACGATAACTAGCCCTAAATCTCTAAACTGCACATCATTGGAAAGGACGCGATGTGTTCCAATTACAATATCTACTGAACCCGCGGACAAGTCCTGCAGAATTTCTTTACTCTCTTTGGCTGAATTAAATCGCGATAACCCAGCAACTTTAATCGGAAACCCAGCATACCTTTCGGCAAAAGTTTTAGTGTGTTGTTGTACAAGGAGAGTGGTTGGAACTAAAACTGCAACTTGTTTGCCATCTTGGACCGCTTTAAAAGCCGCGCGAATGGCTATCTCTGTTTTCCCATATCCAACATCCCCGCAAATAATTCGATCCATAGGATATGGGCGTTCCATATCGGCTTTAACATCATTAATCGTTGAAAGTTGATCTGGAGTTTCGATATAAGAAAATGAATCCTCTAGTTCGCGTTGCCATGGAGTATCTGGTGAGAAAGCAAAACCCGGCAAACTAGTGCGCGCGGCATAGAGTCGAATTAATTCACCAGCAATTTGTCGTACCGCTTTTCGCGCACGCCCTTTTGCCTTCTGCCATTCACCGCTGCCGATGCGGTGCACAGTCGGTGCTTCTCCGCCGGCATATTTACTGACTTGCTCTAGTGAATCTGTGGGAACAAATACACAATCTCTTGGTTGTCCGCGTTTAGCAGATGCGTATTCGATTACTAAATATTCGCGGGTAACGCCATTTGTTGTGCGTTCTAACAATTCGATGTAGCGACCGATTCCATGCTGCTCATGAACGATAAAATCTCCTGCGCGTAGTTCTAATGGATCAATTGCTTGCTTTCGCTTTGATGGAAGCCTTCCGCTATCTTTAACGCTGCCTTTGCTACCAGTTAAATCCCGTTCAGTTACAAAGTAGATATGTTCATCAAGGGATGCAAAACCGTGCGCGATAACACTTGTGGTTAAGTAAATTACACCGCGCTTTGGTTGCTCACTTAACTTTTCTACGATTTGAACTGGTAAATCTGCACTTCGAAAAATTCCAGCGTACCGTTCTAACATTCCGTGTCCATGCGTGGCAAAAATTACTATTGCATTTCTCTCAATTGCACTTCGTAATTGGGCAACTGCTCTATCGGCATCTCCTCGCATAGGATCGATTGCCAAAAAATCCAAAAAAGTTGTGTCCTGCGCTAAGTCGCTACCGAATGGGTCGAGCGATCTTTGTTGCATAGAGTTGCTTTCCATTTCGGTTTTTAATTCATCCCACGACATATATGTGCCGGCGCCATCATGTAATGGTGCTACGCCGCCATAGGCAGCGCTTGACCACGAAGCCGCGAGAAATTCTGCATTAGTGGCTAATAAATCTGCGGCGCGAGATTTAATTCGCTCGCCATCTATGAAAATAACTTCCGCCTCTGCCGGCATTCGTTGAAAAAGAGTTTGCGTCTTTTCAATTAAAAGCGGAATTAGCGATTCCATTCCTTCAAAAACAATTCCTTGGGAAATCTTGTGCAACATTTCTCTCGCTTGTGGAAATTCATTCTGTGCTTCCAAAGCGCGCGCTTTGACCGCCTGATTTAATAAAAATTCGCGGCAAGGATAAACTTCGATTGTTCCAATAACCGGTCTAAGAGTTCTTTGATCCGCAACTTCAAAATAACTTAAATCTTCAATCTCATCGCCAAAGAAATCAATACGAACCGGATAATCACTAAGTGGTAGAAAAAGATCAACAATTCCACCACGCACCGCAAATTCGCCACGGCATTCAACTAAGTCGGTGCGAATATAGGCAAGGGATGATAAATCTCGAACGAGTTCATCGAGACTGCGTTCGCTGCCGATTTCTAAACTGATCAAATCTGTCGTACCTAGTTCGGCAATTATGCGATGAATTGCGCCGCGCACTGGTGTAACAACAATCGGGTGAGATTGATTTGGTTTATTTAATTCATAAAGCGTTCTGATTCGCTGCGCAACCGTGTCACTTCGCGGACTTAAGCGCTCGTGCGGCAAAGTTTCCCAAGCCGGAAAATCCAAAACATTTGCGTGCAATTCTCGAAGTTCATTAGCTAGATCCTCGGCGCTTCGGCTTGAGCTTGTAATTACTAATATTGGATGATTTTGTGCGCGGATTGCTATCAAAAATGCATAGCTCGGCGCTGGCGCAACACAGGTGGAGTTTTCCGAAATCGCGCCAATAAGGCTTGGACGCTGCGACATGAGCGCAAGTAATCCACGCATCGTTTACTCCTTTCAGGCAAACGTCAGTTGGCCCCAACTCCCAAAGGCGGGAGGGGGCTAAACCAGAACATTTATTCTACGGCCTTAATACACAACCAAAAAATTGCAAGCTAGAGAAATCTGTCATGATTAAGCCATGACCTACTTCCTTATTACAGCTCTTCTAATTGGATTTAGTATTTTTACCCTTGTGGATTGCGCACGTACAGATGAAAGCAAAATTCGTAACTTGCCTAAGTGGGCTTGGATTTTAATCATAATAGTTTTTGGAACAACACCAATTGGACCACTTGCTTATTGGATTGCAGGTCGCCCAAAGATTGCTGGACTAGGTGGTGGAACCAAGCGTCGTATCTTGCCTCCGGATGATAATCCGGATTTCTTACGTAGTATTTAAAACTTTTACTTAAAGACCGCTATAAGTGTGTTTTCCACTTCCCCAAATATTTATATATACATAGTTAAATAAAAATGTGGAACCGGCAAATAAACATAACCAAGCAGCTCGTCGTCCGCGCCAACCTACTGTTACTCGCGCATGTAAATATGCGGCGTATAAAACCCAAGTAATAAAAGCCCAAGTCTCTTTTGGATCCCAACCCCAATAACGCCCCCATGCGCTTTCGGCCCAGATGGCGCCAGCGATCACTGCAAATGTCCAAAGTGGAAAAACAAATGCAACTAAGCGATATGAAAGTTGATCAAGTACTTCTAGCGATGGCAAACGTTGCGCCCATACTGTACGTGGGCCTCTATTTTCCATAGCGTCTAAGAATAAATATGCCGCAGCAACGAGATTGGCTAGTAAGAAAACTCCGCCAGAAATAATTGCAGCCGAAACATGGATGATTAACCAAGTAGATTGAAGTGCGGGAAAAAGTGGTGCACTTGGTCGGTAGAGAACGGCAACGGCAGTTCCTAGAGTTAAAAGCACTGAGATAGAGACCAATAAACCTAGCCATCGTAAATCATATTTACGAAGGGCGCCTAGATACGCCCCAGTAAATGCCAGCGCACCTGTTATAGAAAATCCATACATATTTCCCCAAGGCACGCTACCTATTGAAACTCCACGCGCAATAACACCTGCTAATAAAAGAATGAAACCTAAAATCATCATCGCGGTGGCAATTCGTGCGGCTTTTTCTGTGCGTTTGTAATCAAGTGTTTTGATTAATAAATTTCCTTGAACAGAATCTGCAGCGGCAGGGGAACGAACCGCCCACGCAGTTTCAAAAGCGTGGGCAAAAAAGGAAAGGGCGTAAACGGCTATTGCGCCATAAATTAAATAATTAGAAATATAAGCCCATGTTGTTGACACTTTTTACTCCCCCTTTAACTTTCTTACTAAATTTGTAATTTCTATATCTAAGCCAGGTACACCATTCTTGGCTAATCCTGCTACTTCTACATCCCCAAATTCGTTTATTCGAACCCAGATGCGACGCCTGCGAGTAAAGAGTGAAGCGAGTAAACCAAGAATAGCAACAATAGCGCCAACAAGGGCATAACTTTTTCCAGGATCAGTGACTACGTGCAAATTGACCCAAGGAACTACTCCATCAAAAGTTATAGAACCTTGCGGATAAGTGAAAGTTTGACCTGGCTTTAAAGATTTCAAAGCGATTCGTTCCATTTTGCTGGTATCAATTCGATATACCGATTGCGGTTTTCCAGAGTCAAGAGCTAAATCACCTCCCCAAATCGTGAAAAGTAATTTTGGATCAAGGAGTTCTGGGAAAACGCTAACACCGCCAGTAAGTGCACCATCAACCTGAGTTGGCATAAAAGATGCGACAAAACCAATCTGTGGCGTGGCATCAGGAACTTTTATCGCGCCAATAGATCGAAGATTTCCATCTTGTGGTAAAAATGGAATCGGGCCTTGCAGCGCAATATCTCCAAGTGAATCTCTTACAGTGACAATCGGTGAATATCCAGTTGCCTGCAAAAAAACACGGGTGCTTCCAAAGGTAAGCGGACTATTTACTTTCACAATTCTTTTTATAGGTGCCGCACCAGGTTCATCCGTAACAGTCACATCGAGGGTGTAATCCTCAGGGGCGCTTGTAACCAAATTATATTTTGCAACGAACTTATCAACATTGATAGTAAAAGGTGGCAAACTCTTATCGCCAAATAATTTTCCATAGGATAGGGAATCATAAGTAGTTGGCGTATTAATAAAGCGTTCTCCCACATTAATAATTGCTTCACCGCGCATTCCAAAGAGGGAACTAAAACTAATGCCAAGTAAAACTAAAATAAGGGCTAGGTGAAAAAACAAGTTTCCAGTTTCTCGCAAGAAACCTTTCTCGGCCGATAGGGAATTATCTTTTTCGAGGGTTCTAAACCGATTTGCTTTCAGCCATGAGCGTGCTAAATCAATTTCATTTCCCTTAGCTCTCCAGCTTTGATGATGCTCCATTCGGTTTAAATTTCTTGGAGTCGCAGGAGGCAGCGCCCTTGATGCCCGAAAATGTTCAATAGTGCGCGGTAAAACACAGCCAATAAGAGAAATAAAAAGCAATATATAAATTGCACTAAACCAAGGAGAGCCATACACATCAAAGAGATAGAAGCGATCCGCCCATTTAGCAAGCGATGGATCATTTTTAAAGTACTCACGAACTTTTATTGGATCTTGGGTACGTTGGGCGACTAAGGATCCCGGAATCGAAGCCACGCCAAGCATTAGTAATAAAAATAGCGCAGTACTCATGCTTGTTAATTGCCTCCAGCCATAACGCAAAAGACTCTTTGCGTCGAGTTCGGGAATCTCCGTTTTTTGCTTCATTTAGATGACTGGTACGAAACCTGAGATTATTGAGCGAAGTGAATTCATTACATAACTCCATAAACCTGAAACTTGTAACAGACCAATTGCAATTAGAAAAATGCCACCAGTTTTTGTGATAACGCCACCTTTTTTCACCATAAAGCGGCGTAGCTTTTCAGAGCGATCTAGAAATAAACCAGATGTAATAAATGGCAAACCTAAACCTAAGCAATAACCCAGCGAAAGGATTGCGCCACGAGACGCACTTGATTCTTGGAATGTAAGAGTCATAACTGCGGCTAGTACTGGCCCAATGCATGGTGTCCACCCGATACCAAAGAGAAAACCCAAAATTGGGGCACCTACTAATCCACCAGTTGTAGAAAGTTTGGGGCGAAACGTTGGCATTAATGGAAATGCGCCAAAAAAGATTATGCCAAAAGCAATAGTAAAAATTCCTAAAATGCGTATAAGCAAGTTTTCATTTATTGCTAAATAAGTACCTAAACCACCAAAGAGTGCTCCGTAAGATATAAAGACTGCGCTAAAACCGAGCACGAATAAAAGTGAACCCAGGAAAACTTTCCCACGACTTTTTGAAAAACCAGCGGCAAAAGATAAATAACCAGGCACGAGCGGCAAAACGCAAGGAGAGAGAAATGAAATTAATCCTGCTAATAAAGCGATTGGGAAAGCAGCAATCAGCACGCCGCTCATAGTTTGATTTACTAAGAAATCTTTCATTCCTTGCCCACCCGTTCGATTAAATCACTCAAAGATGCAAAAGTAATTTCACCCGAAATACGCGCCGCAACTCGCCCTGATTTATCAATGACAACTGTTACCGGAATGGCATTTGCAGACAACGAATTTCTAAAACCAATAAGTACTGAGTCGTCAATTAAAGTTGGATAAGGAATAGCAAATCTGCGCACAAATGCTTTGGCTGATGCTGGATTATCGCGCGTAAGAATTCCAATAAAAGAAACTTCCGGATATTTCTTTGAAAGCTCAACCAGAGCTGGCGCTTCGGCGCGACATGGTGAACACCATGAAGCCCACACATTTACAACTGCAAGCCCACCTTGTTTAAATGTGTAATTTTCACCCGATAGCGTCATGCCAGATAATTTGGGCGCAGCACTTCGATCTGAAGTTTTAATGAAAGTAACTAAGCCATTACCTGAAATAAAATTCTCTTGGTTTGTTGAAGTATCGCCGCTGGCGCCGCATCCAGTTAAGAGGCTTACGATTGCAATTATTGCAAAAAATTGATGGCCTAACTTCATGGCTTTTTCTCAGATAATAAATGACGTGCAGGTTCGGAGTAAGTTATTCCAGAAATTAGTCCATCGCCATCAAAGTGAACACTTGTAACAGAGGCTAGAGAGCATTGGCGAGCGCGTGGATCATGAATTAATCGGCGGTTCTCAATTGCACTGCGTAGAATCCAGATTGGTAATTGATGCGAAACACATATTGCATCTTTTCCGTTTGCGGCATCGCGCGCGGTGAATATTGCAGCCAACATACGATTAATTTGTTCTACATAAGACTCGCCCCATGAAGGTTTCCACGGATTCCATAAATGGCGCCACGCAGTTGGATGTTTAAGAACTCCATCACCGATTCCGAAAGGTTTGCCCTCGAAAATATTTGAGGCTTCAATTAGTCGCTCATCTGTTGTTATCGCAATATTATGCGCAGCAGCAATTGGTGCCGCAGTTTGTTGTGCACGTTCTAGTGGCGAAACATATAGCGCACCTAAATCAATCGATTGCGACCATTGTCCTAAAGTTTGCGCCATTTCTTGACCGCGCTTCGATAAATACCAACCGGGTTGGCGACCATAGAGAATTTTCTTCGGATTCTCTACTTCTCCATGACGCAGCAGATGAACCGTTGAGGCTGGCAATGGGTTCATTGGTAGAGCATAAAGCGTCCAGTTAGGGGCGAAATCGCTAATGTAGTGACATGGCACTCAATCCAAAACGGGCCGCTTTTTTTGATGTAGACAACACGCTTATTCGTGGCTCGGTCATTTATTTCCTTGCTCGTGGGATGTATCAACGTGGCTTCTTCAAGAAAAAGGATATCTCTCGATTTGTGCTTGCCAATCTGCGCTATCGATTAACAGGTAAAGAAAATAAAGAAGAAATCAAAAGATTCCAAGACGCAGCCATAGATTTTATAGGTGGACATAATGTAAAAGATATGGAGAGCATCGCCCAAGCCATTTATGACGAATTCGTCTCTCCTGCATTGTGGCAAGGCACTATTGATATTGCAAAAGCGCATTTAAAAAATGATGAAGAAGTTTGGCTAGTTACTGCAGCACCGGAAGATATGGCGATCCTGATCGCAAAACGTTTAGGTTTTACTGGAGCATTAGGTAGCAGAGCCGAAATCAAAGATAGTTGTTACACAGGGGCAATGCTAGGAAGTCTCTTACACGGAAAAGAGAAAGCAACTGCAATTACCGAATTAGCAGAGCGCGAAGGTTTTGAATTAAGTCAATGTTTTGCATACTCCGATAGCCATAATGATCTACCTTTACTACTCGCTGTTGGCAAACCAAGTGTGATAAATCCTGATGCAATTTTGAGTTTGCGCGCCATGGCAGAAGGTTGGCCGATTCACGATTATCGCCGCGCTCGATTTATTACCAAAGCAATTTCTCCTGTAGTGATTCGTATCGCTGCACTTGCAACTTGGCTTACGCCGCGTAGTCGAAATCGCTGATTATACGCAATGGCTCCTCATCTAGTAATGTAAGCAAGTTATGGAAAAGCGTTCTTTCACTGACTACTTGCGTAGCATCGATGATGCTGCCCTTTTATTCCTCTTTCAATCTCGCCCTGATTTAATCTCACCGCTTCCCCCAAATATTTCATCACTTGCAATTCGCGCATGTTCTGCCCCAAGTTTGGCGCGGGCGATTGATTCACTTAATCAGTGGCAATTCCAAGTTTTAGAAGCCGCTGCTTGTCTTGATTCACCAATGAAAGAAAAAGATATTGCAAGCGTTACGAATAAGGATGCACTAGCGGTTATTCCACAGCTGGTATCACTCGGACTTCTTTATACATCCGATGATGGACTTCGCTTACCCATGCAGTTACGTGAAGTAATAGGTGCCGAACCAGCAGGAATTGGCCCAGCATCAATGGCGAAATTGAAATTATCAACTCTGGAAAGCGCACCACCTGAGGCAAAAAAAATACTAGATCGCTTGGTCTGGGGTCCACCTCGCGGAAGCGTTGGAGATATTAAAAACCCAGGTGCGGGAATCGAATGGTTGCTAAATGAGAAATTCTTAGTACCGCTAGATCAGAGAACTGTAATTTTACCGCGTGAAGTTGCCATTTATTTACGCGGTGGAAAGATTCACAAAGAGTGTTTTGTTAAATCACCAACTCTAGAAGGTAAGAAGCGCGATAGTGGACAAATAGATCGTGCCGCGATTGCAAATATCTCAACTGTATTGCGGTGGGTGGAAGAACTTCTTAATTTTTGGGCTCAAGAACCAGCCAATATGCTTCGCTCTGGCGGATTAGGAGTTCGTGATTTAAAGATCGCATCAACACATCTAGGTGTTAACGAATCTTGCACAGCATTCATTGCAGAACTTGCATATTTAGCATCGCTCATCGCAATTGATGTCGATGATCGAATCATGCCAAGTAATAAATTCGATATCTGGTTGATGCAGACTCCAGCCGAGCGCTGGCAAATTATTGCTTCGCCATGGTTAATTACTTCTCGTGTTAGTGGTTTAGTTGGCCGTGTTGAGTCAAAAAATATTGCAGCCCTTGGTCCCGAACTAGATCGTGTTAGTGCTGCGCGAGTTCGCGCACTTACACTAGCAATTTTAAAGGAGAACCCAACTGTTGCACCCGACTTCGCATCTTTTCTATCTCTATTTCAGTGGCGTGCACCGATTCGACGTAATTCAACGCTTCAAGAAGAACTTGTCGATTGGTCGCTGCGCGAAGCTGAGTGGTTAGGCATAACTGGCCAAGGTAGTATTTCTAGTTACGGGCGTGAGTTTTTATCTGGTGAAGAATTAAATCGTATCAATACCGACCTTCCAAAAACTGTTAATCACATATTAATTCAAAGCGATAACACTGCAATTGCTCCCGGCCCCCTTGAACACGATATTGCACAAGAGTTAGCAATTCTGGGCGATATTGAAAGTCGTGGCGGTGCAACGGTTTATCGCTTTAGTGAAGCAACAATTCGCCGCGCGCTAGACCACGGGAAAACTGGCGACGAAATTAAAGCTTTCTTAAAGAGGACTTCTAAAACTGCCATGCCACAACCCCTTGAATATTTGATCAGCGATGTTTCAAAGAAACACGGAAAATTGCGGGTTGGAAATACTTCTTCATTTATCCGCTGTGAAGATTCGGCGATGATTACCCAAATAATGAGTGACAGACGATTAGATATTCTATCTTTTCGAAGAATTGCGCCGGAAGTTCTAATTTGCGATTTAGATGCAACCGATGCCATGCGTTTATTACGCGATGCTGGTTATCTATCGGCAGTAGAATCATCTAATGGAGCGTTATTAACGGGTCCACGTTCTAACCGCGCCGTTTCTAAGCCTAGACCACCGCGCATTATTGGAGAAATAGAAATACCAAATAATGAAACACTTACTGCGGCGATTCGAGCGTTGCGCATTGGTGAAAAATCAAGTCACAAACAAACGCATCTGCGACAGATTGCCAACAAGGCGCTGGGAGAACTGCCACGAACAAGTGCAAATGAAACCTTAGAACTGCTCAATCAATTTATAGAGAAAGAACAATCACTTTCAATTGGCTATGCCGACAACAATGGTCGCGTTTCGCATCGAATTATTGATCCATTAAAGGTAAGCGCTGGTTCACTAATTGCACGTGACCACGCAACAGGGGAAGTTCAAAGCTTTAGAATCCCGCGCATTACTGGTGTGGCCGCGTTATGACCCACCCCGAAGCAGCTAAATACGGCAGAATTGACACTATGTTGGCCGCGCTAGAAGAACTCGTGAAGTTGGAATCTCCGACCGATGATCTTCAAAGCTGTAAAGATGTTGTTCGACTTGCAAGTGATATTGCTAATCGTGTTCTAGGTATCCCTGCAGAGATTCGTGAGATTAAAGGTCGACCTGTTTTCTGGTGGGGCGATGCCACGCCTGAGATTGTTGTTCTTGCGCACTTAGATACTGTCTGGCCAATCGGTTCATTCACGCCGCTATGGAGCGTTGAAGGAGATATTGCAAAGGGTCCCGGAATTTTCGATATGAAGGCTGGTTTTGTTCAAGCCTTATTTGCGATGAAAGGCCTTGAAGGCTCGGTGGCACTGATAGCAACAACTGATGAAGAGACCGGGAGTCAGACTTCAAAAGAATTAATTGCAGATATTTCAAAAAATGCAAAAGCAGTTTTAATTTTGGAAGCAACACTTGATGGAAAAGTAAAGACTGCTCGTAAGGGAACTGCTATGTACCAAATACGCGCAATCGGGCGCGCATCACATGCAGGTCTTGAACCCGAAAAAGGAATTAATTCAAGTATCGAAATAGCTCACGTCATTATTTCTTTAGCCGCACTTGAGAATAGAGATTTAGGAACAACGGTCGTACCAACCATGATTCGTTCCGGAAATACTACAAATACTGTTCCAGATCTTGCCGTTCTAGATGTTGATGCTCGATCTTTCTCACTGGCCGAACTTGAGCGAGTAGATATGGCAATTCATAATTTAATCCCGCAACACTTAGAAGCAAAATTTGAGATTTCTGGCGGTTTTAATCGACCACCACTTGAAGCAAAGTCCACTATGGCCTTATACGAACGTGTTGAAAAAGTTGCAAAGTCCTTAGGGATGCCACCACTTGGTCACGCCGCAGTCGGTGGCGCTAGTGATGGAAACTTTGCAGCCGCTGCTGGCGCACAAGTATTGGATGGATTAGGTGCAATCGGGGGTGGCGCTCACGCCCATAGCGAATGGGTTGATATCAGCACAATGCACGAGCGAAGCGCTCTGTTGCACGCCTTGATTAAGGATTTACTTAATGACTGATGGACCGCTAATTATTCAGAGTGATAAAACTCTTCTTTTAGATATTGATCATGGACTCTCAACCGAATGTCGCCGTGCGATTGCACCATTTGCTGAATTAGAACGAGCGCCAGAACATATTCATACCTACCGCTTGACACCACTGGGTCTTTGGAATGCGCGTGCCGCAGGTCACGACGCTGAACAAGTAATTGATATTTTAATTAAATACTCTCGCTACGCCGTTCCGCATTCAATTTTAGTTGACGTTGCTGAAACAATGTCGCGCTATGGGCGATTGCGCATTGAAGCCGACCCCGTACATGGATTAATTCTTGTAACAACAGATACTGCGGTCCTTGAAGAAGTAATCAGAGCCAAAAAAATTCAACCCATGCTTGGACCACGCATTGATGCGCAAACAATTGCAGTTCATCCCAGCCAACGCGGACATATAAAGCAATCGCTTTTGCGTCTTGGATGGCCTGCAGAAGATTTTGCAGGTTATGTCGATGGACAGGCACATGAAATTGCACTTGTGCAAGATGGTTGGGCAATTCGTCCATACCAAACTTTGGCGGCCGAAGGTTTTTGGCATGGCGGTTCAGGTGTAGTTGTACTTCCTTGCGGGGCTGGAAAAACAATTGTTGGTGCAGCTGCTATGGCGCATGCAAAAGCTACAACTTTAATTTTGGTAACAAACACAATTGCGGCGCACCAATGGCGCGAAGAATTACTTTTACGCACAACGTTAAATGACGATGAAATTGGGGAATATTCAGGGGCAAAAAAAGAGATTCGCCCAGTAACAATTGCTACTTATCAAGTAATGATAAAGAAGAAGAATGGCGTCTATTCTCATCTTGATCTCTTCGATACTCATGACTGGGGTTTGATAATTTACGATGAAGTACATCTTCTGCCTGCGCCAATCTTTCGTTTTACCGCTGATATTCAATCACGCAGACGATTAGGTTTAACTGCAACCTTGGTACGCGAAGATGGCATGGAAGGTGAAGTTTTTTCACTGATCGGGCCAAAAAGATTTGATGTGCCATGGAAAGAAATTGAAGCCCAAGGCTATATCGCACCTGCCGAATGTATTGAGGTGCGAGTAAACCTTACAGAAGCTGAGCGTTTGTCTTATGCAACAGCAGAGCCCCAAGAACGTTACCGCTACTGTGCAACTACTAGAACAAAGCGAAATATTGTCGAAGCCCTTGTTAAGAAGCATGCAGGTGAACAAATTTTAGTTATTGGACAATACATTGACCAGTTAGACGAACTATCGGAAACTCTCGGGGTTCCGTTAATTAAAGGCGAGACCCCCATTAAAGAGCGCGAACGTTTATTTAATCTCTTCCGTAGTGGCGAAGTAACATGCTTAGTTGTTTCTAAAGTTGGAAACTTTTCAATTGATTTACCCGATGCAACAATTGCAATTCAAGTTTCTGGGGCTTTTGGTTCACGTCAAGAAGAAGCTCAGCGTTTAGGTCGAATTCTGCGCCCTAAATCTGATGGCAGAACTGCCAAATTTTATTCAGTTGTTTCGCGCGACACTATTGACCAAGATTTTGCACAAAATCGTCAACGCTTCTTAGCCGAACAGGGATATTCATACCGAATTATTGATGCTGACGATGTTTTTGAAGGGAAGATCTAAAGCGTTCTGGGTCTATCCGCCAAAAATCATGGTGCACTCCGTCAATTTGCGTTACTGGAATTTGTTCTCCATATAGCTTTTCAAGTTCTGCATTTCCGTCAATATAAATAATCTCGATATTAAAATTTAATTCATCTTTAACAGAATTAAGGTAGTTAATTGCATCATAACAAAGATGACAGCCGTGCCGCGAATATAGGGTTACCTTATTAGTCATTGTTTTTGCCCACTTTTACTCCTTCCAATCCTGTCAATTGCCATAGAAAATTCCGTTTGAATCATATGGGCCATTGTAAATCATCTCATCCTGATAGGTTGGGGTTATGTGGGGTTCAAAAAGTAAGCGCTTAGGAATTCTTGCCTCAGTCGCATCAATTCTTGGATCACTCATTAGCGCACCAACTGCCGAAGCGCTTTTTAAAGTCCAACCAGCGACACATTGGGGTTATCTCTACGCAGGAAACCCCACTAATGCCAAGCCAAGTTCAAGGCCTAAGAGTGCGAACTTCGTTGCAAAATCTAAATTCGATGTGGGGTATAACAATTTTCCAGACTGGGCCAAGAAAGAAGTGCAAGGCGCTATAGATATATGGTCTGCGAATTTTAAATCATCTGTACCAGTAACAGTTGATGCATCATGGGGTCGCTCCGCTTCGTGGGGAATCTTAGGTAGCGCCCGCCCCGGAAGTTTATATTCTGGATTTAGCGGTGCTCCTGATCCATTACTTTGGTATCCATCTGCCCTTGCAAATGCTTTAGCCGGAAAAGATTTGGATAAGGCTAATCCTGAAATAATTATCCAAGTTAATTCAAGTGCAAAATGGAATATGCGCGGAGACGGTGCGCCAAGTAACTCTGAATATGATTTGCAATCTGTTTTCATTCATGAAATTGCCCATGGTTTAGCTTTTTTAGCTAATGACTCTTACGATACTTATTTTGGAATTGGAAGCATCGATCAGCCAACTCCATTCGATGCCTATGCTCAAACAGCAGACGGCCGGCGCTTGGCCGATGTCCCATCACCATCTCTTGAATTAGGAAAAGTTTTAACAACTTCGCTCGTCTGGGCTGGGCCGTTAGGAATTGCGGTCAATGGCGGAATAAAACCAAAACTTTACACACCGGCGCGCTATGAATCTGGTTCTTCAATTAGCCACTTAGATGAAGCAACATTTTCAAAATCAGGGCAGGATTCAATTATGACTCCAAATTTAGATGCTGGAGAAATATTTACAGGACCCGGTCCTCTACTTCTTGCAATGATGGAAGATATGCGCAACAAGCCACCTGCAGGAATTGCCACTGGTTTGCCTGAAGTTCCGCGAAATGCCCAAGCATTTGTTGGTGATTCATCTTCACTTATTTCTTTTGATCCGCCGGCAAATCTGCGCTCGGCCCAAATTAGTGACTATGTGATTAAAAATATAAAGACTGGTGTAGAAAAGAAATCACTGACTAGTCCTGTAACAATGACTGGGCTAAAAAATGGAACGTCGTATACATTCTCAATCGTGGCCCGTAATGCTCTGGGAACGTCTGCGCCTATTATTACCAAGCCCATCACGCCCCAAGCTGGTTGGAAAAATAGCGTTTTAGATGGCTCCGCTGACGGTGCAAGTGTTGCAAGCACTACTTTCAATGGGCTTCCTGCAATCGTTTATACAGACAAAAAAAGAGGTCTCTTAAAACTTGCAACTTATTCAGGCAGTGCTTGGAAGAAAGTAACAGTAGATGGTGTTGGTGGAAGTTCTGGTCGAACAAGTAATCCGATTTCAAGCCGCTTATCCCTGTGCGTAAATGGCAGTGGTAAGCGCCAGACTCTTCATATTTTCTATAGCGATTCAAAAGATAAAGATTTGCGTTACGCAACTTTCAATGGGAAAACCTTTTCCTTTGAGATCGTTGACGGAAATGGTGATGCAGTAAACGAATATTCAGAACAATTGCGCGTTCGAACATCGAGTGATGTAAGCGTCTCAAACGCTTGCGTGGCTTCATCTGCTGGAGTGCAAGTATTCTACCGCGATGAAACTCAAGGTATTTTGCTTGGCGCAGTGAAGTTAAATAGTTCTAAGTGGAAATATGAATTAATTGATGGAGACCGTAAAACCGACGAACGAACAACAGGGGATGTTGCTTTTCATTTACAAGCAATCTTTGATGGTTCACAGACTTATATTATTTACGACTCGGTAATTGCCTTAAATTCAAAGAGAGAAATGAATGCAGGTGCAGTGCGCATTGCAACTCGAATTTCAACAGGTCCTTCTGATTGGCATTACCGAACTCTTGACTTGTCAACAGATTCCGCGAACGTCTTTGGTTATGATGTAGCACTTTCAAAAGTTGCAGGAGATGTGATGGCAACATGGTTAAGCGCATCGCTTGCATCACTTCCAAAGCCCGATCAGATTCGCTGGGCCAACTTAAGCACACCAACAAAGATTTCTTCCATGACGACCCAAAATTTTGGAACGCCGGGTGAATTTCTTTCAACTAATGGAAAGATAATTATCTTTAATTGCCAAAATAGGTTGTGTGCATTAGATACAAATAAGAAAGATTCCGCAGAAAACGCGATTAGATTAGTAAGAAGCACCCAAGGTTCTGGACCAACTCAGAGTGCCTGGGTGCTTGTTAATAAAGTGAAATATTTACTTGCCACAGTAAATGGCAAACTAGCCTTACTTAAGCCGTAATTACTTTGAAGTGAGGGTAAAAATTGAAACGGTTTCCGCGCTTGATCCAAGGAATAAAAGACCTAAATCTTGCGAATATAGAAGTGCTATCGGTGCCTTTACCTCTGAAGCGCTAAAACCTTGCGAAATTATTCCCTTGGAATCAAAGATAAGAATAAGTACTTGGGGTTGTTTTGGATTCCAGTTGCTTAATTTGGCAATCGGAGAAGTCGAGGCAAAGAGTGCAAAATATGATCCGCCTGGACCTGCAAGCGTAAAAGTTGGGCCAGTGGATTGGAATCGATATGTCCAGGTAGGAATATATTTCGTAGAAAACTTTGTTACTGCGCTTTCAATTTTTTTCCCTGTTATAACTTCACCGCCGAGAAATAAAGTTTGAGTGGCGCTATTCCAATTTCTTTTTGCCTTAGATGCTGAACTGCGAATTACTGAAGAAATTTTTCCAGACGATGTAATGGCAACAATTATTCCGTCGCTAATTCCCGCAACTTTCTTGCCACCAAGGGTTTCGCTGCTGGCACCTGTTGCCGTGACTGATCCATTGCTATTGCGCACAACGGCATCAAGAGTTGTATCTGACTTGCCAATTATGACCGCTTTAGAAAAATTTCCTGAGAAATCACTATTGATTACAATACCTGCGGTGCCGCCATCGGTGCTAACAGAACCTGCAAAAGTGATTGCGTTTTTATCAATTGCCATTGATGTGATCAAAATAGGTGACGCGAGATCAGATGTATAGCGATTTAGTAGTTCTCCTTTTGGCGAAATTTGCCAAAGAATAATCGAAGTTAAATCACTGCGTAAAACTGTAATTGGTGGAACAACAACGCCATCTGGGTTAAGTGGCGTTGTTGTTGGTGATGGGCTTATAGATTCAACAGGGGCTGGCGAGAGCGAACCTGCTATCCAAATATTTCCAGAAATATCGGTTGCGGCCGCAGTTGTTATCTCACTTCTTCCGGTATCGAGTGAAATCCGCCATTTTTCAGCACTGCTTGCATCGATTCCACGGACGAGGGCTGCTCCATTTATATTTCCATAAATTACAATAGTTTTATCTGCGATAACCGCGCCTTCAATCTCTGAAGTGCTACCGATTTTTGCAATAAATTGTGCGGGTTTTACAATAATTTTTTTTGTTACGCCTTGCGATGTTGGAATAAATAAAAGCGAAAGCGCAGAGATAAAAAAAAATAAACGTTTCACTGAGATAGAATTCAAGCTAATTCCCGCGAACGATCACGAGCAGCTTTCATAGCTTTCGCAACAATTGTGTCTAATTGATCTGCGCTAAGGGATGCAAGAGCGGCAGAAGTGGTTCCGTTTGGACTTGTTACATTTTCACGAAGAACTGTAGCGCTCTTTCCGGATTCAGTTAGCAGTTTGGCAGATCCAACCATTGTTTGAACCGTAAGTAACGTTGCCACTTCTCGCGAGAGCCCTAACTCTTGGGCACCTGCCACCATTGCTTCGGCGAAGGCAAAGAAATACGCAGGACCCGAACCACTTGTTGCAGTTATCGCATCTTGTAAATTTTCAACTACTTCTACAACTTTCCCAGTTGCAGCCAGAAAACCATTAACAAAATCTTTTTGGGCAGAAGTTACTCCAGCACCACAAGATATTGCAGCCATTCCAGCACCGACAAGGGTGGGTGTATTTGGCATAACTCGAATAACTGGATTTGAAGTTTCAAGGCCTTGTGAAATAAAAGAAATTGTCTTTCCGGCAGCAAAAGTTACAACAAGGGCGCTCTTATTTATGGTGGCCCTAATCTCATCAAGAACGTTGCCCATGTCCTGAGGTTTAACAACTAAGAGCAGCACATCGCACGCAGCCACATTTGTTGCAATATCGACGACTTGAATTGAGTAACGACCAACTAGTTCTAAAGCGCGTTCATTGCGCTTTTCTGAGATAGAAATTGATTCTGGTTTTACGCCATAAGCAATTAATGCAGTGATGAGCGCTTCACCCATTACCCCTGCGCCAATAAGACCAACTCGCATCTCCATAATGAAATCGTACCTGTTGGCTTACTTCTACGATGTGCTTATTTTTCAATAAGCCCGTACGCTGAAGAGATTATGTCTGAAATTAAGCCAGGTTTCGCGCGTGATTGGGTGGAATTTAGTGACCCTAACAATGACGAAGAAATCTTTAAATGTGACTTAACTTGGTTGACTTCATATTGGACCTGCATTTATGGCGATGGCTGTAAAGGTGTTTTTAAAGATCAACCAAATTCAGGCTGCTGCACTGAAGGTGCGATGTATTCAAATGACGCCGATGAAGAGCGAGTTACAAAAATTGCAACTCATCTAACCCGTGAAATGTGGCAGTTTTATGATGAAGCCCGACCTAAAAAACCTGGTGGTATTTTAAGAATTAGTGAAAAAGATGAAGATAACGAGCGCAAGACACGCCAAGTTAATGGTGGATGTATTTTCTTAAACCGCAAAGGCCATGATGCCAAAGGTTATGAAGGATCATTCGGTTGCGCGCTCCATTATTTAGTTTTGAAAGAAAATATCCACTTTCTTGAAACAAAACCCGATGTGTGCTGGCAATTACCACTTCGCCGCAGTTTTGAAACTCGCGAGGTTGACGAACGAGAATATTCTGTAACAGTTATTGGCGAATACGAGCGCCTTGCATGGGGCGATGGTGGCGAAGATTTCGATTGGTATTGCAGTAGTAATACCGAAGCACATGTTGGATTACAACCGGTTTATATTTCTAACTCTGCTGAATTAAAAGCGTTAATGGGCCAAGCCGCTTACGGCGAATTAGCTCGCATCTGTGATGCACGCATGGCAGGAATTAAGGATGCACAGAAACGCTCACTCCCACTATTTGTAATACAGCACCCAGCAACACTTGCTGCACAAAGGGGCGTGCATTAACCTTAATTAAACCGTTGGAGTTGCAGCTAAATCTTCAGGTGAATTCGGCATAGTTGCCTTTGGTGCACCTTTAAAGGTAAAGACTGCATCTGCACCTTCGCCTTCAACATCTACGACAACAATTTCACCAGCTTTAAGTTCGCTAAAGAGAATGCGTTCTGAAAGTGGATCTTCGATTTCACGTTGAATTGTGCGACGAAGTGGTCGTGCACCAAATAATGGGTCATAGCCACGAGTGGCAAGTAATTCCTTGGCTGCTGAAGTGAGTTCAATGCCCATATCTTTTGCCGCCAAACGTTCTTCCAAACTTGCAATCATTAAGTCAACAATTTGAACGATCTGTTCCTTTGTTAATTGATGGAAAACAATAGTGTCATCAATACGGTTAAGGAATTCTGGGCGGAAGTGAGATTTAAGTTCATCTTTAACTTTGCCCTTCATTCGTTCGTAGTTAGTTACATCATCATCACTATTAGCAAAACCGAGACCTTGACTCTTTGAAATATCACGAGTTCCAAGGTTGGTTGTCATGATGATGACCGTGTTTTTAAAGTCAACAGTGCGGCCGTGCGCATCAGTTAAGCGTCCATCTTCTAGAACTTGCAATAGTGAATTGAAAACATCTGGGTGTGCTTTTTCAATCTCATCAAATAGAACCACAGAGAATGGACGGCGGCGAACTTTTTCGGTTAATTGTCCACCTTCGTCATAACCAACATATCCTGGAGGTGCACCAAATAAACGTGAGGCAGTATGGCGCTCTGAATATTCAGACATATCTAATTGGATAAGGGCATCAGCATCACCAAATAAGAATGATGCAAGTGTGCGCGAAAGTTCGGTCTTACCAACTCCAGATGGGCCAGCAAAAATAAATGAGCCTCCAGGACGCTTTGGATCTTTCAATCCAGCGCGAGTACGACGGATTGCTTGTGAGATCGCCTTAATCGCTTGATCTTGACCAATAACGCGGCGGTGTAATTCATCTTCCATGCGAAGCAAACGCGCAGTTTCTTCTTCGGTTAATTTAAATACTGGAATTCCTGTAGATGCTGAAAGAACTTGTGCAATTAATTCCTCATCAACTTCGGTTACCTTATCTAAATCTGTTGCTTTCCAATTTTTCTCTGCTGCAGATCTTTCAGCGATAAGAATTTTTTCTTTATCGCGAAGCGCTGCTGCACCTTCGAAATCTTGTCCATCAATTGCAGATTCTTTCTCTTTGCGAGCACTAGCAATTTTCTCGTCGAATTCACGCAATTCTGCTGGCGCCGTCATGCGCTTAATGCGCAGACGTGAACCAGCTTCATCAATTAAATCAATTGCTTTATCTGGCAAGAAGCGACCCGAAATATAACGATCGGCCATATTTGCAGCCGCTGCAATGGCACCATCGGTAATGGAGACACGGTGGTGAGTTTCGTAGCGATCACGCAAACCCTTAAGGATTTCAATCGTGTGCGCAACAGAAGGTTCCTTAACATGAATTGGCTGGAAGCGCCGTTCAAGTGCGGCATCTTTTTCTAAATGTTTACGATATTCATCAAGTGTGGTTGCGCCAATTGTCTGTAATTCACCGCGCGCCAACATTGGTTTTAAAATACTTGCCGCATCGATTGCACCTTCGGCCGCGCCTGCGCCAACGAGTGTGTGAATTTCATCGATAAAAAGAATAATATCGCCGCGAGTTTTAATCTCTTTTAGGACTTTCTTCAAACGCTCTTCAAAATCACCGCGATAACGGCTGCCGGCCACGAGTGCACCTAAATCGAGTGAATATAACTGCTTATCTTTTAGAGTTTCAGGAACATCATTGTTAACAATTGCCTGTGCAAGACCTTCAACAACTGCTGTCTTGCCAACACCGGGTTCGCCGATAAGAACCGGATTGTTTTTTGTACGACGAGAAAGAATTTGCATTACGCGTTCAATTTCAGTTTCGCGACCGATAACTGGGTCAAGTTTTCCTTCGCGTGCGGCTTGAGTTAAATTACGTCCAAATTGATCAAGAATTAGTGAAGTCGCTGGAGTTCCTTCGGCGGGCCCAGATGTTGCCGCTTCTTTTCCTTGGTAACCTGAAAGTAATTGGATAACTTGTTGGCGCACCCTATTTAAGTCAGCGCCAAGTTTTACAAGAACTTGCGCAGCTACGCCTTCACCTTCGCGAATTAAACCAAGCAAAATATGTTCTGTTCCAATGTAATTGTGTCCAAGTTGCAAAGCTTCTCGAAGCGAGAGTTCCAAAACTTTTTTAGCGCGAGGAGTAAATGGAATATGACCACTCGGCGCTTGTTGTCCTTGACCAATAATTTCTTCTACCTGTGCGCGAACGCCCTCCAGAGAAATTCCGAGAGATTCCAGACCTTTAGCCGCTACGCCTTCGCCTTCGTGAATCAAACCGAGCAAGATATGTTCGGTGCCGATGTAGTTGTGATTGAGCATGCGAGCTTCTTCTTGGGCCAACACAACAACACGGCGGGCTCGGTCTGTAAAGCGCTCAAACATCAGTGGGTCTCCTTCGTTAGTTCTATAGATAAGCCTATTACCTACGGGCACAGGCTCGTGAGGCGGTAGTTATCTGACAGTTATAACCCACAATATGGGGGCCTTATGCCCGTTTTTACCACTAAATATGGGATAAGTCTTAGAGCTTTTTCAGCATTCTCGTATTGCCCAAAGTGTTTGGTTTTGCCGACTCCAAATCGAGGAATTCAGCAACACCGGCATCATATGAACGAAGTAATTGATTAAATACATCTGGCTCAACTGGCGTGCCCATGATTTCTTCAAATCCATGGTGCCCAAAGAAATCTGTCTGAAAAGTTAAACAAAAAATTCGAGTGACTCCTACTTCGCGGGCGCGTTCAATAATTTTCTCAAGAATTTGATGACCAATTCCGCTTTTTTGAAACTCTTTAACTACTGCCACTGTGCGAACTTCTGCTAAATCTTCCCAAAGCACATGTAGGGCGCCACAACCAATAAGGACGCCATCTTTTTCGGCAACGATAAATTCTTGAACGCTTTCAAAAAGTGTCACTGTCTCTTTGGAAAGCATCTTTCCGGGAGCAGCAAAGGAATCAACTATTTTTCGAATTGATTTAACATCGCTAGTTTTGGCAGGGCGAACAACTAGCATCTTATTCAATCTCTGGTTTAACTAATGGGAATAAAATAGTTTCACGAATTCCAAGTCCGGTCAGCGCCATAAGCAAACGATCTACACCCATACCCATTCCGCCCATCGGCGGCATTGCATATTCCATTGCGCGCAAGAAATCTTCATCAACTTGCATCGCCTCTAAATCACCTTTTGCGCCAAGAGTTGCTTGTTCAACGAGCCTTTCACGCTGTATTATTGGATCGATAAGTTCGGAATATCCAGTTGCTAATTCAAAACCATCAATGTAGAGATCCCATTTTTCTGCAACTCCTGGTAATTCCCGATGCGCGCGCACGAGTGGTGAAGTATCGACTGGAAAACCCATAACAAAAGTTGGTTCAATTAGTTCATCTTTTGCAACATGTTCGAAAATTTCTTCTGTTACTTTTCCCTTAATCCACTTTGGATCAACTTTTATGCCTAATTTTGTCGCTATTTTCTTTAAATCTTCGATGGAGGTAAGGGTTGTAACGCTTTCACTAATGCCATGAGAAATAGCTTCATAGAGAGAAATTTCTTTCCACATTCCGCCAAGATCAGATTGGCGGCCATCATGGTGAGTCACAATATATGAGCCCGCAACTGCCATGGCTGCGTTCTGGACAAGGGCACGGGTTAAATCAGCGATCGATTTCCAATCCCCATATGCTTGATAGCTCTCGATCATTGAGAATTCTGGTGAATGCGATGAATCGGCACCTTCGTTACGAAAATTACGATTAATTTCAAAGACACGTTCGATTCCGCCGACTACGCAACGCTTAAGGAAAAGTTCAGGAGCGATGCGCAAAAACAAATCCATGTCGTATGCATTACTAAATGATTTAAATGGTCGAGCAATTGCACCCCCATGCATAACTTGCAACATTGGAGTTTCAACTTCAATAAAGTCGGCTTTTTGGAAAGTATCACGTAGCGAACGCATAACTGCTGGACGCAAACGAGCATTAGAGCGTGCTTCTGGTCGAACAATTAAATCCACATAACGCATTCGAACACGAGTTTCTTCTGACATCGGTTTGTGGTCATTAGGTAATGGGCGCAAAGATTTCGCTGCAATCTGCCAAGTGCTTGCCAAAATTGAAAGCTCGCCGCGCTTAGATGAAATAATTTCTCCAGTGATACTAACAATGTCACCAAGATCAATTTCCGATTTCCATGCATCAAGTAAATCTTGCCCAACTTTATCTAGTGAAAGCATGGCTTGTAATTCCGTGCCATCACCTTCGCGTAGCGTTGCAAAACATAACTTGCCAGTATCGCGCTTAAAAATAATACGGCCAGTTAGGCTTTCAACCACGCCTGTTACAACATCTATTTCAAGATTTGGATATTTTTCCCGAACTTCTTTTAATGACTTAGTGCGTGGGACAGAAACTGGATATGGGTCAATGCCGCGCTCAATTAGGCGCGCGCGTTTTTCGCGTCGAATACGAAGCTGCTCTGGCAGATCTTCTTCGATTGGCGCGTTTTCATTACTCATATTGTGCCTGAGTCTACCTACTCAAGCATTTCGTTCGTGAATTAAACGCAAACCAATCAGCGTTAAATCCGGCTCGTGATAGTCAATTGTTTCCGATACGCCGATGATTAACGGGGCTAGGCCACCAGTTGCAATAACTATTGGTTTTTCACCGTATGCATCTAGAAGTTCAACGGTAATGCGATCGACTAGGCCATCAACTTGCCCAGCAAAACCGTAAATAGTTCCTGACTGCAGCGCTTCAACAGTATTCTTTCCAATTACATTCTTTGGTAGTACTAATTCGACTTTGCGCAATTGTGCAGCATGCGCTGCTAGCGCATCAACAGATATTTCAATTCCGGGTGCAAGCGCTCCACCAAGGAATTCACCCTTAGGCGATACAACATCTAAATTAGTAGATGTTCCAAAATCAACAACAATTGCTGGTCCCCCATACAAAGTATGCGCCGCCAAAGTATTGACAATTCTATCGGCGCCAATTTCTTTTGGATTATCCACCAGAAGTGGTACTCCCGTTTTGATTCCTGGCTCAACAATCGTGACTCGTACTGCGCTAAAATATTCATCAATCATTGTTCGCAGCTCACGCAGTGTTGCAGGTACAGTAGAACAAACTGCTAAACCAGTAAGCGTGTAGTTTTCAACGAGTGATCTGTATTGCAACCATAACTCATCGGCGGTACTGCGCGGGTCAGTTTTAACCCTCCATGAACGCACCAAGCCATCCCCATCAAAAACACCTAGGACTGTGTTGGTATTACCCACATCAACTGTTAGCAACATGGCTTACTCCTTTCTCATGTCGAGGCCGATATCAAAATTAGGTGCTGAATGCGTAAGCGCGCCAACGGCTAAATAATCAACACCGGTGAGTGCATAGGTTTTTGCATTTTCAATAGTAAGTCCGCCAGATGCTTCTAACTTTGCCGCACCAGAAACTATTGCAACTGCCTGCGCGCAAAGTTCAACGCTCATATTGTCCAGTAAAATTAAATCGGGCTTAAAGGGGAGAATTTCGCGTAATTGGTCTAAATTATCAACTTCGATCTCTATATCTGCATCAGGATATTTCGCAAGAATCTTAGAAAATGCAGCGCTCACACTGCCGGCTGCGGCAATGTGGTTATCTTTGATGAGTACAGAATCATATAAACCCATACGGTGATTTATTCCACCGCCCATTCGGACTGCATATTTTTCTAACTGACGCATTCCTGGAGTTGTTTTGCGTGTGTCACGAATTTTAGTTTTTGTACCAGCTACAGCGCGTACCCATGAATTAGTAAGTGTTGCGATTCCACTTAAATGGCCTAAAAAGTTGAGTGCGGTACGTTCGGCTAATAAAATTGCTCGGGTATCACCCCGCGCCGTCATTAGAACCTCTCCTGCCCTTACTTGTGCCCCATCTTGCACAAAAAGTACGAAATCAGTAATTCCCACTTCTTCTAAAACTGCACGAGCCATATCAATACCTGCAATGACACCAGCTTTTCGTGAGACAAAGTCGGCAGCAATTTTTTCAGAACCGCTTACTGTTGCAACTGAAGTTATATCTTCACCACCAGATAAGTCTTCCTCAAGTGCTCGTTTGATTAAATCGCGATCAATCATTTACCCACCTCTTGATATTCTGTTTGCCAAAGACCAGTCGTATTAAGTTTTTGAACAATTCGCTTTAGCCAAAGCACGCTTTTTTCGGGAAAATCTTCACGCCAATGCGAGCCGCGAGTTTCTTGACGGATTAGTGATGCCCGAGTGATCAGTTGCGCTAACTGGAACAGATTTGTAGTTTCCCACGCTTCAACACAAGGCGTTGTGCTTGTGTGCGATTGAATTCGCGCTAAATCATCATTGGTTGCAACGAGTGAATCTGATGAACGTAAAACTCCCGCGCCGCGACTCATGCTTACTTGAATTTCCTTACGCACTAATGGGTCAAGTAAAATACTTTTAGTTAAATTTTCTACGGGTTCACTGGCCTCTGGTAGAGCTGCAGCAATATCGGCAGCAATTCGGGCGCTGAAAACCAGACCCTCCAGCAAAGAATTAGATGCCAGACGGTTAGCGCCATGAACGCCAGAACAGGCAGTTTCACCACACGCGTAAAGTCCAGCGACACTAGTACGGCCATTTAGGTCTACTCGCACACCACCGGATGCGTAATGCGATGCGGGGGAAACAGGAATCAAATCTTTGAGAGGATCAATGCCATGTGCAATGCAACTTGCATACACAGTTGGAAATCTTTCATTAAATACCGGGATATGTCTTACATCTAGCCATACATGTTGTGCGCCAGTTGCATTCATGGTGCGCATAATTGCTTTAGCAACAACATCACGAGGCGCGAGTTCGGCAAGTTCATGTTCGCTCTGCATAAAACGAACACCATTTTCATTAAGAAGATATGCGCCTTCCCCACGAACAGCTTCGCTAATAAGTGGTTGCTGACCTCGTGAATTATCACCTAGCCATAAAACAGTTGGATGAAATTGAATGAATTCAACATCTGAAACTTTCGCGCCGCCGCGAAGAGCAAGTGCCACACCATCTCCAGTTGAAACCGAAGGATTAGTTGTTTGCGCAAAAACCTGACCCAAACCACCTGTTGCTAAAACAACTGCGCGTGAGAGTGCTCTACCAACACCATCACGACTACCAGCACCAATTACATGAAGTGTTACACCGCAAACTGCGCCGTCTTTATTTTTTAGCGCATCAAGCACCAAGGCATCTTCCACAACTTCAATATCTGGGTCATTATTTACCGCTGCAAGTAATGCACGAGAAACTTCAGCCCCAGTGGCATCGCCACCTGCATGCAAAATTCGATTGCGCAAGTGGCCGCCTTCTCGTGTTAGTGCAATTTCTCCATCGGATTCTTTATCAAAGATTGCACCGCGCGCAATTAATTTACGAACCGCTTCGGGACCTTCACTCACTAAAATCTTCACCGCTTCCACATCACACAAGCCAGCACCAGCAACAATGGTGTCTTTTTCGTGTTGTTCAGGTGAGTCACCCGGACCAAGAGCTGCAGCAATTCCACCTTGCGCCCATTTTGTGGAACCTTCATCAACCTTTGCTTTTGTTACGAGCAGTACTGATAAACCAAAAATTCGCACTTGCAACGCTGTCGTTAAACCTGCAACGCCAGAGCCAACAACTATTACATCGGTGTGCGCAGTCCACCCCGGTGCTGGTGCTAATAATTTCATCGCGTGACTTTCATTGCCATATTGTCAATCAAACGCACCCCATTAATCCAGCCCGCAATGATGGCACGCTTATTTCGCGTTGATTCGGCTGCAATTGAGAAATCTTTCTCATCAATTATGACTGCATAATCGACTTCGAAGGAAGGTTCTGTGGCCAAAACTAAATCCATTGAACCCTGCCCATCATTAGCGCCAAGTAAAGCACGATAAATTACGCCAGCGCTCTCTCTTTCAAATTGCGTTAAGCGAGTATTGCGCGAAGAAAGTGCCAAACCATCTTGATTTCTAACTGTCGGTACAGAAATGATTTCGACGGTTTTCTTCATTTGCTGGATTGCAAATAATTGTTGAAAATCTTTTTCTCCAAAGACCGCAAATTTTGGTTTAGTGATTTCAAATAATCGATTAACAACAGTGACTACGCTATCGAAGTGTCCTGAACGAGCTTTTCCTTCAAAAATTCCTCCTACTGAGCCTGCGCTTAGTTTTGTGAAACCTACTGGATAAATCTCTTCATACTCTGGCATCCAAATTTCGGTCGCACCAGCAAGAGTTGCGAGGGCAATATCTTTTTCAGGTGATCGGGGATATTTTTCTAAGTCGCTCTTGTCTTCAAATTGAAAAGGATTAATAAAAATACTGACAATTACTTCTTTGCTTAGTTCGCGGGCACATCTGATTAACGCTTGGTGGCCCTTATGTAGGGCCCCCATAGTTGGAACTAAGACAGTCATATTGTCTGGCTCCAGTCCTTTCAGGTACCGGGCGTGATGAGCAAAGCCTACGATGACTTAGGCAATTGCTCCAAAAGTTCGCGAATCGGGCCATGCGTAAGCAGTATCGCATCAGGTTCAATCTCAAGCCATGGTTCTAAGACAAATCCTCGCTCATGTGCTCGTGGGTGCGGCAAAGTCAATTCACCACTTGAACTCAACACTGACCCGAATTGAATTAAATCTAAATCAATACTGCGCGGTCCCCAGTGTTGCATACGCTCTCGCCCCATACTTTTTTCAATTCCTTGCAACACCTTGAGTAAATCCACTGCGGGCAAATCACTATCAATAATGCATACTGCATTTAAATAATTTGGTTGTTCTGGCCCACCTATCGGGGACGTTTCGTAATAAGTGGAGACTTTTATTAATTCGGTGGCCTCGCGAAGTAAGGCGATTGCAATATCTAAATTCTCTTTAGGATCACCTAAATTGGCACCTAATGCCACAACCGCTTTCATCGTGAGCGTGTTATTCGAACTGCGATATCTTTTACAACAGCATCCACTGGCGCTTGTGGTTTATGCACCGTTACCTCGATTTGTGAAATTTTCTTATGATCTTTTAGTAATCGAAGTGCGATTCGCTCGGCCAGGCTTTCAATTAAATTCACGGGCTCGCCTTTAATTTCTTCAACTACCACTTCAATAATAGTTGCATAACTAACACTCTCGCTCAATTCATCACTTCGACTGGCAGTCGATAAATCTAGAGTTAATAAAAGATCAACATAAAAATCTTGTCCATTGGCTCGTTCACTTTCGAAAACACCGTGGTAACCAAAACCGGCGATTCCAGTCAGTATGATCGCATCGCTCACGCGTTAATCACTTCTTTATGTGGTGCCACACTATGAACTCTAACTCCCCAAATCCCGCTTGTCTTTAAACGCTTTGTTATCTCAATACTTGCCGCTTCTCGGTCATTAGGATTTAACCCACCTAAAAACCTCTTACGTGAAGCACCGATAAGGATTGGGAAATCAAGTTCTACAAATTGATCAATCTTTTCGATAATCTCCCAATTGTGCGCAATATCTTTAGCAAAACCTATACCTGGATCAAGAATAATATTTTTACTTGATATTCCAGCGGCTAATGCGGCGCCTACTTGTAAATGCAATTCGGTTATTACCTCATCGACTACATCACTATAGATTGCACGAGATGCCATATCTTTTGATTGGCCTCGCCAATGCATAATTACATATGGAACTTGGGCGGCTGCCGCGATTGGCATCATTAAAGGATCTGCAAGCCCCCCGCTGACATCGTTGATAATTTTCGCACCCACCTTGACTGCTAAAAGCGCAGTGCTTGCACGCATTGTATCGATACTTATGGTTGCACCTAGTTTTGCTAACTCAGCAATTACTGGCAAGACCCGCTTTTGTTCTATCTCTTCATCAATTCGATCAGCACCAGGTCTTGTTGATTCTCCGCCGACATCAATAATATCTACGCCTTCAGCTAACATTTCTTTTCCTCGGGCTATGGCTGCTTCAAACTTATTATGTCGCCCGCCATCTGCAAAAGAATCGGGTGTCACGTTAAGAATGCCCATCACTAACATTTTTTACTTACTTGTAATAAGGCTAATTGCTTCGGCGCGAGTCGCGGCATTTTGTAAAACACCGCGTACCGCGCTAGTTGTTGTTCGTGCACCAGATTTCTTTACGCCCCGCATGGTCATGCACATGTGTTCACAATCAATAATTACGATCACCCCAAGAGGATTTAGAATTTCAACAATTGCATCAGCAATTTGTGTGGTCAAACGCTCTTGTACCTGTGGACGTCTTGCAAAGAGATCAACAAGGCGAGCTAACTTTGATAACCCAGTTATCTTGCCTGAAGGTATGTAACCAATATGGGCAACTCCATGGAAAGGCGTTAAATGGTGTTCACAATGCGAAAAAATTTCAATATTTCGCACAATAATCAATTCTTTATGGCCTAAATCAAAAGTTGTAGTCAGCACATCTTCGGGAGATTGCCACAAGCCTTCGAAGTTTTCTTTCATTGCACGAGCAACACGTGCAGGCGTACCTTTTAAGCCTTCGCGATCCGGGTCTTCACCAAGTGCTAATAACAATTCATGAATTGCGCGTTCTGCGCGTTCCTGATCGTAAGGGTGGGTAGCGCGCCCATCCTTAATTGAAACTTTGCTTATCTCATTCACTAACTGACTTCTTACGACGCGTAGCTTTCTTTTCTACAACTTCTTTAACCACACGTTCTGGAACTTCAACCGGTGGCTGATTTGAAGGAATGCGATTGGCTGAACCCGTCCATGCGGCTCGACGTGGCCACGCTTTTACTTTTGCAAAAATTTTAGTGATCTCTTTTTTGTTAAGAGTTTCTTTATCTAGTAATTCCAAAACCATCTCATCTAAAATTTTGCGATTTGCAACCAAGATATCGAACGCCTCTTGGTGGGCATTTTCGATAAAGTTTCGAATTTCACGGTCAACAACGCCCGCAATATTTTCAGAATAATCGCGTTGATGTCCATAATCTCGTCCCAAGAAAGGTTCATTACTGCTGCCACCAAGTTTGATTGCGCCAATTGCATCTGACATTCCATATTGAGTAACCATTGCCCGCGCAAGTTCGGTTGCTTTTTCAATATCATTTGACGCACCAGTAGATGGGTCATGGAAAATTAATTCTTCTGCGGCGCGACCACCAAGTGAATATGCCAATTGGTCAAGTAACTGATTTCGCGTGGTTGAGTATCTATCGTCATCAGGTAAAACCATGGTGTACCCAAGCGCCCGTCCCCGCGGCATGATTGTAATTTTATGGACGGGGTCAGTATGTGGCAGTGCGAAAGCAACAAGTGCGTGACCGGCTTCGTGATAAGCAGTAACGCGACGTTCGTCATCACTCATGATGCGTGACTTGCGTTGTGGTCCACCAATTACACGATCAATTGCTTCATCCAATTCGTTATTAGAAATAATTTTCTTTCCTTCACGTGCAGTAAGAAGTGCAGCTTCATTTAAAACATTTGCAAGGTCAGCGCCAGTAAATCCTGGTGTGCGACGGGCATAATCAATAAGGGCAACATCTTTATTAAGTGGCTTGTTCTTAGAATGCACTTTAAGAATTGCTTCGCGCCCCTTTAAATCTGGGCGGTCAACTGCAATTTGGCGATCAAAGCGTCCTGGACGAAGCAATGCAGGATCTAAAATATCAGGGCGGTTTGTGGCAGCGATGAGAATGACTTTTGTATTCTCTTCAAAGCCATCCATCTCGACAAGTAATTGATTTAAAGTTTGTTCGCGTTCATCGTGACCGCCACCCATGCCCGCGCCACGTTGGCGGCCAACAGCATCAATTTCGTCTACGAAGACGATTGCGGGTGAATTCTCTTTTGCTTGTTTAAATAAATCACGCACACGAGCAGCACCGACACCGACAAACATTTCTACGAAATCAGAACCAGAAATCGAATAGAAAGGCACATTTGCTTCACCTGCAACCGCGCGAGCTAGCAGAGTCTTGCCAGTTCCTGGTGGGCCGTAGAGCAGAACACCTTTCGGAATTTTTGCACCGAGAATTCCATATTTTTCTGGATTAGCAAGAAAATCTTTTATCTCCTCTAGCTCTGCAATTGCTTCATCGACGCCTGCAACATCGGCAAAAGTTGTCTTTGGAACATCATTGCCTTGCAATTTCGCGCGGGAACGACCAAATGAGAATGCACGATTTCCCCCTTGGGCTTGGCCCATCATCAAAAAGAAGAGGAAGCCGATAAGTAGGAATGGGGCGATTGAGAATAAGAAAGAGACAAAGAGTGACTGTGATGGAACTTTTACATTCCACCCTTGTGATGGTGGATTCCCAGTTAGTGCATCAACAATTGTGGGCTCTTGGCGCGCAACATAAAAGGCTTCTACTTTGGTGGCACCTTTTATTGACGAACCAGATTTTAGAATTAAGCGAATCTTCTGGGCCTTATCAACGATTTCTGCAGATTGGACTTCGGATTTAGCAATGGCATCAAGGGCTTGAGAAGTTTCAATTTTGGTATAGCGATTACCTGCGCTAGTAATTTGACCAAAAATAGATACTCCAAATATTGCAACCAGAATCCAGAAAAGTGGACCTCGCAAAATACGCCCTGCGCGAGTCTTTGGTTTCTTGGATTTATTTCCAGAAATTAATTTGGATTTTTTCTTCTTATCACTCATTAAAGATTCGTCTCGTCTCTTTTAAGAATAGATGTGCTTTGCAAGCACTGCTATAAATGGGAGGTTGCGATATTTTTCATTGAAATCTAATCCATAACCAATTACGAAATCTGGCGGAATCTCAAAGCCAACATATTTAACATTAACTTCTACTTTTGCCGCTGTTGGTTTACGCAAAATAGATAGAATCTCAACGCTTCCCGCACCGCGTGATTCTAAGTTTGATTTTAACCACGAAAGAGTTAAACCCGAATCAACAATATCTTCAACGATTAAAACATTACGCCCCGTGATATCCCGATCTAAATCTTTAAGAATCCGCACTACCCCACTTGATTTTGTTCCGGACCCGTATGAAGAGACAGCCATCCAATCCATATCCACGTGGCGTTGCAGTGCACGAGATAAATCGGCAATGGCCATTACTGCTCCTTTAAGTACACCAATTAATAACAAATCCTTGCCGGCATAATCCGCGTCGACTAGAGCAGCAAGTTCTTTTATTCGTCCTTGTAATTGCGCTTCGGTGACAATTACTCGTTCGATTTCATTTTCAACGGCCGCTAAATCCACTGTGCTCCTTAGTTATGGTTGGCGTAAGAGCGAAAGTCTGCCCGAAAACCGCTCAACCTTCACATTCCCAGGTAAATGAGCAGCCCCTTGCCCGCTCCAAGCGGTGACTAACGCCTCAACTGCGCTTACATGTTCAGCATTTACAGCCCCTGAAGGCGCACCTGCGGCATATATGGCTGCCCTCAGAATCCTTGTTCGAATTGCACGCGGAAGCGATTCTAAGATTTTGCAATCTAAATCATTTAGCTCCATTCCAACCATTTCACGAGCTGCCCAAGCATCGAGTGCATCGGCATCGTCGCGCAATAAATCAGCACTTCGGGCAAGCGCTGCTGAAATTCCAGGGCCAATTGTTTTTTCTAAAATTGGAATCGCTTCTAGCCGAACCCTTACTCGCGCAAATTGTTTATCGGAATTATGTGGATCAACCCAAGGAATCAAATTAACTTCTGCACATGCGCCAACACTTTGTTCGCGCGTAATAGATAAGAGTGGGCGAATATATTTTCCGTTCTGCGCCGACATTGCAGAAAGTGATCGGGTTCCAGAACCACGTCCTAAACCAAGCAATACATTCTCGGCTTGATCATCTCTCGTATGACCTAAGAAAATCGCAACTGCGCTTTCTTGTAGCGCAACTTTATCAAGGGCCTCGTATCTAGCTTTTCTAGCCGATGCTTCCAAACCTTGTGTTATTTCGACCTTTACTTGTACGGCTTGTGTCAAAATGCCTATTGTTTTTAATTGTTCAACAACTTTTTTTGCTTGATCGCCCGAACCGCTTTGTAATTGATGGTCAATTGTTACACCGATAACACGAACACTTTTTTTAGGGGCTTCTTGTGCAAGTGCAGAAACTAGCGCAAGCGAATCTGCGCCCCCAGATACTGCAACAATAATTGCATCGCCTGCTTCAAATTTTTCAAGCCAAACACGAACTGCGCTGCGAATTGCCAGCATGTTTGGAGTTGCGTTCATGTGCTAAGACTAGATCCGATTACCAAATGGCATAAGCCCCTTAGCGCTATAAATATTAGAGAAGAGCAAGCCTTAATTAGATACGTCACGACGCGCAAAAAGCACCGAAGAGATTATGGAACCTGCCAATACATACATACCACCTAGAAAGAGTGCGTGTGAATATGAAACAGTGGGTGTTCCGCCTTGAGCTATTGCAGCCAATTGCGCACCAGGCATCCAATTTTCTGTGCTGTTTTTTACTGCAATAACTAAATTTTCAACAATTAATAACCAAAGGACACCGAAAGAAATTGCGCTAATTGGTGAACGTAAAATTAAACCTAAAATCATTCCTACGGTTCCAAAACCAATAACAGAGACAAGAACGTTTATGAACGTTTGAAGAATCGCATGCCGGCCATCGGCGCCAAACCACAAGTCAGTTGGAACTTTTGCTCGCGGGGCAAGAGCAACAGATGCCCCGATGCTGACAATTGCTGAGAAAATAACCATTACTGTTGCAAAAATAGACATCGCTTTCAATTTGCCCAACAGAATTAACCAGCGATTTGGTTGGCGAATTAAAAGATTTCGCAACGTGCCATATGTGTATTCCTGAGCAGTCTGGGCAGCAAATACACAAAGCGCAATTATTCCTAAGAAAGTTCCAACACTTGCAAAACCTTGGACGCCTCCTGTTGAAAGACTTAAAACTTCTCTGCCAATCATTCGGCCCCGATCAGAATTGCCTTGAGGTGAATCAATTAATAGAAAAAGAAGTGATGAAAAAAGCGCACTGAAAAACACAACTGCGCCCATGGTTCCTAAAAAAAGCGACGGGCGGCGTAACTTGCGTAGTTCGGCAAACATTACATTAAACATTAATTATCCCCCGTCATTTCAAAGAAGGTTTTTTCTAGATTTGGCAGTTGCGGAGTTAATTGTGACAAGTGAATTCCGACATCGAATGCGGCTTTATTAAATTCAACTGCCCATTGCGCTGGTCCTTGCACGTGTACCGCACCATCTCGAATAGTTGCGTGATGGCCAGCTTTTAGCGCAAGTGCTAATAACTTTGGCAAATCACCTTCATTCAAACTCTTAGCAATAATTACCGGTTGCTGGGCTTCCATCAGATTTTGCATAGGACCTGCAAAAACTACTTCGCCTTTGCGTAACATCACTAAATAGTCACTAATTAATTCCAGTTCAGATAATAAATGAGATGAAACAAAGACAGAGGTTCCGCCATCTGCGAGCAATCGAAGGAGTGCTCGAACTTCTTGAATTCCTTCAGGATCTAAACCATTTGTTGGTTCATCGAGCATTAATAATTTTGGGCTTGGCAACAGCGCCGCTGCAATCCCTAAACGCTGCTTCATGCCTAGTGAATATGTTTTGTACTTAGATTGCGCACGATCCCCAAGACCAACTTGCTCTAATAAACCTTGAACGCGGCTAAGTGGAAAACCACCTAATCTGGCCAAAACATTTAAATTTTCAGCACCACTTAAGGTTGGGTAAAAGGCCGGGCCTTCAATCATCGCACCCACGCGCGGCAGATATCTATTTGGGTGTTGAATCGATTCACCCAATATTTCGCCGGTACCTGCCGTAGGTATAATTAATCCAAGCAACATACGCATCGTTGTTGTTTTGCCTGAACCATTGGGTCCCACAAAACCACATATTGTTCCTAATGGAACTTCGAAAGTGGCATGCGAGACGGCGAATCTATCTCCATATTTTTTACTGAGATCTTTTACCGAAATTGCAGTGTTGCTCATAGAACTAACTTAGCAGTTGTGCTAGAACAAGAGTTACCGATAAAAGGCTCAAGTAAGTAATAGACCACTGGAAAATTGTGCCTGCGACTTTAATGTAATCCTGTGAATTCTCTTTAAGTTCTAAAAGTTGCTTGGCGAAAATGAGCCCAAGAATAATTGTTATAGCCAATGCCCAAAATGGAAGCGATGCTGATAAAACTAACCAAATTGAACATGCGATCATCGCAACTGTGTGGAACCACATCTCAACATGTACACGTGTGCGCGTTGCAACAACGGGCAACATTGGAATTCCAGCAGCTGCGTAATCATCTTTATATTTAATCGCTAGCGCCCAAAAATGTGGCGGAGTCCAAAAGAAAATAACCATAAAGAATGCAAGTGCAGTTACTGATAATGAATTGGTAACCGCAGCCCAACCGATGAAAACTGGCATACAACCAGCCGCACCACCCCACACGATGTTCTGTGTTGTCCGACGTTTTAGCCCAATCGTATAAACAAAAATATAAAAAGCAATGGCAACAAAGGAAAGGAAAGTTGCCAGAGGAGTCGTAAATACCCAGAAAATTAATAGTGATATTAAACCGATTGCCGTTGCAAATATTGTTGCTTGTTTTTTATTTAATACTCCAGTTACAAGTGGGCGCGCTTTGGTGCGAGACATTAATTTATCTATCTCACTTTCGATAACCATGTTAAAAGCATTTGCACTTCCGGCAGAAAGAGTGCCAGCAAAAATTGTGGCAAAAACCAAGTTGAAAGATGGCAAGCCTTTTTGTGCTAAAACCATTGCAGGTAAAGTAGATACCAGAAGTAGTTCAACGACCCTCAACTTCATTAAATCAAGGTAGGCACCAACTTTTATTTTCATCCGTTAAGATTACTAAAAATTGTGGAGTTCTGCTCTCGGCCCAAGGATTGATGGATTAGGGGCTATCTACGCAACTAAGATTGGCCCGGCGGTTCAATTAAAGTTTTTGACAATAAATAATTAATGTGCAGGTGTTGCTTCAGATATTACTGCTGGAGAATTGAGCAGTTTGTTAAATACAACTGGGATGGATGCTGCTGAAAGCACCGCTTGCGCAAGTGAGATGACGTTTCCAAGGACTAGCCCTTAGTGGCAACGCAATGGACTTTGAGTTTAGAGTGTCTGTATGAAAACACCTGCAACAATCGGCCCGGGTGAATTTTTCCCTGTAGTCGGAGTTGGCCCTCTTGAAAAACCATGGCCAACGGGTGATCAATATAATCCCGAGCTACTTGCAAATGGTGATCGCCGAAATGTTTTAGACAAATACCGTTATTGGAGTGTTGAAGCAATAGTTGCGGACTTAAATACCAAGCGACATAAATTACAAATTGCAATTGAGAATTGGCAGCATGACTTAAATATTGGTTCGATCGTTCGGACCGCAAATGCATTCAATGTTGCAGGAGTACACATTGTCGGAAAGCGCGACTGGAATAAACGCGGTGCCATGGTTACCGACCGATACTTAAGTGTTCAACACCACGGCACAGTTGAAGAATTCGGAATTTGGTGCAAAGAGAATAACTTGCCAATCATTGGGATTGATAACGTTTCAGGGGCTAAGCAAATTGAAGAAACGCAATTACCAGAGAGTTGTGTACTTTTATTTGGGCAAGAAGGTGCTGGAATGTCAGACGAGGGCATTGCAGTTTGCGAAATAATTCTTGCAATTGAGCAATACGGGTCAACTAGATCGATGAACGCATCGGCTGCAGGTGCAATCGCGATGTATCACTGGGCTTTGCAGCATTTACCCCGAGGAAGCGCAACGCTTTAATCGTTAAGGGTTGTGGGGCGTTGATCTGAGACATCTTCATCTTCACTCAACGCGTCCGAAACAGAGCTTAATCGACGCTCAATTTCATTGGCTTCATCTTCTCGGCCTTGAATGCGCATGATTTTAGCAATGCGCGATTCAACATCAACAATTAATTCGAAATCTTTTGGTTCATCTTCGGTGATAACAGATAAGACTTGCTCCAAAGTACTTAAGCCTTCTTCAAAGCGCTCAAGTAAAACTTCTGCTTTACCAAATTCTAAAAGCGCGTACGTTTCATGTTGATGGTCATGCCCAGTTTCAAATACATCCCTTGCTCGGCGCGCGGTTTCTAGCGCTAATTCGCCTTCGCCAAGTTCTACTAAGCAAGCCGAAGTTTTTTGGTCGCAGCGAGCAACTTGAATAACTTCCTTATTGCGCTTAAATAAAATACGCGCTTCTTTAAAAACATCGATTGCCTTATTGTAATTTTTCAATTTACGTTCTGCGCAACCAACTAAGTATAAATCATTGGCAGCGCCTATTTCATTTCCGTCGACTAAATGTTCTTGTGCGCATTCATGCATTGTTTCAATTACTTTGTCGTACTTCTTAGATGAATACCACCACTCGCCCAACGTGCAAGCAAGTTCTAGTGCAATCGGTGATTTACTTTGACGCAAAATATCAACGGCTTTACTCATTGCCGTTGCCGCTTC
This sequence comes from Candidatus Planktophila sp., assembly GCA_038905915.1. Classification (GTDB taxonomy): domain Bacteria; phylum Actinomycetota; class Actinomycetes; order Nanopelagicales; family Nanopelagicaceae; genus Planktophila. The sequence goes on along the minus strand of JBCKHJ010000001.1, from coordinate 59,436 downwards.
ATCCATACGTTTTAATTGATTGAGGTTGTACCCAATTGCCGAATACGCTTGTGCAACGCCTTCACTCGGTGCACTTGCACCAAGTCCGTCATAAATATCGCACGCTGTTTCGGCTAACGCTAAAGCGTCGTCGTATTGTCCGCGCGCATAAATACGAGCGCTTAATTCATAATATGTACTTGCTCGTTCGGCGCCATCGACTTCAGGAATTCGATCCCACAACATTTCTTCCGTAATGAGTTCTTCCATGCCCTCGTCATCGCCCACGTAGTTCTCCGTCCCTATGCAAGTTCCCTTAACTGTATAAGTCAACGCTGTAACAGGTGAGGTAATTCCCTCATTTCGGGTAGACACCTTTTCGGGGGTGCCATACCATTCTACTTGCAAGCTATTCGCATCTAGGCAGGGAGTTCTAAGCGTGAATGTAGTCGTCAAGGAGCCAATAAAGATTCCTTTCCGTCAGCGCCTGACCGGTGATGAATGGCGTCGCATGGGGGCCATGTTCGGCTTTATCGCACTGCTGCACGTAGCTGGCGTCGTTCTGATGTGGCGCGCAACTAGTGGCGAGTACATCCTTAGTGATGGATCACTTTTTGGTTGGGGCACAGCCATATTGGCTTACACCCTCGGTATGCGCCATGCATTCGATGCCGATCACATCAGCGCAATCGATAACACCACACGAAAATTAATGTCAGAAGGTCAGCGGCCGCTGGCTGTTGGTTTCTTTTTCGCGCTCGGTCATTCATCTGTTGTGGCAGCAGTTGCAATTTTACTTACCTTTGGAATTAAGACACTCGGTAGCCAATTAAGAGATGAAGATTCAACGCTTCTCCATTACACCAGCTTGATTGGCACAACCGTTAGCGGTACTTTCTTAATGTTGATTGCAATTCTTAACTTAATAATTCTAGTCTCAATCGTTGGAGTTTTCTTACAAATGCGCAAGGGTACATACAACGAAGAAGAATTAGAGAAACATTTAAACTCTCATAGTTTGCTTATGCGTTTTTTTGGACCTATCGCCCGCCGTATTGATGCATCATGGAAAATGTATCCTCTTGGAATTCTCTTTGGTTTAGGTTTTGATACTGCTACACAGATTGGTTTATTAATTCTTGCAGGTTCATCTGTTATTGTCGGTTTGCCTTGGTGGGCAATTATGTCTCTCCCGCTTTTCTTTGCCGGCGGAATGACTCTGCTTGACACTATCGATGGTTCATTTATGAACTTTGCTTACGGTTGGGCATTTTCTAAACCGGTACGCAAAGTTTACTACAACATAATCATTACTGGTCTATCTGTAGCGGTTGCTTTATTTGTTGGTGGTTTACAGTTATGCCAAGTACTTGCACGGCAACTAAGTTTGACCGGAGGCTTCTGGGATTACGCATTGGCCTTTAATTTAACTAGTGCTGGCTACTTTATTGTTGGGGGTTTTGTAATTGTTTGGAGCGTTGCACTTTTGCTTTGGCGCTATGGAAAAATAGAAGAGCGCTGGCACGACAAAGCCCATGCTGCTCAATTAGCGCGTGGTGAAAAATCAGATCACACGGCGGCTGGAATAGAACTGGGTCCGATTCGTGAGGGTTTCAAGCTCGATTAAGCGCTTAGGTTTACACGTTTGAGCGGCCAGATTTTGCAATTTTTATTTTATAAAATCCTTCGAGTTCTCCACTTAACGCAGCGTTAAGAATTCTTGGCTCATCCAGTCGCCGATCTAAGACCTTAATGAATTGCTCTTTGACTCCGTTGTCCAATTTGCGCCACGATTTCTGCGCGGCGCTTCCCATTTGCAGCGAATGTCGCGGCATTACAAATTCCTTAGCTCTGCAAGTGTAAAAGCTTTAGACTTATCTTTTCCAGCCATCGCTTTTAACACGACTGGCGAAATTTCGAGTTCCCATAATTTTTCAAGCAGTTCATCAAAATATTCAGGACTTAGGACATAAAAGGTGGCTTTGTTGTTTGTAAGAACAGCAAATGGTTTCTTTTTAGCCTTCTTCATTGCTTCGTGCGGATTTTGTTTGAATGCAGAAATTGTCGTCGTGAGTTCGGTCAGAATGTGCTCCACTTCCCCCTCCTTTCCTTGTAGTCTAAATTTAGACTGAAATTTAGACTTATGCAATTCTGAGGTAAGAGCCGTTGTATTTTTCATGCCATATTTCTAGAGCCAGCCAATGACAATCGGCGCGTGGTCATCCACAATTGAAATCCAAGGTAGAATTAACCTGTTGATGCAACCGCATTAATGAACTTCCCCTTAAGTGCAGGCTCAAAGCCCGCACTACTTGCGAGTCTTATCACCACCCTGTACTTGTTTATGAGCGCCGAATACGGCCCTCGCAAATCCAAGACATACCGAGACGCGCTTGTCGTCTCGATTGGTATGCATTTTCATGTCTCTACAACCACGTACTTCAGCGCCCGGAAAAGCCCGTCGCGCAGCATCAGTTGGTAAACCTAAGCGCGCAAAGAAATCTGCCGCGTTCAGACCAGTCGCGCGATCTGCTGCGCCATCAACTTCGGTTAAAGGCCCAAGTAGTGCAAAACCTCGTCACACAACCGCGCAAAAAAATGCACGCAAAGGTGCTGCAGCAAAGCCAGTAACTCGTCGCTATAGCGATGTTGATTCAACTACAGTTTCGAAGAAAGAAGCTCGTGTTGCCCTACGTTCAGAACTTCGCGCGCAACGTTTTCAAAAACTTACTGCATCTAAGCCACGTCCAACTGAGACTCCAGCAGAACGGGCAGCGCGCACTTCAGCACCGCGCACAGATCGCAATCCAAAGCGCACAGATCGCAATCCAAAGCGCACAGAGCGAACTACCCGCACTGAAAAACCAATTTCTCGCGCAAAGAAATTTGTGACCGAACGCGATGAACATGCATCGGCACCGCGCGGTGCGCGTCCAAAATTTAAATCAAAACCAGATTTTAATAAACCTGATTTCAATTCAGATTCACGCCCAACTAATCGCCGCGATGCAGTAAAAGCAAAAATTGCTCGTACCGATGATGGTCGTCCAAATTTTGAGCCTCGTAAACGTGAAAAGTTCAATCCTTCTGCGCCAAAGAATTTCACAGGCCGCCCAGCGGCGCGCGAAACCGAGCGCCCAGATACAAGCGCTGCAAACTTTCGCGCAGAACGCGATGCACTTCGCAGCCAACGTCCTGCAAAACCTGCACGCGATCGTCGCAGTACATCACCGGCTTATGCTCGCGATGACCACAAAGCGCACAGCAAATTTGGCAAGACTCACACCCATGAAGCAATTGATTACGGCGCTGACGATAATTACATTTCTGCCAATTTAGAAGACGCCAATCTCATTGATGCATCGCCAACTAGTGAAGTAACAAAGACTTTCCGCGACCTCGGTATTGCTCCAGCGCTAGTAAATGCCCTTAGCGCACAAGGAATTACGCGTCCATTCCCAATACAAATTGCAACCTTGCCAGATGCTCTAGCAGGTCACGATATTTTGGGCCGAGGCCAAACTGGTTCAGGAAAAACTTTAGCTTTCGGTTTAGCACTTCTTACTAATCTGCAAAATAAACAAGCTAAACCACATAAACCGCTAGCCCTAGTACTAACTCCGACTCGCGAATTAGCGCAACAAATTAATGAAGTTCTAACTCCACTTGCGCGCGCAATTGGTCATGATTCAGTTGTTATCGCCGGTGGCATGCCATATGCCAAACAAATCACTGCCATGCGCAAAGCAACGGCAATTCTTGTTGCAACGCCGGGACGATTAATTGATTTACTCAATCGCGGAGAAGTCCAACTCGATAATCTTGAAATCACTGTTCTTGATGAGGCCGACCAAATGGCCGATATGGGTTTCTTACCTGTTGTTAAAGAAATCCTTGACCAAACAAAACCAAATGGTCAACGCCTTCTTTTCTCTGCAACCCTCGACCGCGGAGTCGATTCAATAGTAAAACAATATTTAAAGAATCCAAAAACGCACTCGTTGCAAAATGATCGCGCATCTGTTTCAACTATGGATCACTACGTACTTGTGATGCATCCAACTGATAAAGATGAAGTAACAAATCAAATTGCTGCCCGAAATGGAAAGACAATTTTGTTCGTGAAAACACAACGCGGAGCCGATCGTTTGGCTGACAAACTTGCTCACGCAGGTGTTCCAGTTGGTGCTTTGCACGGTGGAAAATCACAAGCAGTTCGTACTAGAACTTTGGCATTCTTTAAATCCCAAACTAACGCAGCCTTAGTCGCAACTGATGTTGCAGCCAGAGGCATCCACGTTGATGGTATTTCACTCGTTGTCCACGTAGATGCGCCGACCGATCACAAGGATTACTTACACCGTGCTGGGCGTACCGCCCGTGCAGGAGAGGCCGGAACCGTAGTAACGCTTACAACAACAAAACAGCAAAAATCCATTGGCGGGCTTACTTCTCGTGCTGGAGTAACTCCAAAGTTTGTAGGAGTAAAGCCGCTTGATCAAGAACTAATGACAATTACCGGTGCCCAAGAACCATCAGGAATTCCTTACGTTGCACCGATTGTTGAAAATAAAAGTCCTTCGCGCCGCACAAGTGGCCGTCCACGCCCTAATTCCTCAGAGCGTCGTCGCAGGCCTAGATGAGAAATTAATCGAGCACTACAACACCGCTTGGCGTTGCAAGATGTACGGCCACGATTCCGTTGTCGCCATCGTTAACCGACGGGTCTACCCATTCGATTGTTGTGCCGCCAAGAGCGCTTAAAATCTCTTCTTTAAACCAAGAATCAGCCAATTGATCTTTATCTGCAATCGTAATCTTTTCAATTGTTGCAACCGCTTTACCATCCTTCGATGGATGATCCCCAGTTAGCCATTGAATAAAAAATGGTAACTCGCGTGATTCTGTAATTTCATTCACGCCAATTTGCTTCCACTTTAAATCGCTCCCATCTGGTCGTGTGCGGTGGCCTTCAATCGCACTTCGTCCAAATTTACTTTCAATTAACGAGATGTCTTCAGTACTAAATACCCATGTAAACCAACCGCCACCTGCTTGTGCTTTCTTTGAAACGGCTTTTCCCCATGGTGTTTTTTCAGTTGCTGGATGATCAAGCGGGCAGACAACTTCAATGTACTGACCGTTTTGCAGTGGCATCGTGAAATTGCGTGTGCCAAATCTAGGATGAACACCGCCGTCGACAAAAGTGCTGCCGAGGCGCGAACCTAAGCGTTGTACATTGTCGGCTAGTTGGTCATGAGAAGTTACATATGAGACATGGTCTAAGCGCATGAGTAAATCTTGCCCTATGCCAAGGGGTGCTCATTACCATTTTGGGCAAGAGAGCACATCAAAGCTTCGATAGTTAACAGGGGGGCGGCGTTGTGTCCAAGATTTCTCCTGGCATTCATGATGGCACCTATCTTGGCGACTATAGTTGCGGGTTTTGTGACCGTGGCCATCGCCTGGATTTCTGTCTGCATCTCTTTATTGATTAGCGCATCAAAGTTGCCTGCTTGCACCATCATCACATCACGGTAAAAAGTTGCGATATCCAACAGTGCGGCATCCAATCCATCGCGCACCATGCGCGTGCTTCTGGTTTTTTGTTCTTTCTCTAATTCCTTAAGGGCTTTACTTCCGCCAGTTGCCATTCCACGACCAGTTGCACCCTTGCCCCAAGCAAGTGATAAATCGTCTATCTCCCATTGGTTGCGATCTTCGGCTTCGTTATTTGCTTGCGCAGATGCAAGTTCCACTAAAGTTTGTGCGCCTTTAAATGCACTAGCAATAGATTTAACTTGAATCGGTAACTTCATAATTGTGGAACGAGTATTTCGAACCGATTCATTCTTGGCTAAATGTCTTGCCCGACCAATATGACCTTGGCTAACACGCGCAGCGAAGTCAGCCATTTGCTGGCTTATCCCATCGCGATTGACCAAAACTTGAACCACTGCCCTTGTACTTGGAGTGTGTAATTGTAAGTGGCGACAACGGCTGCGAATTGTCGGCAAAACATCATGCAAGGTTGGTGCGCACAACAGCCAAACAGTGCGACTACCCGGTTCTTCGATCGCTTTTAGTAATGCATTCGCTGCGGATTCAGTTAAACGATCAGCATCTTCCATAACAACGACGCGCCAACCGCCCATAGAAGGTGCCCATGCAACTCGAGTTAATAATTCGCGAACTTCATCAATTTTGATTGATAAACTTTCGGTGCGAATAATTTCAACATCTGGATGCGAACCATTGGCGGCACTTTTGCATTGATTACACGTTCCACAGCCATCTTGTGGGCAGATTAGAGCTCGCGCAAATGCAACTGCCGCTGATGACCTACCACTGCCTGGTGGGCCAGTAAAGAGCCAGGCATGTGTCATTTCTTGTGATTCTTCACCGCTTCGGGTGGATGTAACTGCGTCTTGCAAGATTTCAATTAAATGTTCTTGTCCGACTAGATCAGCGTAGACGCTCATTTTTTTACTGTTTTATTCTGTGCAGGTTTTCTTTTTGTTGTTTTCTCAACCGTGCTTCGGACAGCTTTTGTAGCACGTCGAATCGGTTTCATTATCGCGCTGCCTTCAGATTCTTTTGTATTTCGCTTTAAGTTTGGAATTTCGCTAACTCGAGAAATGATTGCCGCGTGAATTGCTGCAATGCTTTGGTGGCCATCAACGACAAAATACCGCTCTGGGTCTAACAGGGAAATTTGTAAAAATTCTTGGCGAACTCGTTCGTGAAAAACTAGAGGTTGCGCTTCTAAGCGATCCAATTTCTTCAATCGCCCAATGCCAATTTCTGCCGGTAAATCAATAATTATTGTCAAAGTTGGAAATAATGATTCGGTCGCCCAGCGTGAAATTCTGGCGATTTCACCAGGTTCTAGGATTCGCCCAGCGCCTTGGTAAGCAATGGATGAATCAAAATATCTATCAGTAATTACAACATCACCATCGGCAAGAGCTGGGCGAATGATTTCGTAAACATGGTTAGCACGATCTGCGGCATAGAGAAGTGCTTCGGCCCGCGGTGAAATTTCACCAGTGGAATGGGATAGCAGGATTTTTCTAATCTCTTTTCCAAGTTCGCTGCCACCTGGTTCGCGCGAAAGAACTACCGTTTCGTCTTGTTCTTCCAGCCATGATTTTAATAATTTACTCTGCGTAGATTTACCAGTTCCTTCGCCACCTTCGAAAGCGATGAAGACGCCTTTGGTCGGCGCTCCAGTGATGCCACCGAGTTCACCTTTAATTGCATTTGCAATATCAGACCACAAAGAAACATTAGGTCTGTCTTTCATTTGGTGATAAGAAATCGCACCAATAATTGATGCCAAAATACCAGCAATCAGAATTGTTACAGCTGCACCATTGTAACTAACTTGCGTATTCTGAAATTTAAAAGTGTGTTGGCCGACAGCAGCTGCAATCAGTGGGGATATTGCAAGAACTGCCAGCAAAGTTATGCGAATCAATGATTGCACGAAGGCAAATGTGCGCCCTCGAACTTCGTCTTTGACTTCCATACCCAGCATTGTGAAACCAGTAACCCAACAAATTCCACTGAAGGCGCCGAGAACTACAACGATAAATACTGCAAGAACCAAGTTAGGAATGGCCGCTAGAAGAATTAAGAAAATTCCAGCTGTTGTTAGAGATGCACCAAATAAACGGCGCCGTGAAAATTGGTTGAATACTTTAGGCCCAAAGGCAATACCAATGGCTAAACCGCTAAATACTGCGCCAAATAGCACGCCGTAGGCCGCATCACCTGCGCCAAGGTCGCCAACAAATGTTCGAGCTAGACCGATCACGGCACCTGCTGCAGCAAAAGCGCCGACCATTCCAACGATGAGACCACTAATAATTTTTGATTCGCTAACCGCTTTCCAGCCTTGCAATAATGAGCGCCCCACACTTGCATCGCTTTCAACTTTAGATGCAGCGCCTTTTGGAATTTCTTTTAATCCCCAGACTGTCCACGCTGCAAAAGCAAAACTTGCCGCGTTTACATATAAGGCAACATCAATCGAGTTGCCAGTAAAACTAGGAAAAGCTGCCGCAATCGCTCCGGTGGAAAGCGTTAAAAGCGAAAAGAGAATCGCAGCAATTGGAGCAGTTCCGTAAGCTGCTAATAAAGAAACTTGGTTGGCATTTTCCAATTTTTCTTTAGGGACTAAATTCGGCACACTCGCCTCTTTTGCAGGCGACCAAAATAGCGTTATACATTCCACCAAAATCATTGCCGTGTATAACCAAAAATATGTATAAACTATCGGAATTGAAATATATAAAGCGGTTCGCATGATGTCTGCACAAACCATTAATTTACGTCGGTCGAACCGATCAGCAATCACTCCTGCAATTGGTCCTAAGAAAACTGCAGGTAACAAACGCGCAATAAAAACACCCGCAATGGCAAAGTTAGCTGTTGCATAGGACCCGCCTGCTAATTGTTGGGCTAGCGCAGTTGTTGCAAGAAGTCCTAACCAATCACCCAATGATGAGAAAACCATGGCGTGCCAAAGTTTACGAAAGGCAGGTATTGAAAGCACGCTGCGAGTCTGGTCTTGCGCCAGAGGCGCAGGGGTAGGTAGCGGACGTGGCATGGGAGGGAGTCTATCGGGGCTTAAAAACCATGTAAATCAAGAGGACTTCTTTCTTTTGATTTGTCAGCGGGGTCCAATAATGCCACCAATATGACAATCCCCAAAAATCATCTGGAAGCACGGCCACATATAAGTGTTGCACAATTACGTCGCGACCTCACCAAAATAATGAAACGGGTTAAAGCCGGCGAAACATTTATCATTACATATAAGAAAGAAGCTATTGCAAGATTGGAACCAATATTTTTAAACTCAGGCTCAGTTGATTAAAAGGTTCGAACTACAATGCAAAATATCTAATCCTTTTTAGATTTTGCTTTTCCGCTGGCGGCTTTATTGGCTTTGCGTTTAGCGCCGGCTTTTTTAACAATATTTTTGGTTAGCGTCGGCGCCGAATCTCTAGAACTTATTTTTTTGCTCGCCGTTTTTTTGCGAGATTTCTTTGGCGAAGTTCCATTTTCCGCCTCCCATGCGCGGCGCCCAGCAAGTAACTCAAGTCCGCGCTCTAAGGTTAAAGCCTCTACTGTGTCACCACGACGCAGAGTTGCATTTGTTTCACCGTCGCTGACATACATTCCAAAACGGCCATCTTTAACGATAAGTGGTTTTTGTGTTGTCGGATCTAATCCAAGTTCTTTTAGTGGTGGCTTGGTAACTCCGCGGCGGCGCTCTTTTGGTTTTGCATAAATCTCTAGCGCTTCATCAAGAGTTAGGGAAAATAATTGATCTTCACTTGTCAGTGTGCGCGAATCAGCGCCGGCTTTTAAGTAAGGACCATAGCGACCATTTTGTAATGTAATTTCATCACCAGCGCTATTTATTCCTAAAGTGCGCGGGAGCGATAACAAACGCAGCGCATCTTCATACGTCACTGTGTCTAAGGTCATCGTCGAAAGAAGGGAAGCAGTCTTTGGTTTTGGATCAGTTGCTTTCTTTTTCCTTTTCTTTTCGCCCTCCTGCAAAATTACTTCGGGAAATACTTCAGTGATATACGGACCAAAACGTCCGCTTTTGGCGATAATTGGCAAATTTGTTTCAGGATCAATTCCTAAATCGCGCTCACCTGATGGTCGAGCAAGTAATTCCATCGCTTTTACAAGGGTTAATTCATCCGGCGCGATGGTTTCTGGAATATTTGCAAGTTTTCGTTCGCCATCTAGAAGGTTCTGTTGTAGATAAGCGCCGTATCGACCAACTCGAATCTCAATATCTTCGGATAAATTCATTGTGTTAGTCGCGCGAGCATCAATAACGCCTAAATCAGCTGATAATTCGTTAAGCCCTGGCTGCCCATCAACGCCATAGAAAAAATCGCGCAACCAATCGACTCGGCCTATCTCACCCGCTGCAATTTTATCTAGGTCTTCTTCCATGCTGGCAGTAAATTCGTAATCAACTAATTTTGTGAAATGTGTTTCGAGTAAACCTGTAACTGAAAATGCTAAAAATGCCGGGACTAATGCCCGACCGCGTTTGTAAACATAACCGCGATCTTGAATTGTTTGGATGATGGAAGCAAATGTTGATGGGCGACCAATTCCTAGTTCTTCTAATTTCTTAACAAGGGTTGGTTCGGTATACCGCGCTGGCGGTTTAGTCTCATGTCCTTCACATATATATTCGCTGACTTTTATGCTCTGTCCTAGCGTCATTGCAGGTAAGCGCCTCTCTTCGGATTCTTCATCGCTCTTTTCATCTTTAATATCGTCATAGGCAGCAAGGAAGCCTTGGAAAATAATCACACTTCCATTAGCGCGGAAAATAGTTGCTTTGCCGTCATTTGTTTTTGTATCGAAATCTACGCGCATCTGCATTTTCTTAGCATCGGCCATTTGCGATGCAACGGTACGTTTCCAAATTAAGTCATATAGTGCAAAAGCATCGCGCGATAGTTCGGGGGCCAATTCACCTGGAGTTTTAAAAACTTCACCCGCAGGTCGAATGGCTTCGTGTGCTTCTTGTGCGTTCTTCGATTTACCTTGATAAACACGTGGTTGTTCAGAGACATGCTCGGCACCATATAAAGATTTAGCTGCAGCGCGCGCTGCAGTGATTGCTTGGGCCGATAAATTAATGGAATCTGTACGCATATAAGTTATGTAGCCGTTTTCGTATAAATTTTGTGCAATTCGCATGGTTATCTGCGCACCCCAACCAAGGCGAGAGCCCGCATCTTGTTGCAAAGTCGAAGTACTAAAAGGTGGCTTAGGACGCTCGGTTCGGGGTGATTCCTCCATCGACTTAACCGTAAGCGGTCTGCCTTTAAGTGATTCAACGAGTGAGCGTGCTCCGCTTTCATCAAGGAGTAAAATATTGGCTAATGATTTTTCTTTAACTGCGCCATCGGCACCAAAATCAGATGTCGCTGCAACTTTTTTATCATCAACTGAAAGCAGTCGCGCATTAAAACCTAATTCACATGTTGCGCTTAAATCCCACCACGCGGATGAAATAAAAGCTATTCGCTCGCGCTCTTTTTCAACAATTAAACGCGTAGCCACTGATTGCACGCGTCCAGCCGAAATTCGCGGCATAATTTTCTTCCACAAAACGGGAGAGAGTCTGTAACCAAATAAACGATCAAGGACGCGCCTAGTTTCTTGCGCATCAATTAAGTGATAATCCAAGTCGCGGGTATTTTCTATCGCTTTTTGAATTGCCTCTTTTGTAATTTCATTAAATACCATGCGCTTGATTGGAATCTTTGGTTGCAAAACTTCAACTAAGTGCCAAGCAATTGCTTCGCCTTCGCGGTCTTCATCTGTTGCCAGAATTAATTCCTCGGCCGATTTCATCAACTCTTTAAGTTCAGCCACTTTGGCTTTCTTATCAGGGTTAATTACATAAAGTGGCGCGAAATCATTTTCGATATCGACACCTTCTTTAGCCCAAGCAATTTTTCTATACTCTTTTGGGATGTCGGCAGCGCGCTGTGGTAAATCGCGAATATGACCGACGCTAGCCTCGACAACGTAACCGTCGCCGAGGTAGCCGCCAATCTTTCGAGCTTTTGCTGGTGATTCAACAATGACTAACTTGATGAGATCAGTTTTTGCCTTCGCCATTAAGTGCTTATGTAATCGAGTTTTTAATACTCAATAGTTGTTGATTGACGGCGATTACGAACAAGGGCTGCAATAATTACTAGGAAGGCAAATAAGCCAATTACAGTGCTAGTTGTTGTGTTCCCACCAAGTGCCATGCTGACAATTGCAGGCGTAATCAACAAACCAACCAAGTTCATAACTTTAATTAGTGGGTTAATCGCAGGACCTGCAGTGTCTTTGAATGGATCACCAACAGTGTCACCAATGATTGTTGCGGTGTGTGCATTAGAACCTTTTCCGCCGTACTTCCCATCTTCAATCATCTTCTTTGCGTTATCCCACGCTCCGCCAGAGTTTGAAAGAAATACTGCCATAAGTGTTCCGGTACCGATTGCACCAGCAAGGTACGCACCGAGTGGGCCGACACCTAAACCGAAACCAACTGCAATTGGCGCCATAACTGCAAGCAGCCCAGGAGTTACAAGTTCGCGCAGTGAATCGCGTGTGCAAATATCTACAACGCGACCGTAGTCAGGCTTTTCAGTGCCTTTCATAATTCCTGGGTGTAATTTAAATTGATTACGAACTTCCATAACCACAGCACCTGCTGCGCGTGATACTGCGTTGATTGCAAGACCAGAAAATAGGAACACAACGGCTGAACCGATAATCAAACCAACTAAGTTACGCGGATTTGCAACATCTAGTACGCCTTGGAATTGAAGTGCCATATCGCCAGCAGTTTTACCTGCATCAATTACTGCTTCCTTGATTGCATCTGTAAATGCTCCAAAGAGAGCAGTCGCGGCAAGTACTGCAGTTGCGATTGCAATTCCCTTAGTAATCGCTTTTGTTGTGTTACCAACAGCGTCAAGGGAAGTAAGAATCTTTGCGCCTTCGCCCTTAACATCGCCAGACATTTCTGCGATGCCTTGAGCGTTATCTGAAATTGGACCAAAGGTATCCATCGCAACAATTACACCAACGGTTGTTAACAAGCCTGTACCCGCAAGTGCGATTGCAAAAAGTGAAAGAACAATACTTCCACCGCCTAGCAAGAAGGCACCGAATACTGCAGTTGCAATCAAGATTGCTGAATAAACAGCAGATTCAAAACCAACTGAAATACCAGCCAAAAGCACTGTTGCAGCGCCTGTTTGTGATGACGCAGCAACATCATTTACTGGGCGTTTACCAACTTCGGTGAAGTAACCCGTAAGTAATTGAATTGCGGCGGCAAGTGCGATTCCGATTAATACCGCACCAAATGCAAACACACGTGGATTTATATTTCCGGCAGATACAACTGCTTCAGGTGAAAGACCAATTAATAGTTTGAAATCACTTGGTAAGTAAGTAAAAGTTGCAAGACCAGTTAAACCTGCGCTAATAACTGCGGATGTGAAAAATGAACGGTTAATAGCGCTCATTGCACTCTTATCTGTGCTACGTATTTTCGTTAAGAAAATTCCGATAACTGCTGTGATGGTTCCAATTGCTGGAACGATTAAAGGGAATATTAGCCCGGCATCACCGAAAGCTGCTTTTCCAAGAATCAACGCTGCGACAAGTGTTACTGCATATGACTCAAATAAGTCTGCAGCCATACCAGCGCAGTCACCAACATTGTCACCAACATTGTCCGCAATTGTTGCTGCGTTACGTGGGTCATCTTCTGGAATATTCTTTTCTACTTTTCCAACAAGGTCTGCTCCGACATCGGCAGCCTTTGTAAAGATTCCGCCACCAACGCGCATAAACATTGCCAACATTGCCGCGCCCAAACCAAAACCTTCAAGAACTGATGGTGCATTCTCGCGATAAATAATTACAACAAGTGATGCGCCAATTAATCCAAGGCCAACAGTTGTCATACCAACAACGCCGCCTGTACGGAAAGCGATTTGCACTGCCTTCTCGCCATCTTTTTGGCGGGCTGCTTCAGCAACGCGCACATTTGCGCGAACTGCGAGCCACATTCCGTTGTAACCAACAAGTGCGCTAAAGGCTGCGCCAAGTAAGAAGAAAATTGATCGGCCAATTCGAATTTCTTGGCTTCCAGGGAGTGCAAATAGCAGAACGAAAACGATTGCTACGAAATAAGAAAGAGTTGTGAACTGGCGCTTTAAATAAGCCGTTGCGCCTTCTTGAATCGCTTCAGCAATTTCTTGCATCTTGGCAGTGCCTTCACCGGCGGCCAAAACTTGGGCGCGCAGGCCATAAGCAATTGCCAGCGCGGCAAGTGAAATGCCTAAAATAATGTAGACATATGTCAGGTTAGATCCGGTTACGTGCACGAGAGATTGAGCAGCAGAAGCTCGCATGTGTCTCCTCCGTTGGAGAGTCAGGGCGCCTTAGATATTGGACTGGCGCGAAGATGCGGTCAGTGTACGCAGGGCTAGGGGGCAAAAAGCAAATTCATACCTACTTCTTACTTGATTAAGTTCAATCTCACATCACAGGCCGCGCCTTGGATTGGGCTCTAGCAACGGGTAGTCTGACGGGCGATGAATCTTTTAGCCAACCTCTTTGATCCACATTCAATTGTCGCCAACCTAGGCCTTGCCGGAATCTTGGCAATAATTTTTGCCGAAACTGGTCTGCTCATCGGGATTGCCTTCCCTGGTGACTCTCTACTTTTTGTCGCCGGCGTTGCTGCCTCAGGGTCCGCCGCCGCTTTATTGGGAGGTGTTCACTTAAGCGTTGCTGGTTTATTTATCGGTGCACCGATCGCCGCCATCCTTGGTGCGCAAGTTGGGCATTGGTTTGGAGCAACCTACGGGCGCAAATTATTTGATCGACCAGATGGCCGCTTCTTTAACCAAAAGCGAGTTCAGGCAACAGAGAAATGGTTAGGCAAATACGGAACGGGGCGTGCAATTATTCTGGCGCGCTTTGTCCCTGTTATTAGAACTTTAATTAACCCAATGTGCGGGATTATAAATATTCCTGCACGGAAGTTTTTTATTTGGAATTTAATTGGTGGAATTATCTGGACTGAAAGCATTATTTCACTAGGTTATATTTTAGGTGAAAAACTAAAAGGTTCGATCGATACTTACTTACTACCAATAATTGGTGTAATTATTATTGTTAGTTTAATCCCAGTCTTTATTGAACTTTTCCGTGAGATGCAAACTAAACGCCACTTAAGTTAAAGACCTAAATCGCTCAAAGAGTAAGCCGCCCGATATTCATAACCTGCATCAATAATTGCTTGTCTCGCACCGCGTTCAACAATTACTGCAACGCCAACAACAATCGCGCCTGCTTCTTTAAGTGCTTGGACTGCAGTTAATACAGATCCGCCTGTTGTTGAAGTATCTTCAACTGCCAACACGCGCTTGCCAAAAACATCTGGGCCCTCGATACGCCGTTGTAAACCATGTGCTTTTTCGGCTTTGCGGACAACAAAGGAATTAATTTTTTTTCCGTTTTGTGCAGCGACGTGCATCATCGCAGTTGCAACTGGGTCTGCGCCAAGTGTTAACCCACCGACGGCTTCGTAATCTAAATCTTTTGTAAGTTCTAACATAACTTCACCAACAAGCGGGGCGGCAATATGGTCAAGAGTTACTCTGCGTAAATCCACATAATAATCAGCTTCTTTACCCGATGATAAAATCACTTTTCCGTACACAACGGCTTTTTTTATTATTTGGTTTTTTAGCTCTTCCCGTACGCTCATTTGCAAAGCCTATCTATTTTTCTTCTTTATAGACGATGATGCTAGTTTTGTTTCGGTGAACTAAACCTTTAGGCGGATTTGCTTCAACTAGGGCGTCAACTTCAATACGAAGCTTGGCCACTTCAATCGCCATATTGGCCATAGCGCTTTCTAAATCAATAATTCTTTTAATTCCTGCGCGGTTAATTCCTTCGCCAACTAATCTTTGTACCGCACGCAATAAAGCAATATCACGGAGTGAATAACGACGATTTCGCCCTTCAGTGCGGTTCGGTGAAACTAAACCTATGCGATCATATTGACGCAAAGTTTGTGGGTGCATACCCGATAATTGCGCAGCAACTGAAATTACATATACGCCAGCATCGTCGGCGATCTCTTCGTCCTTTTCCCCATCGCTCATGATTGCGCTTTCTTATTAAAATCTAAACGAACATCATTATCGGCAGTTGCTTCGGCAAATTGCTTAAGTGCATTTAATGCTTTCCCGTCAACGCGCTGTGGAACTTGAACTTCAACGGTTACTAATAAGTCTCCGGTTGCGCTTGCCTTGCTAATCCCGCGGCCCTTTACGCGCAAGGTTCGTCCGTTAGGTGTCCCTGGCGCTAAACGAACTGTCACATCATCACCTGAAAGTGTTGGTACTTTTATGTCGGCACCAAGGGCTGCTTCTGCAAAAGTTATCGGAACGGTAATAATCAAATTTTCAGCTTTGCGAGAAAAAATCGGATGGTTTTTAACGTGCAATAAAATAAATAAATCCCCTGGGCCGGCCTCCCCTTGTGCGCCTTTACCCTTAACACGAATCTTTGCACCATCATTTACACCAGCTGGAATTCGCGCTGAAATATTTTGAGTAGCACCGCGAGCAGTAGAAAGTTTTAAGTCAAGCGTTGTACCAAATACAGATTCACGAAAAGAAATTGAAGCCTCGGTCTGTAAATCTTGACCTTTACGAGGGCCACGGCGACCATTGCCAAATAGATTTGCAAATATATCTTGTGGGTTTCCGCCACCAAAGATATCGTTGAAATCCCCACCCTGAAAATTTTGCCCCTTTTGTGGTGCGCGAAAACCCCCGCGTTCAAATAAAGATCGCGCTTCATTATATTCGGCGCGCTTTTTTGTATCTGAAAGAATTTCATATGCTTCAGATACTTCTTTAAATCGATTCTCTTTTACAGCATCGCCTTTATTTTTATCTGGGTGTAATTCGCGGGCCAAAGTGCGATATTTTTTCTTTATCTCTGCGCCGTCGGCGCTTTTAGCAACACCAAGAACCTTGTAGAAATCTTTTTCATACATGTCTTTGGCGGCCATCGTTTACTCGGAAACCGGATCGGTTACAGATACACGTGCTGGGCGCAAGATACGATCTTTGTATTTATAACCTGGTTGCAAAATCTTGCTTGCTGTTGGCAGCGCAACATCTGCTGATGTTTCATGCACCAACGCTTCGTGAATCTGCGGGTCAAAGGCTTCGCCTGCGATTCCATATTTTTCTAAACCAATGCGCGAAGTGATTGCGTTTAATTGATCAGCAACTGCCTTAAATCCGCCAGTTAATTCACCATGCTCTTCGGCACGTTCAATGTCGTCTAGTAGCGCAAGTAATTCAGTTAAAACTGCACCGATGGCTAATTCGTGAGCAAGGGAACGATCACGTTCTACGCGCTTTCGATAGTTGACATATTCAGCCTGTAAACGTTGTAAGTCGGAAGTGAGTGCTGCAACCGGATCAATTTCTTGATCCGGTGCAACCTCTACTACTTCATCAATTAATTCTTCGGCTGATTCTGACATCACTGTTGTTCTTCAACTATCTCGGCATCTTCTACGCCATCTTCGCTTGTAGACGCGCCTTCACTCTTTGCGCCAGTATTTGCATAGAGCGCAGCGCCAAGTCCTTGACTGATTGTCGCAACTTTTTGCGTTGCAGACTTAATCATTTCAAAGTTAGCACCACCGAGCGCAGTTTTAAGTTCGACAAGGGCTACTTCAGTCTCTTCTTTCTTAGCAAGAGCATCGCCTTCGCTTAACTTCTCCTTATTATCGGAAATAAACTTTTCGGTCTGGTAAACAAGGGAGTCACCATTGTTGCGAATTTCTGCTTCTTCTTTGCGCTGGTGATCTTCTTGTGCATGTGCTTCGGCATCAGCCATCATGCGATCAATCTCTTCTTTGGAAAGTGCAGAACCACCGGTGATGGTCATACTCTGTTCTTTCCCAGTTCCAAGATCTTTTGCCGATACATGAACAATTCCGTTTGCATCGATATCGAATGTAACTTCGATTTGTGGAATTCCACGTGGCGCAGGTGGCAGACCGGTCAATTCGAACATGCCCAGCTTCTTGTTATAAGCCGCCATTTCGCGCTCGCCTTGATATGCCTGAATTTGCACAGCAGGCTGATTATCATCTGCCGTTGTGAAAATTTCACTGCGTTTTGTAGGAATTGTTGTGTTGCGCTCGATTAACTTTGTCATAACGCCGCCCTTGGTTTCAATTCCAAGAGATAGTGGAGTTACATCAAGAAGCAAAACATCTTTTACTTCACCTTTGAGAACACCTGCTTGAAGCGCTGCTCCAACAGCGACAACCTCGTCCGGATTTACGCCTTTATTTGGCTCTTTGCCGCCGGTTAAATCGCGTACCAAATCAACGACTGCTGGCATACGAGTTGAGCCACCAACTAAAACTACTGACTGGATCTTTGCAATTGGAATTCCAGCATCTTTTAGAACGGCTTGGAATGGTTTCTTGCAACGCTCTAGTAAAGCAGCCGTAAGTGTTTGAAATTGTGCGCGAGTAATTGTTTCATCCATAAATAGCGGATTCTTTCCAGAATCAACTGTTATATATGGCAAGTTAATTGATGCTTGTTGCGATGATGAAAGTTCGATTTTTGCTTTTTCTGCAGCTTCACGAATACGTTGCATCGCCATTTTGTCTTTAGTTAAATCAATTCCATTTTTAGCACCAAATGTTTGGACCAGGTGATCAACTAATAACTGGTCCCAGTCGTCTCCACCAAGGTTGTTGTCTCCGTTGGTTGCTTTAACTTCAATAACGCCGTCACCAATTTCAAGAAGTGAAACGTCAAAAGTTCCACCGCCTAGGTCGAAGACAAGAATTGTTTGTTCTTTATCAGCTTTATCTAAACCATATGCGAGCGCAGCTGCAGTCGGTTCATTGATGATACGTAAAACATTTAAGCCCGCGATTTCGCCGGCTTCTTTTGTTGCTTGACGTTGTGCATCATTGAAATATGCAGGTACGGTAATTACCGCATCGGTTACACTCTCGCCTAAATATGCTTCGGCATCGCGTTTTAATTTTTGCAAAATACGTGCGGAAATTTCTTGAGGTGTGTATCTCTTGCCATCGATATCAACGCTCCATGAAGTACCCATGTGGCGCTTGACCGAACGAATTGTGCGATCAACATTAGTTACAGATTGGCGCTTTGCGACTTCACCGACAAGGACTTCACCATTTTTTGCGAAAGCCACGATCGACGGGGTCGTACGTGCACCTTCGGCGTTGGCGATAACGGTCGGTTCGCCACCTTCAAGGACCGAAACGCAACTATTGGTTGTGCCTAGGTCAATTCCAACTGCTCTAGCCATTACTTTTTGCTCCTTATATTCACGCTCGAGCCCAATTTGGGGTCGAGAAGTGCTCTAACCTGAGCCAATCTTATCCATAAAGTTGAGTCGCTTCGACTCAGGTTTGTACTAGGTAAACATGGCGGGCAGAACCTTTATTCCCGAGGCTGGCTGGCTACCCTTACCGCTATGAATCTGACTCTAGCCATACTCGCCTACGGAATAACCATCATCGCCCTCGTGCTTCTAACGATTCGAGTCCGCCAATTAATAGGGATGTATAAAAAAGGCGCAGCTGATCCAACTCGCAGTAATAACCGCGGGCAACGCTTGAAAATGGCAGCCACGGAAATCTTTGGCCATACAAAAATGTTTAATTTCTCTGTTGTCGGCTTTGCGCACTGGTTTGTCATGATCGGTTTCGTCTCGCTCTTCGGAACTTTAATAACATCCTATGGTCAATTAATTAATCCGCACTTTGCTCTACCATTTATTGGGAACTTTTGGCCTTATGAATATGCCACTGAAGTAATTGCATGGTTAACAGGTTTTGGAATTGTAACTTTAATTGGTGTGCGCCAAGTAACGCGCTTCGTGAAAAAAGGTCGTACTTCGCGCTTTTATGGTTCGGGGATGGCCAAGGCTTATTACGTTGAAGCCACAATTTTAATTATTGTTTTTTGTGTAATTTCTCTGCGTGGTTTAGAAGGCGCACTATCGAGTGACACATCCCGCAGCCGCCACTACATCACAACTTGGTTTATCGTATCCATGTTTAAGTCGCTGACACTTGGCCAAATAATTGCAAGTATTCAACTGATTGCAGCGTTAAAAATTGTTGTCTCTATGGCGTGGTTTATTGTTATTGCCACTAATTTAACAATGGGTGTTGCATGGCACCGATTCTTGGCACCTTTTAATATTTATTTCCGCCGAAATGCAAACGGAAAATCTTCACTAGGCCCACTGCCCGCCATGCTCTCGCATGGCAAAGTAATTAATTTCGATGACCCAGCCGATGACGATGTATTCGGTCTTGGAACTCGCGCAGATATTTCATGGAAAGGCCTGCTCGACATGTCAACCTGCACCGAATGCGGTCGCTGTCAGTCGGTATGCCCTGCTTGGCATACCGATAAACCGCTCTCACCTAAATTATTAATTATGGCAATGCGCGATCATGCCTTTGCTAAAACAGTTGAAACGGAGGCGATTGTGGGGCAAGGTGCACCTATTTCACTCGATGTTTTATGGTCTTGTACTACCTGTGGAGCTTGTGTGGAAGAGTGTCCGGTCGATATCGAACATATTGACCACATTGTTAATATGCGGCGATTCCAAGTCCTTGTTGAATCTGAATTTCCAACAGAGCTGGGTGGAACTTTCCGTAATTTAGAACAAGCCGGTAATCCTTGGGGTGCTAACCGCGCCGATCGTGAAAATTGGATTGCCGAATGTGATTTCCCAATTCGAGTAGTCGATGGCGAGTTACCTGAAGAAGTCGAATACTTATTCTGGGTTGGTTGCGCAGGTGCTTACGATGATCGCGCAAAGAAAACAACAAAAGCCGTTGCCGAATTACTTCATATGGCTGGCGTTAATTTTGCAGTTCTTGGAAAACGCGAAACATGCACAGGTGATCCTGCGCGTCGTTCTGGAAATGAATTCTTGTATCAAATACTTTCAAAAGAAAATATCGATACCTTCACCGAAGTTTTTGCAGCGCGAAGCGAAAAGGGTAAAAAGAAAGTCGTTGTTACTTGCCCACACTGCTTCACAACAATTGGTCGTGATTATGCCCAAAGTGGTTTTGAATTAGAGATAGTCCACCACACTCAATTACTTAACCAACTAGTAAAAGAGAAGCGCTTAATACCTATTACAAAGAGTGAAAAACCTTTGACCTACCATGATCCTTGTTACTTGGGGCGTCATAATGAAATTTACGAACCACCGCGCGAATTATTAGGTGCGACAAGTATTAAAATTACAGAAATGCCACGCAATAAAGAACGCTCATTTTGTTGCGGCGCTGGTGGTGGACGTATGTGGATGGAAGAAAAGATTGGCTCGCAAATTAATCTAAATAGGGTCGATGAAGCAATTGCAACAGGGGCGCAGGAGATTGCTGTTGCTTGCCCGTTCTGTCGTGTAATGATTACTGATGGCGTGAGCACTAGGCAATCAGATGTTGAAGTCTTTGATGTTGCCCAAATGCTCTTGCGCAGCGTCAAAGGTAATTAACCTAAGGATTCCATCGCTTTAAGAGCTGCAATACGCTCACTAATTGGTGGATGTGTTGAAAATAACTTTGAGACCGATTTTGCATCTAGCGGTGATTCTATCCAAATATGTGCAACCGAGGTTGAACGTTGGCGCACAACAGTTGAATCACGCTCTAATACTTCAAGGGCTGATCGCAACCCCGCAGGATTTCTAGTAAACGAAACGGCAGTTGCATCGGCTAAGGATTCGCGTTTTCGCGAAATGGCAGATTTCAAAAGCATCGCAGCCAACGGGGCAAGAATTAAAATTACCAACGAAAGAACAATTGCAATCGGATTGCTATTGCGATCGCGGTTACCACCGCCAAACCACATCATGCGCGCAAGCATGTCGCTCAGGATCGCAATTGCACCTGCGGTCGTGGCTGCAACAGCTGAAACCAAAGTATCTCTATTGCCAACATGTGACATCTCGTGTGCAATAACACCTTGTAATTGATCGCGATCCATGACATTTAGCATTCCAGTAGTAAAAGCAATTAGTGCATGTTCAGGATCGCGACCAGTTGCAAATGCATTCGGCGCATCATCGGTGACAATCGCAACTTTAGGCATAGGCAAACCACTAGCAATACAGACTTCATTTATTAAATTAAATAATTTCGGATTTTCGCTTTCTTGAATTAGTTTCGCACCAGTCATGGTTATAACTAATTTATCTGAAGCATAAAAAGAACCCCAGACGGAAATAAGTGCAATGCCCACAGCAATTGGAACAATACCCGCAGAGCTCCCACCAAAATAAGCCAGGGCTGCATAAACAACAAGACCCATCAATAAGCCCATGCCACCAAGGAGTGCGAAAGTTTTGCGACGATTAGCCGTTTGCATCTTTCTAAAATTCATTATTTGTTAAAACTTTACGTTTGGCACCTGGCGCGATTGTGGATCTTCCACTTCGTAAAATTCACGCTCGGTTACTTTTGCAAAGCCAGCAAAGAAGTTAGTTGGCACTGTTTTTACTGCGGTATTAAGCAAGCGCACATTATCGTTATAGAACTGGCGTGCAAACGCAACTTTATTCTCAGTTGTTGCAAGTTCTTCTTGTAAAGATAAAAAATTAGTTGATGCTTTTAAATCTGGATAAGCCTCAGCAACTGCAAGCAGCCCACGCAGCGCTTGTGTAAGCATTCCATCAGCGGCAGCGACATCGGCAATTCCACTAGCACTTGTTGCTTTTGCGCGAGCGGCGACAACAGCATCGAAAGTAGTTTTTTCATGGGCGGCATAACCTTTTACAGTCTCAATAAGGTTTGGAATTAAATCCGAACGACGCTTTAATTGAACTTCTATCTGTGCCCACGCTTCGTCTACTGAGATATTTAGACGGATTAAGCGGTTGTACTGGGCGATAACGAATACCGCAAGTAGTGCGATTACACCTAAAACGATAATTATTTCCATAATCTTTAAAACCCCTCAATCTACGGGAAAATTCCCGCTATTTTATTTTACTGCGGTGGAACTTCATAAAGGAACGGCTAGCAGTTGGTCCGCGCTGTCCTTGATACCTAGAACCGTACTTCTCGCTACCATACGGATATTCGGCGGCGGATGAGAGTTTGATTAAACAGAGTTGCCCAATCTTCATTCCTGGAAATAATTTAACTGGCAAATTTGCAACATTTGAAAGCTCTAGCGTGATGTGCCCATTAAAACCTGGGTCGATAAATCCTGCTGTTGAATGTGTAAGCAAACCAAGTCGGCCAAGTGATGATTTACCTTCTAGTCGCCCTGCAATATCGTCAGGTAAAGTAATTACTTCATAAGTGCTTGCAAGAACGAATTCACCTGTGTGCAAAATAAAGGGTTCGTCGCCTTCTACAACAACTTCGCGAGTTAATTCTGATTGTTCGATAGATGGATCGATAACTGAGTATTTATGATTTTCAAATACACGAAAGAATTTATCCAGTCGCACATCAATGCTGGAAGGCTGGATCATCGCCTCTTCAAACGGCTCGACCCCAACGCGTCCGGCTTGGATTTCGGCACGAATATCGCGATCACTTAGTAGCACGATTGGGGAGCCTATCTTGAAAATGGGGCACAGCCGAGCCTGCTTGCATAAGTTACTCACCAGTAGCATTATATGCCTATGAGCCATTACACCGCCAATCTGCGCGATATCGAATTCTGCCTCTTTGACTTACTCGGGCGCGAAAAAATTCTTGGAACTTCCGTCTATAGCGAACTTGATCGCGAAACTGCCATGGGGATGCTAGATGAAATTAAACGTCTTGCTGAAAATGATCTAGCTGCCTCCTTTGTTGAAGGCGACCGCGCTGGAACAACTTTTAATAAAGCAACTGGTGATGTCACAGTCCCTGCAAGTTTTAAGAAATCATATCGCGCATATATGGATAACGAGTGGTGGCGAATTGATGCTCCAGTTGAAATTGGTGGAACAAAGATTCCACAATCGTTGCGCTGGGCAATTGCAGAAATGGTTTTGGGTGCTAACCCTGCAATTCATATTTACGCATCTGGTCCTGCCTTTGCACATGTCGCATACGCACTCGGTAATGAAGCGCAAAAGAAAATGGCGCAGATCATGGTTAACAATGATTGGGGCGCAACAATGCAATTGACTGAACCTGATGCGGGTTCGGATGTTGGTGCTTGTCGCAGTAAAGCTATTGACCAAGGTGATGGCACCTGGCACATCACTGGAACAAAACGTTTTATAACATCAGGTGATAGTGATTTAAATCCAAATATTATTCATTATGTTCTTGCACGTCGCGAAGGTAGTAAACTTGGAACCAAGGGTTTGAGTTTATTTCTTATTCCTAAATTTATGTTTGATTTCGAAACTGGCGCACTTGGTAAACGCAATGGTATTTATGTCACAAAGGTTGAACACAAAATGGGCCTTAATGTTTCATCAACTTGTGAAATGAATTTTGGCGAACACGAACCAGCAGTTGGTTATCTGCTCGGTGACGTACACGAAGGTATTGCGCAGATGTTTAAAATTATTGAATTTGCGCGCATGATGGTGGGGACCAAAGCAATTGCAACTCTTTCTGCTGGATATTTTCAAGCGCTGGCATACGCTAAAACTCGCGTACAGGGTGGGGATATGAAAGTAATGAAGGATAAAGCCAGCCCGCGTGTGACAATTATTCATCACCCTGATGTGCGTCGCTCTTTGATGGTTCAAAAGTCTTATTCAGAAGGCATGCGCGCTTTAGTGCTCTATACCGCTTCGACTCAAGACGAAATTGAGTTAGCAAAAGCGGCAGGCGATAACGATCGTCTTGCTGATTTAATGGCACTTAATAATTTGTTACTACCGGTTGTTAAGGGTTATGGCAGTGAAAAATCGTGGACGCTTCTTGGAACTGAATCCCTGCAAACTTTTGGCGGTTCAGGCTTTACTCAAGATTGCCCACTTGAACAATATGTTCGCGATGCAAAAATCGATACTCTGTATGAGGGTACTACCGCAATTCAGGGTCTTGATTTCTTCTTCCGTAAAATCATAAAAGATGGTGGTCGGGCAATTGGTTTACTTGTTAAAGAAATTAATGAATTCGCGCAAAGCGGTGGAGTACATGCAAAAGAAAAGAGCGAACTTCTTAAAGCATCGGCTGATCTGAGCACAATCATTACAACTTTGGTCACACATGCTATGGAATCACAAGAAAAAGCTGAAGAAATCTATATTGTTGGCTTAAATACTTCTCGTTGCTTAATGGCCGTAGGTGATGTCATCACTGCATGGTTATTGCTGCGCCAAGCCGATATCGCAGCAGAAAAATTAGGTGGCAGTCCTGGCAAAGACACAGATTTCTATAAAGGAAAAATCGCATCGGCTAAATTCTTTGTTCTAAATGTCTTGCCGCATATCGCTGCCGATCGCGCAATCGTCGAAGTTACCGATGGGTCAATCATGGAGTATGCCGAAGACATCTTTTAATCGGTTACTCTTGCTAGATGTTCAAAAACTATAGGGGTGAGTTCTTCGTTGTTTCTGGCTCATTCTTCTTTGCCTTCAACAGCATCATCGCAAAGTTACTTCTAGAAGATGGTCTATCGCCTTGGCGGTTAACTCAAGTGCGTTGTATTGCTGCATTTCTACTTTTATTTACAATTGTTTTACTGCGCAATCGTGAAAGTTTGAAAGCCACACGCGCAGAACTTCCACTCTTGGGGCTCTACGGATTGATCGGTATATCTGCTGTCCAAGTTGGATACTTCATAGCAATCTCCCGTATGCATGTGAGTATTGCCTTAATTATCGAATTCACCGCCCCAATTTGGATTGTTTTATGGCTGCGATATGTAAAGAAAAAATTTGTACCCCGTCAAATGTGGGTCGCGATCGCTCTGGCATTTACCGGAATGCTTTTTGTGGCACAAATTTGGAAAGGGCAAACCTTGGACACTATTGGAGTGATCGCTGCGGTGGTATCTGCTTTTGGGCTTGCTTATTATTTCTTGCTCGGCGAAAAACTTAGTGCCACCCGAAGTACTGAATCACTTATTGTTTGGGGCTTTGGCGCTGCCAGCCTTGGGTGGGTAATCGCACTTCCAGTTTGGAATTTTCCTTTTGAAGTCTTTACTAAACAAATAAATTTACAAGGAATATTTTCTAATTACAGCTCACCAGGTTGGACAATTATTCTTTGGGTCGTTGTGATGGGCACAATTGTTCCCTATTTATGCATCATCACAGGTTTAAGAGAATTATCCGCATCAACAACGAGTGTGATTGGAATGTTAGAACCTGTAATTGCCGGCGCTTTTGCTTGGTGGTGGCTGCGGGAGCGTCTAACAATCTTGCAATTAATTGGTGGCGCAATTGTTATTGCTGGGATTTTGTTGGCCGACAGAGCGCGTAGTAAGAGTAAGTAATTACTCGCTAGCTTCGCGGCTCGCTGTGAAATCTTGTCCACTCGTAATCTTTGGCATATCAAAGAAGCGTGCATAGTGAAGTTGTGCTGCAACAGTTATCGTACGAGTTGGACCGTTACGGTGTTTAGCAACAATTAAATCGGCTTCACCTGATCTGTTTTGGCTGTCATACATTTCATCACGGTGTAACAAAATAACAACGTCGGCATCTTGTTCGATCGACCCTGATTCGCGCAAGTCTGAAAGCATTGGTTTTTTATCAGAACGCTGTTCAGGAGAACGATTTAGCTGTGAAATTGCGATAACTGGCACATCTAATTCTTTGGCCATTAGTTTTAATTGGCGAGAAAATTCTGAAACTTCTGTCTGGCGGTTCTCAACACGTTTGCCTGACGACATCAGTTGTAAGTAATCGATAATAATAAGTTTAAGATCGTGGCGTTGCTTTAATCGGCGCGCTTTTGCTCGAATTTCCATCATGGTCAAATTGGCTGAATCATCGATAAATAGCGGGGCCTCGTTTATCTCACCCATACGGCGTGCTAAGCGAGACCACTCGTCTTCACTAAGTGTGCCTGCGCGGATATTATTTAATCCAACACGCGCTTCTGCCGACAACAAACGCATTGTGATTTCCGACTTCGACATTTCAAGAGAAAAGATAACTGAAGTTTTTCCGTCATGAATTGATGCGTGGCGCGCAATATCTAAACCAAGTGTTGATTTACCGACAGCAGGACGTGCGGCAAGAATAATTAAGTTACTTGGATGCAACCCGTGTGTTAATAAATCTAAATCTTTAAAGCCGGTCTTAACGCCCTCAATGCCAATTCCTTTTGAGATTGCTTCAATTTCATCAAGTGCTTTTGGAATTAAAGTACTGAGTTGAACATAATCTTCGGATGCTCTGCGCTCTGTTACTGCGTAAACTTCAGCTTGCGCTTGATCAACTGCATCGTCAACTTCACCTTCGGTGGTGTAACCAAGTTGAACAATTTTTGTGCCCGCTTCAACTAAGCGACGCATGATCGCATGTTCGCGAACAATCTTTGCGTAGTAACCAGCATTTGCAGCCGTCGGTACCGATGAGATTAAAGTGTGCAAATACGGTGCGCCACCGGCGCGCGCAATATCGCCACGCTTTGAAAGTTCGGCAGAAAGAGTTACCGCGTCGACTGGTTCGCCGCGACCATAGAGATCAAGGATTGCATCGTAAATTAATTCATGTGCAGGCCGATAAAAATCGCGTTCCTTTAATATTTCAACACAGTCAGCGATTGCATCTTTACTTAATAACATCGCACCGAGAACTGATTGTTCGGCAATTAAATCTTGGGGTGGTGTGCGCTCGAATTCAACACCAACAGAATTAAGATTCGGGTTTTGTCTTTGGCGATTATTAGGAAGTTCGGCGATACTCACGGGTAAAACCTCCCAGATAGCCCTGACATTTCTTTACTTATGCCAACGGTAGGCGTGTGCTGATTTTGAAGCGAGCGTGCCTACCTGTGGATGGGGATAAGGATGTGGATAAACTGGTGGATAAGCGAGGATTCCTGTGTAAGACGCGGTGCAAAAGGTGTGGGTAACTTTGCTGTACTTCTTCTTTATTTCATGAAAGCGCAGGTCAATGGCGTTACATTCTGTCATTGTGCTGTGGAGAAAAGTATTTTCCGCAGTATCACGATGCGAGATAGGACCACTTATTCGCCTTCATAGGAAAGACTGCACCAATGATCGTTGATTATGCACTGTATCAAGATGGAGTTCGTTACTCGCAACCCTCAAGCCTGCCAGAGCTCATTGCTAAAGCTAAAACTGAAGGAGGTTTTGTATGGCTAGGTCTTGCAGAGCCAACTCAAGATGAGTTCGACAAAGTTGCAGGTGATTTCCGCTTTCACTCTTTAGCGATCGAAGATGCGATCAAGGCTCAACAAAGAGCCAAGTTTGAAGAGTATCCCGATTTACAGTTTTGTGTGCTCCGAACAGTTTTCTACAATGAAGAAAAGAGTGAGGTTAGCACCGGGGAAATCATTTGTTTTATTGGTGATCACTTTATCGTCGTAGTGCGACATGGTGATGGAGCGCCTTTAGTAACTACTCGTCACGCTCTTGAAGCCAATCCTGCACACTTGGCAAATGGACCATACGCGGTTTTGCACGCAATTATCGACAACACTATCGATTGCTATATTGATATCGCTGTGGAGTTAGAGCAGGATGTTGTGCAAGTTGAACAAAGAGTCTTCAATGGAAAACCTGAAACGCAATCTCAAGATATTTACTTTCTAAAGCGTGAAGTGATTGAGTTTAGAGATGCGATAGAGCCATTACTCTCTCCACTGCAGAAACTAGCAAGTGAAGGTGCTCCTCATATCAATCCGGTACTCATTCCATTTTTTCGAGATACTCTCGATCATCTCTCGCGGGCATCTGCTGCGGCCGCTGGTTTGGATTCACTGCTCTCATCTGCGTTACAAGCCGACCTTGCTCGCATTCAGGTGCAACAGAACACTGACATACGCAAGATAACCGCATATGTTGCATTGGCATCTGTGCCAACCATGGTGGCAGGAATTTATGGAATGAACTTTGAGCATATGCCTGAATTACAATCACAATTTGGATATCCAGCTGTAATTGTTGGATTGCTTTTAGTGACAGGGTTTCTCTATCGCAAATTCAAAAAAGCTAAATGGTTGTAAGTAAATTAGCCACTTCGCCAATTACTACCTGAATTAAAGAATCAGGCCCGCCACAAAAGTGACGGGCCGGAATACTTATTTTGTTAGTTAAAGCGCAACCACACTAATGCTCACAACAGCAACTACTTTATGGCCAAGTGAGACCTTAACTTCATGTGAGCCAGTTTTCTTGATGTGGCCTTTTGTCTTGATGTTATGGCGATCGATATCGATTCCGACAGCAGACTTAATTGCAGCTGCAACATCTTTATCAGTGACCGAACCAAAGAGTTGACCGGATGCTCCAACCTTTACCTTGGCGATAATGGAGCTAGATTCCAACTGTGTTTTGATCTCTTTTGCGTGATCGATGTCGCGAATTTCTCTAGCAGAACGAGCACGACGGATGCTTTGAATCTGCTTTTCTCCGCCAAGTGACCAAGCAATTGCATTGCCACCTGGAAGAAGGAAGTTACGTGCAAAACCATCTTTAACGTTTACAACATCTCCTGCAGCACCTAGGCCTGTAACTTCGCGAGTGAGGATGAGTTTCATATTTTCACCTCTCCTTATCGTGCTGACGATGTGTAAGGCAACAAAGCAACTTCACGGCTGTTCTTTACAGCAGTTGCGATGGAGCGCTGGTGTTGTGTGCAAGCACCTGTCACTCGGCGAGCACGAATCTTGCCGCGGTCCGATATATACTTACGCAAGGTTGCAATATCTTTGTAATCGATATATAAAACCTTATTCTGACAGAAGCTACATGGCTTCTTTTTGAATTTCTTATTCAAGGCCGCAGCTTTTGCGCCCTTATTCTTCGGTTCACGAAGAGTTTTATTATTTCTTGCTCCCATTGTGGTGCTCCTTTTGAGATGCCCTTGCTGTTAGACAAGGAATGGATGGATAGGTTTTATTTAAAACGGAGGTTCATCATTGGTGGTGGTTGCCCAACCGCCGCCGGTTGGTGAAGATGGCGCTGAAGCCCATGGATCGTCGCTGACTACATCGGCAGCTGGTGCTGATGAGAATCCTGCAGTAGCCGCGCCTTGGCGTTGGGTCCTTGTGACCTTTGCTGTTGCGTAGCGAAGTGATGGACCAACTTCGTCAACTTCTAATTCAAATACTGTTCGTTTTTCGCCTTCTTTAGTTTCATACGAGCGCTGCTTTAAACGACCTGTAACAATTGCGCGCATTCCTTTTGAAAGAGATTCAGCAACTTGTTCAGCCGCTTCGCGCCAGATAGAACACCTTAGAAAAAGGGTGTCCCCATCTTTCCAAGTTCCTGTCGCTTTATCGTAATTCTTTGTCGTAGATGCAATAGTAAAATTTGCAACAGCATAACCCGAAGGCGTGAAACGAAGCTCTGGATCGTCGGTAAGATTGCCGACCATAGTGATATTTGTATCTCCAATTGCCATTTCTATTCCTAACTATTTATCTACGATTTGGAATTTTTATTCAGGACGAATAACTTTTGTGCGCAATACCGACTCATTCAAATTGAGTTGACGATCTAACTCTTTGATGGCAGCTGGCTCGCAGTGCATATCTACAACTGCGTAAATACCTTCACCTTTTTTAAGAATTTCAAATGACATACGACGTCGGCCCCAAACATCGAGCTTGTCGACGCGGCCTCCGCTCTCTTTGATAATTTTGAGATATGTCTCAAGGCTTGGTGTGACTGTGCGTTCTTCAAGTTCTGGATCAAGAATGACCATTAATTCATAGTGACGCATGCGTTAACCCGACCTCCTCTGGACTAAGACGGCCACGGTATTTCCGTGACAGGAGGGTTAGTGCTTCTTGAGCGAATCAGCCTAAGCCGGCTCGTTCAAGAGGGCTAAGGGTAACTCTTACTCGACTCAAAGAGAAAATTGAATAGGCGTGAATGTGGATTTCGCCCTTCTGTGAGGCTATTTCGTAGGTTTCGGCGGGCCAATATGGCTATGAAATAGAGCGTCGCCGCAATCCGAATCAAGGTTAGAAAGGCATAAGCGCCATCTGGCAGGCCGAAACGGGCGCCGGTAAATAACGCTAAGTGTTGCCAAATTGCGATGTGATAAATAATTTCTGAAATTTGCCAGATCCAGTATGCATGCAAATCATCTTTATGTGACAAAGCAATAATTGCCAGTGGTATTAGCCATAAAACAAATTGTGGTGAATAAACCTTACTTGCAACCATAACGGTTGCTAGAAGAATAAAACTGACATTTGCAAGTGATGGCGATACTTTTAGTTCAAAAAGATAAATTGCAATTGTTGTAATTCCAATTAGAAGTACCATAAGGGCCAAGAAATTAATATTGGCTAAATTAATTCCTAGTAAATCTAAGGCATACCAAAGTGATCCCCAATCCGAACCCCTTTCAAGATTAAGTTTATAGAAGCGCCACCAACCTTCGGGTGTCGTCAATGCAACCGGAAGATTCACAACCAACCATGTCGAAGCTGTGATTGCAATATATTTTATTAAATCTTTTATTTCATTCCTGCGCCATAAAATAAAAGCAATAGGAAGAAGTAAAAAGACTGGCATAAACTTTGTCGAAATAGCTATGCCGAGTGCCAATGAGCTCCATAAATACTCTTGTCGGTCAAACCAGAAAATTGCTAGGACCATTGAAATAATCGCCCATAAGTCCCAATTAATATAAAGCGCTGCTACCATCGCTGGGGCTAGCGGTAATAGATATTTATTTTCAGGTCGCATATAAGCGACCAATAAAACTAAGCCTATAAAAAGTAGTGCGATCAAGAACGAATTAAGATTGAAATAATTAATCGGTGAATTAGCCAGCCAAGACGTCGCATACATAACGACTCCAGTTAAAACGGGGTATTCGATCGCATTCTCACCACCTGCATAAGCCCACCTATGCTCATCTAAGCCTCGAGCGCCATAGAGTGCTGGTAAATCACTGTAGCAAGCGTGAATATATTGATCTGGCGTAGACCAATTGGTTTTCCCACAGGGACTAAATTTAACAAAAGAGAGAAGACTTGAAAGTATTGCAAGCAGGATTAATATCTTTACTGACCTCCGCACGAGCTATTTTTCTTTACGAGACTGAACGCCACCTGATGTCATAACTATTGGTTCCAAACCGCCGATATTTGCTGGGGCAGGAAATTCCATTACTGGTTGGCCTTTTAGTGCACCTTTCATAAATGCAGTCCAAATTCTTGCGGGGAAAGTTCCGCCAGTTACCGATGTGAGCCCACCAATTCCATTTAAAGACTCTGATGCGCTGTCGCGAAATAGCGCAACCGATGCGGCTAATTGCGGCGTGTATGCGCTAAACCAAGCCGAAGCATTTGCCTGACTTGTTCCAGTCTTTCCTGCAGCAGGGCGGCGAAGTGCACGGGCAGTAGAACCAGTTCCACCATTTACCACACCTCTAAGTGCGTAAGTTAAATCAGCCATAACATCTTTGCTGAAAACTTCCTGTGTCTCTGCTTTGCCTTCATATAACACGCCTTTGTTCGGCCCGATAACTTGTGCAACTAAATATGGTTTTGATTTAATCCCTTGCGCAGCAAAAGTGGCATAAGCATTAGTGACATCAATTACACGTGGGCTTGCAACACCTAAAACAACCGATGGTGTTGGCATCATTGCAACGTTATCTGGAATTCCAGCTCGTCTGGCAACATCTACTACTAAATCATCGCCGGCTATAATCCCAAGTGGGACAAAAACAGTATTGACTGAATGTTTTGTTGCAAAGAGGAGATCTATCTGACCCCACCCTTGATTATTATAATTTGAAACAGGATACGGCTTTCCTAAATCATCAAATAATTGCGGGCTATCGCCATTCCACATTGATGTCAGCGGTATTCCTTTTTCAAGGGCTGCAATAATTGCAAATGGCTTAAAAATGGAGCCCGCTAGTGCAATTGATTGCGTGGCATCACTAAGTTGGCGCTTTAAATAATCTGCGCCGCCATAAAGTGCAATGATCTCACCAGTTCCTGGTCGTATTGCAACTAATCCGATACGTAAATTCTTTGGTGCATTCTTTGGATAAAACTTATTAACTGCATCCACTGCAGATTGTTGTGCACCTTGATCAAGTGTTGTTTTAATTACCAAGCCACCGACTAATAGTTGCTCCTGCGAGAAACCAACTTTGGCTAATTCTTTTGTTACTGCTTCAATAATATGTCCCTTGGGACCGCTCAGAGAGCCCGATGTTGCGCGCGGCGCGAGAGTCGGATATTTCATTTTCTTGGCATCTACCGGTGTCAACCACTTTGCATCAATCATGCCCTTAATTACATATTCGAAGCGGGCTTGTAAGCGTTCTTCATTGCCTTTTTTAAATGCTGGGTCATACAAACCCGGCGAGCGCAAAATACTCGCAATCACAGCGGCTTGGGAATTTGTTAGCTGGTCAACATTGCGATTGAAATATTGTTGTGAAGCCGTCATAACACCGTACGAGCCACGGCCAAAATAAATAGTATTTAAATAATTTTCAAAGATTTTATCTTTTGATAATTGATTCTCTAATTTAATTGCAATAACCAATTCTTTAATTTTTCGCTGAATTGTTCGACTTGGTGATAAAAATGCGGTCTTGGCATATTGCTGAGTAATAGTTGACCCGCCCTGCAATGAACCGCCACGCAAATTATTAAAAATAGCGCGGGCTATTCCTGTGACACTAAATGCTCGGTTAGAATAAAAATTATGGTCTTCGGCAGCCAAAATCGCATGGCGCACATTCAGCGGAATGTTTACAAGCGGAACTATTTGACGATTTTGTGTTCCGACTCGTCCAATTTCTTCACCGTTAGAGTATTGAATAATAGTGGATTGGCTATTTACATAAGCATTTGGGTCTGGAATATCGACTGTGAAATAAGCAAGTGCGAATAAAGTAGCACCGGCGATAAAGCCAAAACCACCCAGAAAGATGGTTGCTCTTACTAAAAACTTTTTCACTGACTTAGGCTACCGCCTTGCTTAATCTACCTCTTCTAAAGTGCGCCCTTGTCGACTAAATAATGAATGTAGAAAGGTTGCGATTTCATCTGTGTTGAGATTAATTCGGCTTTTCTCGTTACGCTCTTTCTTATGGGGTTCTGGCAACTATTGCGACACCCGAGGCTTTCACGTTTATTTGTCATCCGTTGGACCGGACAACTAACCGATGGACTCTTCCAAAGCGCATTGGCTTCCTTTGTTTTATTCTCACCCGAGCGACAAGTCGATGCACTTAGCGCGGCAGTGGCATTTGCCGTTGTCCTATTGCCTTATTCGATTGTGGGCCCGTTTGTCGGAACTATCCTTGATCGTGTGTCGCGCCAGCGAACACTCTTCGTCTCCAATTTAATTCGTAGTTTAAATCTCTTGCTTGTTGCACTTTTTGTTTTCAGTGGGATTACCGGCCTACCTCTGACTGTTGTTGTCTTGATTGCTTTCGGAATAAACCGATTAATTCTCGCTGGCTTATCAGCCGGGCTCCCCTTACTAATTGATACAAAGTCTTTAATTTCAGCTAATGCAATTGCTGTTACTGCTGGTTCGGTCTTTGTTGTTATAGGTGGTGGAATCGGCATTGGTATCCGTTTTTTAGTTGATTCCCTCACATTCGCCGACCACGCTGATGCGTTATTGATTCTTATTGCAAGTACTGGATATTTAGTTGCCGCGCTAATGACTTCTCTATTAGGTAAATATGAAATTGGTCCGCTAAAACATGAAATTGCAAAGGCTAGCTTTACTCAAGGTCTGCGTGATATGCGTGAAGGTTTTCAATTTTTAGGGCACCATAGCGATGCAGCGCGTGGAATTCTTGCAACTGCTGCCCACCGCAGTGGATTAACTGCGTTGACTTTAACCGCTTTATTGTTAGAGAGAAATACTTTTAACAATCCAAATCAACCCGAAGCCGGGTTAGCAGGTTTTGGTATCATGCTATCGGTTGCTGGTATTGGATTAACCCTCGGTGCTTTCTTGGCACCTTTTGGAGTTTCTAGAGTTGGTCGCCATCGCTGGATTCGTTACTCATTATTTGCAAGCGCGCTTTGGCCGCTAGCACTTGCCGCTTCACAAACACAATTAGCTTTAGCTATAACTGCTTTCTTTACCGCTTTCTTTGGACAAAATGTAAAAATTACTAATGACGCACTTGTTCAAACAAAAATTGATGACTACTACCGTGGTCGCGTCTTCGCTGTATATGACGTACTAGTCAATGGTGCCATTATTTCTGGTGGATTAATCGCCGCCCTGTTGTTGCCAACTTCTGGAATTACTCCATTAGTGCCTTTAGCGGTTACCTTTTTATATTTTGTAACCGCGGCAGTATTGCTGCGTGAAAAGAAATTTAAGTCGCAATTCTAGTTTTCCACCATGCTAGTAAATGTTCGGTGGCTTTGCCTTCACCTAGTGGTCCCTTTTCTAAACGCAGCTCCATAAGGAAATCCAAAGCATCCCCAACATCGCGCGAAGGTTTTAAATTTAATAAGCGCATGACCGCTTCGCCATCTAAATCTGGGCGGATCCTAGAGAGTTCTTCTTGTTCCATTAAAACTGCAATTCGCTCTTCTAGGTTGTCATAAGTTGTGGCAAGGAGCGCCGCTTTGTTTTTATTTCGAGTCGTGCAATCGGCGCGCGTTAAAATATGTAAATGTTCAAGTAAATCACCAGCATCGCGTACATATCTGCGAACGGCTGAATCTGTCCATTCTCCATCGCCGTAACCATGAAAACGTAAGTGCAGCGTAGTTAATTTTTCTACTGCCTCGACTGTCTCATTATCAAAGCGCAATTCATGTAAGCGCTTCTTAACTAAGCGAGCACCGACAACCTCATGGTGATGGAATGAAACTCCTCCACCAGCAATTAGATTCCGAGTCTTTGGTTTTCCAATATCGTGCAACAGCGCGGCTAATCTTAAAATCAAATTAGCTCCGCCAAGGCGATTTTCTAAAGCAATTGCTTGTTCTAAAACGGTGATTGAGTGCTCGTAAACATCTTTGTGGTGGTGATGTTCATCAATTTCTAATCTCAATTTCGGAATCTCTGGAAGGATTAAATCGGCTAATCCAGTATCAACAAGCAAAGTAATTCCGGTGCGGGGATTATTTGACACCAATATCTTTGTAATTTCATCACGAATACGTTCAGCCGATATAATTGAAATACGGCTAGCCATTTCTTTAATAGCAATTAAAACTTCTGGAGCGATTTCAAAATTTAACTGGCTTGCAAAACGGGCAGCACGCAGCATTCGCAATGGATCATCTGAGAATGAGTCTTCTGGTTTTCCGGGTGTTCGCAATAATTTTTTGGCAAGGTCATCCAGACCGTTAAATGGATCAATAAATTCTGGTACGTCACCATTTAATTCCAACGCCATCGCATTGACTGTAAAATCTCGTCGCAACAAATCACCTTTAATATCTTTGCCAAACTTAACTTCAGGATTACGATTTTCTCTTTCATATATATCGCTGCGATAAGTAGTTACTTCAACGGTTGTTTCACCAAGTTTGCCAGCGACGGTTCCGAATGCAATTCCTGTTTCCCAAACATGTTCGGCCCATTGATTTAATATTTTTTTACTTTCTTGCGGCATCGCATCTGTCGTGAAATCTAGATCCTTGCCAAGGCGGCCCAGAATTGCATCACGCACAGACCCGCCAACTAAGGCGAGTTTGTATCCCTTGCTTTTAAATGCCACCGCAAGCGAACTTGCCAAAGGGGCGCGTTCGATAAGAGAGCGAATTGCTAACTCTCCTGCGGCTCCTAATGCACTCGTCACAATAAGTAAGGTTAGAGCAGTACCCTTACTCCATGACCCCTGCACCTAGTGCGGGCAGCGAAAGCACGAAGAAAAAGCGGAGACGTAGACGCCCCGCCAATCGCGCCCCACAAATAAATGGCGAAACCCCTATAGAAAAATCGGTTAAGAATAAAACTGACCCAAAAAAGTCGCGCGTTTATGCAAAACGAGTGGATGAAATAAGCGCCGGCGGTTTAGTCATCGATATAACAGGTACTAAAGGCTTACTAATAGGGCGCATCGATCACAAAGACCAAAATGGCAAGCGCTTGCTGTGGTCGCTACCCAAAGGGCATATCGAAACTGGCGAAACACAAGAACAGGCCGCCATTCGCGAGGTAGCCGAAGAAACGGGAATCCAATCAGAGATCGCAAAACCTTTGGGGGTTATCGATTTTTGGTTTATGGCTGGTGGAAAGCGAATTCACAAAACAGTCCACCACTTCTTATTTAAAGAAACTGGCGGACAGATTGCTCCACAACTCACTGAAGTTGATCAAGTTGCTTGGTTTCCTCTAAATGAAATTATTAATCGTCTTGCATACCCAGATGAGAAAAAACTCATCGCGCGTTTTGGTGATTTGATTATATGAAACGTTTATTTTTGATTTTTTTATTTTCGGTCATTACATTACCGCCAGCCCATGCAATTGGTGAGTCAGTAATTCGCATTACTGGAACTCCACATCAGAATTTTAATGGTGAATTTCGAAATAATTCTCTGTTGCAAGATTTAACGCCTTCAGGGCGATTGGGTCAATTGGTTTTTTCGCCGATAAGAAGCGGTCTTACCTGGGTTATTGATCCAGCTTTAGTTGACGAAGTCATTGCGATGACAGGCGAATATAAAATATCGGGCGGTGCTCAGCCAATTGATACCTATATTGCTAAAAACTGGATTCAACAATTAATTAATGTGACTAAGAAAAATAACATCATCGCACTTGCCTACGGTAATCCCGATATTAAACTTGCAAAACAATTGGCACCAAGTGAATTAAAGATGTATTACACATTTGGCAAGATACGACTAGAAATAACACTTGGACGCGCCGTGCAAAGCGCTTCCGGTGGTTCATGGGGCCAAGGCAAATCAGGGTTAAGTCATACTCTTAAAAAGAATTACACAAAAAACCGCCAAGCTTTGACTCGTTTTTCGAAGGTTGTGAATACGCCCGCATTAGAATTATTGCGAGCCCGCTTAGGTTCTTTACTTTCGCCAAATCTTGACCGCGCTGATCGCTCTTACTTTTCTTACGATGCAACTTCTGCCGTGACGCAGGAATTGAAGAAGTTACGGATAATTCCTGGAAAATATCAATTAACCTCAGAAAAAGTTAAAGTACCTGTAACAATTATAAATAAGTATGAGGCGCAAGTTTTTGTAAACCTTTCTCTCACGCCATCAAATTCTAGAGTCCTTGTATCTGATGTAGCTGATGTTAGCCTCGAACCTAACTCAAAAATTACGCTTTCTATCCCAGTCAGTGTCATCGCCCCAGGTAGTACAATTGTTCAAGCCCAATTAACCGATTCCAAGGGCGCTGAAGTAACCGAACCAGTAGATCTTCAATTAAATTTGACGGTAATCGATTCGCGAGTGACGTGGTTTACCACGGGAGCGGCGATACTTCTCTTATTAGCTGGTGTTGCCCAGAGCGTTCGCAGAGTGCGGAGGTCGCGAAAGTGAAATCACAAGAATTATTTCGGGCATCTGGCACTATGGCACTTGGAACAATTCTTTCGCGAATAACTGGTTTTATCGCAAGTGTTTTAATTGTTGCCACTTTAGGAACTTCTTTATTGGCTGATACTTACAACGTCGCTAACACAATGCCTAACATCTTATATAACTTACTAGTTGGTGGGGCGTTGACCGCAATATTTATTCCGCAGCTTGTGCGCTCTAAAGAAGATTCTGACGGTGGAGATGATTTTGCATCCCGATTAATCACGACAATTTGTTTTATTTTATTAGCTCTTGTCGCGATAGGAATGATTTTCGCGCCCGCCCTTGTGCGGCTATATGCGCCAGAATTTTCTACTCCGGGTTTTGAAATGGAAAAAGAGATAACGATCGCTTTCATTCGATATTGCTTGCCGCAAATTTTCTTCCTGGGTCTCTTTGCTATGTTGGGCCAAGTTGCCAATGCCCGAGGCTCTTTTGCCCCTCTTATGTGGGCACCGATTGCCAATAACGTAGCGGCTATCGCTCTCTTTGCAGGATTCTTGATTTATACAAGCAATTTATCGGTAACTTCGATTACCTCTTCCCAAGTAAAAATCATGGGTTTGGGAACAACACTTTGTATTGTTATACAAGCACTTATCTTGGTTCCTGTAGTGGCGAAACTTGGAATAAAAATACGGCCTAAGTTTGGTTTGCATGGACTTGGCAAATCATTTTCACTCGCTGGTTGGACTTTAATTTATGTATTAATCTCACAATTAGGTTATTTGGTCACAGTCAATGTTGCTACAAGTGCTGCGGTTCGAAGTGCCAAAGATGGTTTTATCACAGGAGTCGGTTTTACGCCCTTTAGAAATGCTTATCTAATTATGTTACTGCCTTATTCGATTATTACTATTTCTATAATTACGGCGTTGCTTCCACATCTTTCCAGTTTAGTTATCGCTAAAAAACCTAGTGAAGTTCGCGAACAACTAATTCGCGTAATTAAATTAGTCGGTGTTATAACCATTCCAAGTACCGTTGCTTTCTTATTTTTTGGCCCTCTTATAACCGAAGTTATATTCTTTGGAATTCCCATCGAAGATTCGCGTTATATTGGTTATGTTTTATCGGCGTTAAGTATTGGTTTGGTCGCTTTTTCTATCAACATAATTTTGATCCGTGGTTTTAATGCATTCGAAGATACTCGAACCCAAGTAGTTTCAATCTTTGTTATTAATTCTATATCGGTGTTGCTTTCTTATTTATTTCTTTACACATTTAAAAATCAATGGGTAACAGTTGGGCTAGGTGGAGCATTCTCGGTAAGTTACTTAATTGGCTTGGGAGTTACTTTAGTTCTGCTCACGCGTCACACCGGACGGATTTATTTGCGTGATTTCCTAGGACAACACGCGCGTCTATTTTTTGCTGCACTGCTCGTTATGTTGCCTTTGTTCGGTATTTCTGAATTTTTATCGCGTCGGGTTGGAGAAATAGAACCAGCGCTTAGAGCTATCGAATTGATGCTAATCATGGGGCTAGGTTTTTTTGGTTATCTCATCACAGCAAAAGCATTTGGAGTGAAGGAAATCTCAATGGTGCGAGACTTAATTAGCGGAATAAAGCCTAGTAAAATGCGGTTAAGGTGATGAGATGACAGATAGCCAAGAGATTAATGAACTTGTAATAGTAGGTTCAGGTCCTGCCGGATATACGGCTGCGATTTATGCAGCACGCGCGCAATTGAAACCAATTATTTATGAGGGCTCTGTCACAGCAGGTGGCGCATTAATGAATACTACTGAAGTTGAAAATTTTCCAGGTTTCGTAGATGCTGTAATGGGTCCGGATTTAGTGGATTCAATGCGCAAGCAAGCAAAACGTTTTGGCGCGCAATTAATAACCGATGACATCATCGAAATGGATTTATCGGGAGATGTAAAAACGTTAAAAGATGGCTCAGAAAATACCATTAAAGCCAAGGCGGTTATTTTGGCGATGGGTTCGGCTTACCGAGAAATTGGTTTAGCCAACGAAAAACGTTTATCGGGCCATGGTGTTTCGTGGTGTGCGACCTGTGATGGTTTCTTCTTCCGTGATCAAGTAATTGCAGTCGTGGGTGGTGGTGATTCAGCAATGGAAGAAGCCAATTTTTTAACACGTTTTGCTAGCAAGGTAGTTTTGATTCACCGTCGCGATTCCCTTCGTGCCTCTAAAATTATGGCTAACCGCGCAGCGGCAAATCCTAAAATTGAATTTCTTTGGAATACCGAAGTCATAGATGTATTAGGTGCTGACAAAGTTTCAGGTTTGAAATTGCGTAACACAACCACTGGTGAAGAAAGTACACGCGAATTTACTGGGCTCTTTGTCGCAATTGGACATATTCCACGCAGTGAACTAATCGCCGACCAAATAAAACTTAATTCCGATGGTTATGTCGAAGTTGAAGGACGTTCAACACAGACATCGCTATCGGGAGTATTTGCCTGTGGTGATTTAGTCGACTTCACCTACCGCCAAGCAATCACTGCAGCTGGGTCAGGCTGTCAAGCCGCCCTCGATGCTGAAAAGTTTCTATCCCACCACTAAAGTTGCTATATAAGAAATAAGGAGATCCAAATGAGTTTAACAAGTAAAGTAACAACGACAACTTTTGATGAAGTTGTATTAAAAAGCGTAATCCCTGTTTTGGTTGATTTTTGGGCTGAATGGTGTGGACCTTGCCGAGCGGTAGGCCCAATTCTTGAGGAAATTGCTGCCGAACATGGCGCGAAACTTAAGATTGTAAAGTTAAACACCGATGAAGAGTCTGCTATTGCAATCAAATATGGGATTACATCTATTCCGACTATGCATGTTTTTGTAAATGGTCAGATTGCCAAAACCATTATTGGTGCAAAACCAAAACCTGCTCTGTTGAAAGATCTTGAAAGTTATATCTAGTTTTAATTAACTTTTATGAATATGGAACTTTCTGAGTCAGAAATCCGTTCATTCCAACAAGGTCGTGGCTTAAATGTCACCGGCTTTTTAGATGAAGTTACTGCTAGATCCCTTGAAGAGTCTCGTTGGAAATTAGGTGACCGCTCCCTTTATCTAAAGGACTCACTCGTGCTACATGGCGATGATATTGCTGCGCTTCAATCACGTTTAACCGAAATGGGTTTTAATTGCGGGCGGGTCGATGGAATTTATGGAGTGCGTACAGAGACCGCCGTTCGAGAGTTTCAGCGCTCTGTTGGTATCGCCGTTGATGGAAAGTGTGGACCAGCAACAATTATTGCGTTGATTCGGTTAGTCAAGATTGTCTCTGGTGGTACGCCTTCAATTTTACGCGAAAGTGCAACACAAAAAAATCGTGGTCCAGCACTTGCAAATAAAGTTATTGTGTTAAACCCCGATGGTAGTGATTCACTTATTTATGATGTTGCAGCACGTACCGAAGGCCGTCTTTTAGCGCTCGGTGCAAGTGTTTTTCTTACACATGGCGCAATAAATAATCCTGATGAGAAAGAGAGAATTGCTTTTACAAATGCTAATAGCCCCGATTTAATGATTTCATTACACACCGAT
Organism: Candidatus Planktophila sp.; assembly: GCA_038905915.1. Lineage (GTDB taxonomy): Bacteria > Actinomycetota > Actinomycetes > Nanopelagicales > Nanopelagicaceae > Planktophila. The sequence goes on along the minus strand of JBCKHJ010000001.1, from coordinate 17,609 downwards.
ATTTATAAAAATGAAAAAGCACATGGTGTGGCTTCATATTATTACGGCAGTGATGCTCATGGTGTTCATTCAATCGTTGGCGAAAGATTTGCATCCCTTGTACAGCGCGAGATTTGTGCCAGAACTGATTTAGTTAATTGCCGAACGCATGCAATGACATGGGATTTGTTACGCTTGACTCGCGCTCCCGCCGTGCGAATAGATTTAGGTTATTCAAGCAACCCTGAAGATATAGAGAGATTAGAGCGAGCTGATTTTCGCGATGTAATTGCTGAAGCCCTTGTTATTGCTATCCAACGTTTGTATCTAGCCGCTGAGGATGATGCTAAAACTGGGACACTACGATTATCTGATCTGCGAAAAGCAGGGATTCGTCGCTAGTTACTGTTTAATTAATTGCGCGCGTAAGTGCATGGATGTGGGAGACTTATCTAATGAGTGAAATTACATCGCGTTTTTCAACAGGTGCGCCGCAAAACCTAGAGACCCGTTTTGCAATGCGCGCCGCTGGAATGCAGCCAAGTGAGATTCGCTCACTATTTGCCGTTGCCTCACGCCCCGAATTCGTATCTCTAGCTGGTGGTATGCCAAATCTTTCTGCTCTGCCGATGGAAATGATGGCCAATATTGTTCATAAATTAATTTCAACTAACGGTGCAGAAGCGTTGCAATACGGAAGCGGCCAAGGCCATCCAAAATTACGTGAACAAATTTGTGATGTTATGGCGTTAGAAGGAATTCGCGCTAATCCAGATGATGTTCTGGTGACTACCGGCTCACAACAAGCCCTTGACTTAATCTCACGGATCTTTATTGACCCAGGTGATGTTATTTTAGTTGAAGCACCTTCTTATGTTGGCGCCCTAGGAACTTTCCATCAGTACGGAGCATCTGTTGTACATGTTGAATTAGATAATTTAGGGCTAGTTCCACAAGCGCTACGCGACGCGATTAAAAGCGTGCGTGCCGCTGGGCGAGAAATTAAGTTTTTATATTTGATTCCTAATTACCAGAATCCAACCGGTGTTTTATTGCCCGCTGACCGCCGAACTGAAATTTTGGAAATTTGCCGTATAGAAGGCATTTTTGTTGTTGAAGATAATCCTTATGGTTTACTGGGCTTTGATAAGCCCTCACCCAATGCAATGCGCGCAGAAGATAGTGAAAATGTTATTTATTTAGGAACCTTTTCTAAAACTATCGCCCCTGGTTTACGCGTCGGTTGGGCGCTAGTGCCGCAATCACTAAAAGAAAAATTAATAATCGCAAATGAAGCGTCAATTCTTTGCCCATCGAATTTTACTCAACTAACAATTTCGAGTTATTTAGCCGACCAACCCTGGCGCGATCAAATTGCATCTTTTTCTCAGTTATATAAAGTGCGCCGCGATGCGATGCTGGAATCTTTAGATGAATATTTCCCACCTGTTGCAAAATGGACTCGCCCCGGTGGCGGTTTCTATGTTTGGGTTACACTGCCCCCCGAAATTGATACAAAAGTTTTGATGCCTAGAGCTATTGTCGCCAAAGTTGCATATGTACCAGGTACCGCTTTTTATGCCGACGGGCTCGGAAGTTGGTCCATGCGTCTTTCTTATTGTCATCCAACGCCAGAGCGAATTCGTGAGGGTGTAAAAGCTTTAAGCGAAATTGTTAAGCAGGAAATTGATCGTCGTGGTGGAGCAATTTCAATTAAATAATTATCTTCTTAATGCGCACCAAATCTTCAATATTGGCAAATTCCACGATAATTTTCCCGCCGTTTTCCCCGCCTTCAATACTTACTCTGGTTTCAAGGATATCCCCGATTTCTTCGCCAATCTCATTTAATTCAGGGGTGGTTGATTTATTTTTACTCACGGTTTTCTTTTTTGCAACACCAATGGTGCCTTGAGAAATTATTTGCTCAATCGCTCGGACACTTAAACCTTCAGCAATTATGCGATTCGCTAGGTTTTCAATCGTCCTTTGATCATTTAAACCAAGTAAGGCTCGTGCGTGACCTGCCGAAATAGATCCTGAGATAACTTTGCTTTGAACTGAAATCGGTAGATTCATCAAACGCATTGTGTTTGAGATTAGCGGGCGTGATCGGCCAAGTTTTGCCGCTAGTTCATCGTGTGTGCAAGCGAAGTCACTGAGCAATTGTTGGTATGCCGAGGCTTCTTCAATTGCGTTTAATTCACTTCGGTGAATATTTTCAATTAACGCATCTCGTAATAATTCATTGTCAGGAGTCTGACGAATAATTACGGGGATGCTCTTTAGTCCTGCGGCCTTAGCCGCGCGGTAACGACGCTCGCCTATTACTAATTCATACTTGCCGAGGCTTTTCTCTCTCACAACTGGAGGTTGTAAGATTCCTATTTCTTTAATGGATGCGATTAATTCGTTGAGTGCCTCTTCATTAAAACTTTTCCGCGGTTGACGCGGATTTGGCGAAATAGAATCAATTGGTACTTCGTTTTGTTGTGCGACATCAATTCCACCTACTGATAGCGTTGTTGGGATAAGTGCATCTAAATTAGTTCCTAACCCACCACGACGTACCATTAAGCAATCTCGCCTTCACGTTTGTAGTTAATGCTGACAACATTAGAATCAAATGGTTTACCGCGCTCGGCTAATTGGCGCGCAACTAACATATAGGCAATTGCTCCTGGCGAACTTGCATCGTATGTCATTACTGTTTGTCTAAATCCAGGGGCCTCTGATATGCGCACGGCGCGTGGAATTGGAATGTCAATTAACTCATTTGGATAATGTTTACGAATTTCTTCTGCAACATCATTTGCTAAACGTGTTCGCCCATCGAACATTGTTAAAACAAAAGTTGAAAGTTTAAGTGTTGGGTTCAATCTTTTTTTTACTAATTCAAATGTTTTTAATAATTGAGATAAACCTTCTAATGAATAATATTCGCATTGAATTGGAATTAACATTTCTTTTGCAGCAGAAAGGGCATTTACGGTTAATAAACCTAAACTTGGTGGACAATCAATAAAAATATAATCATATGTTTGATTTGTTTCCGCTTTTGTTTTTACTAATTCTTCAATCGCATCTTTCAAACGCAGTTCGCGTGCAACCATGGGGACTAATTCAATTTCTGCTTGCGCAAGAGAAGTATTAGATGAAATGCAATCAAGGGATGGAAAACCTGCGACTTTTTGCACAACTTGGGCCATTGAAGATTTACCGATTAAAGCTTCATAAATTCCTTCATTTTCAAGGTGTTCTACCCCAAGGGCGGTGGAGGCATTTCCTTGCGGATCTAAATCAATAACTAGAACGCTAAGACCGCCCATAGAAAGGGCCGCCGCAAGGTTAACTGTTGTGGTCGTCTTACCAACCCCGCCTTTTTGGTTGGCAACGGTAATTATTCGAAGGGCACCCGGTTTAACCATCGCCTCTTTTAATCGGCGTACTCCGATAATGCTCTTTATTTCACGTGAATCATCCACGTGGCTAGTTAACCACCCTTGCGCAGTTCAACCACGCGTGTAAGCTCGATTCCATCGCAATTTATCTCGTGCAAAATTGATTTAGGTACGCTTTCCATCTCAATTAGAGCGGATTTGCCTTTAATAGCTAAAAGTGACCCCCCGACTTTAAGTAAATGCCAGCTGATTTTCTTTAATTTCTCCAACGGGGCAACAGCGCGGGCGGTTACATAGTCAGACTGTTTTTTAACATCTTCTGCTCGGCCATGGATTACCTCAATATTTAAGCCAACCGTCGCCTCTTTTAGAAATTGAACCCTTCGCTCTAATGGCTCAATCAGGGTAACTTTTAAATCCGGGCGGGCCATAGCGATAACCACCCCTGGCAGGCCAGCCCCAGAGCCAATATCAAAGAGAGAGGCGCCGCCACTTATTAACGTTGTAACAGGAAGGCAGTTAAATATATGACGCTCCCAGATTATCTCGCCTTCGTGTGGGCCAATTAAACCGCGTTCTATCCCAGATGTTCTAAGAAAATCAACATACTCGTGTACGCGTTTAGTATCTGGAAAATAGCGCTCAATTAGGGTTTCACGTGAAACCTCCATTTTCGAGCCGCTACGCTGGGTAAATTACGACGAAGCGCTCTGGATCTTCGCCATCAGATTCGCTAGTTAAGCCTAGAGCTTGGATTGTGTCGTGGATGATTTTGCGTTCAAAGGCGTTCATTGGAGCTAATTTAATCGAATTTCCGCTCTTTTTTGCCTCTTCGGCCATAGCTTCCGCTAGTTTTTTCAACTCTAAACGTCGGCCTGCCCGGAAGCCGTCTATATCTAACATTAATCGACTGCGCTCCCCTGTTGAAGTCTGTACCGCTAGGCGCGTTAACTCTTGGATCGCGTTCAGAACTTCGCCATCATGGCCTACTAGATGTCCTAGTTTTCCGCCAACGATCGCTAAAGCCGCACGATCATTTTCCACATCGATATCTATATCACCATCTAAATCGGCAATATCTAGGAGCGCTTCAAGGTAATCAGCTGCAATATCGCCCTCTTCTTCCAATCGGGCTACCCCTTTTAGGCCCTCCTCTTTTTGGGGCTTTTCGCCGGCTTCAGCTTCATTTTCAACTTCACCTTCAACTTCTTTAACTTTTATTGCTTTAGGCATTTTTTGCCCTCCATCTGCTTATTAGTGTGTTTTAAGCCTATTTATTATGAATTGTCTTTTTTAGCCTATTTCTTCTTTTTCTTCTTTTTTGGTTGTTTTCTCTGTCCTTTTAGATCCTCGGGTTCTGCAACTGCAACATCTCCGGTTGCTTCTTCGTCTTGTGTGCCAAGTTTTTTCGCTCTCTTCTGTCGCAACTCCTCATAGGCTGGAGAACCTGGTGTTGGGTTTCGTTTAATTACATAATACTGCTGTCCCCATGTCCACAAGTTTGTTGTAGACCAATAAATTAAAACACCAATTGGAAAATTAACCCCTGAAATTGCAAAAATTACTGGAAATAAATACAACATGATTTTCTGTTGTTGCAACATCATGTTGTTTTTGGAATCCATTTTTGGCATTCCCTTTAACATCAATTGACGCATTGTTGTAAATGTTGTCGCTGACATAAATGCAATTAGGAAAACTGTAACAATTTTTACATTTATCTCGCTTGTTCCTAAAAAGGTTTGTGAGATTGAGGCGCCAAAAAACTTAGCTTGGGCTGCGCTAGTTAAATAATCTCCACGTAAATATCCATGCGGGTTGTTTCTTGCAATTCCGTTTAAAACAGTAAAAAGCGCGAAGAAAATCGGGGCTTGTGCAAGAATTGGAAAACATGATGCTAGTGGGTTTGTTTTATGCTCTTTATAGAGCTTCATCATCTCTTCGGATTGTTTTTGGCGGTCATCTTTATATTTATTTTGAATTGTCTTCATATGCGGTTGTAGCGCCGTGAGTGCTCTTTGGCTCTTGATTTGCTTTACAAACAACGGAATTAAGATGATACGGATAAGAATCACAAGGCCAATAATCGATAGCGACCAAGTAACTCCGCTATCTCTTCCAAAGATTGGCGCCAAGGCTTTATGTATTGTGACAATAACCCCAGAAACAGCGAAATACAATGGGTTTAGGATGGTACTCACTTTTTAGACTCCCGCTTTCTTTAATTCAATTCCGTTTTTTCTTACATAATCCACACCACCGTACGACCAAGGATTGCAACGAACACCGCGCCACAGACCCATGGCAACTCCTTTAAGCCCGTAGGTTTGAATTGCTGTTGCGGTATAACTAGAACATGATGGGTAATACTTGCAGCGCGGCGTTATGGATGGGGAAATCCATTTTTGGTATATGTGGATTAGGGTTAATAAAATTTTCTTCATTTCTTTCCTGTTTTAACATCAGTGGTTTTAGAAATCAGTTTTGAAATAATAGATTTAACTTCGTCTATACAATCAGTTGTTGTTGCATTTGTTAGGGCTCGAATTACTAAAAGGCCACCTGTGGGAAGTAAAATAATTTGATCTTGTAATACATGACGAATTTTGCGCGCAACCCGATGCCGTGTTACCGATCCGCCAACACTCTTGCTAATAATTAAACCAGCGCGTGCGGGATCAGTTGAGTTAGAAATATGTAGGTAGCCGACAAAATTTGCACTTGTAACACGCAAGCCACTCTTTGTTGCGCGAACATAATCACCACTATCTGTTAAACGTGCGCTCTTTGGAAGCACGAGAATTTCCGGTGCCTATTCGAAATTAAGCAGAGAGACGGATGCGGCCTTTAGCGCGGCGCGCTGCAAGTATTGCGCGTCCTGCACGTGTTGCCATGCGCGCACGGAAACCGTGTTTCTTGGCGCGACGGCGTGTATTGGGTTGGTAGGTGCGCTTAGTCATGAGGACTCCTTTAGGGTTTTTAAAAATAGTTCAGGTCATAAATACAGGGGAAGTGGAGCAAGGAGGTAACGGTAGAGGTCTGGAGATAAGCTGGTCAAACTCACGCTCAGTATAGAAAGGGGTAGGTGAGAAATAAAAAGTGTGGATAACCAGTTGCTTTTTTCTCCGTTTCGCTCTACTTTTCGTTTCCCATCCACAAGGTTAGGCTCTTCTAGGGCGCTCTATAGGGTAAACCTATGGTTTAGACCCACAGCCTGTGGATAACTTTGTGGACAACTAGAGAGGCAGTCAAATGGCCGTTAAAGAGATTGAGTTAACCGAACTCTGGAGCCGGGTTATTGAAGAGGTTGCCATTAATGCTCCTCAACATCGCGCTTTTTTACAACTTACAAAACCTTTGGGGTTACTCGAAGGTAATGGGATAACAAATTTGTTAGTTGCTGCCCCTAATTTATTTGCAAAAGATGTTTTAGAAAGCCGTTTGCGAACAATTGTTAGTGATGTTCTAACTCGCGAACTTGGTGAGAAAGCAAATATTGCGGTAACTGTTGATGAGAATTTAGAAGCGTTAAATCTACCTATTCCAGAAATTGAAATTGAAATTGTTACTCCAAAATTTGGTATTGGTCGTGCGGATCCCCAGCCTCAAGTAGTAGGTAAATCGATCGAACAATCGCAATTAAACCCTCGTTATATTTTTGAAACATTTGTTATTGGTGCATCTAATCGTTTCGCTCACGCCGCTGCTGTAGCTGTTGCCGAAGCGCCGGCTAAGGCTTACAACCCGCTATTTATTTATGGTGAGTCTGGGTTGGGTAAAACCCACTTATTACACGCTATTGGCGCTTACACAAAAGAATTATATGGCAGCGTCCGTGTTCGTTATGTATCAAGCGAGGAATTTACAAATGATTTTATTAACTCTATTCGTGACGATAAGGCATCTGTTTTTCAGCGTCGCTATCGCGACTTAGATGTTTTACTTGTTGACGATATTCAGTTTTTAGAAAATAAAGAACGCACCCAAGAAGAGTTCTTTCACACATTTAATACTTTATATAATGCTAATAAACAAATAGTTATCTCTAGTGACCGACCACCAAAACAATTAACAACCTTGGAAGATCGTATGCGTTCTCGTTTTGAGTGGGGTTTGATTACAGATATCCAGCCGCCAGAATTAGAAACACGTATAGCTATTCTTCGAAAAAAGGCGGCGCAGGATAAATTAAATGCCCCTGATGATGTTTTGGAATATATTGCTAGTAAAATTTCAACCAACATTCGTGAGCTAGAGGGTGCTTTAATCCGTGTTACCGCTTTTGCTAGCTTAAATCGCCAAATTGTTAATTTATCTCTTGCAGAAATAGTTTTAAAGGATTTAATCCCTAATGAAAACATCCCAACTATTACTGGGGCCACAATTATGGCTCAAACAGCGGCTTACTTCAGCCTAACTATCGATGATTTGTGTGGTACTTCTCGTTCGCGTGCTTTGGTTAATGCTCGTCAAATCGCAATGTACCTGTGTCGCGAACTAACTGAACTCTCTCTACCTAAAATTGGACAGACTTTTGGGGGTCGTGACCACACAACGGTTATGCATGCTGACCGCAAAATTCGCCAATTAATGGCTGAGCGCCGCTCTATCTATAACCAAGTCACTGAACTAACTAATAGGATCAAGCAACAGAATAAAAACAGTTAACTTCAAATAGTACTTATTGGGGTAAATTGTCCGATTTGCCATTCTTTTCCCACAGTTTGTGGAAAAGGTGTGGATAAGTGTGGGAAATACCCTCATTTATGTGCATAAGTGTTTTTTTAGATTAACAAAAGGAAAGCGGGGGCTTAGAGATGTCTATTTCGAATTTAGTTTCCCACAAGTTTTTTAGTTTTATCCACACACAGAAACCTTTGAAACGCTTGCCTGAGCAGGGTTTTTCTTTTTTCCCCACAGAAAATAGCTCTGGTTACTACGACTACCTTTATATATATAAAACATCAAATGAAACGAACTACCTAAAGCGAGGCGTTAAATGAAATTTACAGTTGAGCAGTCCACCCTTGTCGATGGCGTGAATTGGGTTTCACGCAGCCTTTCAACACGCCCAATAAAAACAGAACTCCTCGGGATAGTAATTGATGCATCCGGTGATCAAGTCCTCCTTTCTGGTTCTGATTTAGAGACAGCTAGTAAAGCTTTATTTAAAGCTGAAATTAAAGAAAAAGGAAAAGTTTTAGTATCAGGAAGATTACTCGCTGAAATTTCGCGTGCTCTTCCAAATAAACCCATAACTGTTGCGCTAGAGGGCTCACGTGTTTTAGTAACTAACGGCAGCGCAAAATTCACATTGCCAACACTTTCACTAAATGAATACCCAACGCTACCAGAACTTCCAGAGACAACAGGAGTTATATCAAGTGATGTTTTTGCAACCGCTGTGGCTCAAGTTGCGATAGCAGCAGGTCGTGATGACTCACTACCAACCCTTACTGGTGTTCATGTTGAAGTAAATGAAAACACAGTTACTTTGGCGGCAACAGATCGATATCGATTAGCGGTGCGAGAAATTCAATGGCAACCAACAACACCAAATGTTTCTACGACAGCGTTGCTTCGTGCTAGAACAATAGCTGATGCTGCTAAATCTTTACACGGATCAAAAAGCGTTTCAATTTCTTTTGCTCCAATAACAAGCAATAATCGATTAGCGGGTTTTGCGGCCGACGGTAAAACAATGACATCAAGAATGCTAGATGGCACTTTCCCCCCATACCGCCACTTATTACCACAAGAAGTAATAACCACAGCTGTTATTGAAGTAGCCCCATTCTTGGATTCAGTACGGCGGGTAGCGCTTGTAACAGACAAAACCGTTCCACTCCGGCTAGAGTTTAAAAACAATATCCTCGCTTTAGAGGCTGGCGCTGGCGAAGAAGCCCAAGCGAGAGAAGAGATTAATATTTTACTAACAGGTGAAGACATTTCAATTGCTTTTAACCCAATCTTTCTTGCAGACGGACTTCAAGCAATCGGAACAAGTTTTGTTCAAATCTCCTTCACTGGTTCAAATAAACCAGCGATCTTGATGGGCAGAACCGAACTAAACGGTATAGCAATCGAGAATTATCGCTACCTATTAATGCCAATGCGCTACGCCTCTTAATAAACAAATTTATTTTAAAGAGGTTCTTAAATGCGTATAAATAAATTAGCGCTCACTAATTTTCGCTCATACCATAATTTAGAATTAGAATTACAACCGGGTGCTACGACATTCATAGGAGATAACGGGTCTGGCAAGACAAACATTGCCGAAGCACTTATATATCTATCGTTTCTTTCATCACACCGAGTTTCAAGCAACCAACCATTAATAACACTTGGTGCACAACAAAGCGTTATTAGAGCGGAAATAGAACGCGACAAACGGATACTGCAAATTGACTTAGAAATTAATTTAAATAAAGCAAATCGAGCAAAACTAAATCAAAACCAGACCCGCAGTCAGTGGGAAATATTAGGGGTCTGCCAAATAATTTATTTCTCCCCAGAAGATTTAGATTTAGTTAAAGGAGACCCAACCACACGCCGTGACTTCCTAGACCGACTTTTAATAACACGCTCCCCCCGTTTATCTGGTGTGATCACTGATTACGAAAGAGTTGTTAAACAACGCAACACTTTACTTAAAACAAGATCATCGCAGAGCGCGCTTGTGCCATGGAGTGAGCAGTTGATCAATTTAGGAGCCCAATTAATAGCCGAAAGAATTTCTTTGATTAACGTTTTAAATCCATTTGTACGCCAAGCTTACGCCAATTTAAATGAAGTTAAAACCGCATCAATAACTTACAAATCAACCACCGAAGGCCTTACTTCTAATATTGAAGAGAATATAAATATTTTAAAGGCGCGTTTAAAAGAAGTTTCATATCAAGAAATTGAAAGAGGTATTTCTTTAATTGGCCCACATCGAGATGACTTGCACTTACAACTTGGAGACTTTCCAATTAAAGGTTATGCAAGCCACGGCGAATCATGGTCCATGGCAATTGCTTTACGTATAGGCTCATTTAATTTATTGAAATCAGAAGGAAATGAACCAATTCTTATCCTAGATGATGTTTTTGCCGAACTTGATTCTTCGCGCAGGATACAATTAATGTCGGCAACGAAATTAGCGGAACAAACAATTATCACGGCAGCTGTTGAAAGCGATCTACCGAGTGAATTAGTAACAGAGAAATTTTATGTTACCCCAGGGCAAGTTAGAAAAGAGAGGAACTAATGTCAAAACGTGATTTAACTCTTGATCTTTTCCGAAGTTTCAAAATAGGAAATCTGCGCCGCTCGTCAAAAAAAGAGATACTAATAAAAGAGCGAAATTCTAAAAAAACCGATCCTGAATTAATTAGTGAAGTCTTAAGTAATTTAATAAGCGAGCGCGATTGGGAAAACGGGCTTGCCGAAGGAACTCTCTTCACAACATGGAGTAAAATTGTTGGTGTTGAAATAGCGCAACACACAACACCTATTTCAATTCTAGATGGTGTTTTAACAGTGCAAACATCTTCAACTGCGTGGGCAACCCAACTATCTCTTGTTTCAGATCAATTATTAGAAACCATTCAAAATGATGTAACAGGGATCCTTATTGAGTCGCTGCGCTTCATTGGCCCGCAAGGCCCAACTTGGAAGCGGGGAATCCGCACAATCCGTGGGGCTAGAGGGCCGAGGGACACATACGGGTAAAACCGGCGAAAAAGAGCTTCCACACTAGGAACCCCTCACCCATCTATTCCTCGTTCGGCTATACCCACACACAAGGCTTGTTATCGGTAATCCCGTACTCGCTTTATAGATAGGATAAAGGCATGTAATTAGGGATTTAACCCCTAGCGGCCTTTATAGGGAGTTTTGTGTCAGAGAAGCCAATAAAATACGACGCCAGCGCGATCACTGTTCTAGAGGGCTTAGAAGCTGTTCGCAAACGCCCAGCCATGTATATCGGCTCAACTGGGGAACGTGGTTTACATCATTTGGTTTACGAAGTCGTTGATAACTCAGTAGATGAAGCTTTGGCTGGTTATTGCACTGAAATTAATGTGACTTTGATGGCCGATGGCGGAGTTGAAGTAATCGATAACGGTCGCGGAATTCCAGTCGATATTCACTCAATCGAAAAGAAACCAGCACTTGAAGTTGTATTAACGGTTTTACACGCAGGTGGAAAATTTGGCGACGGCGGTTACGCCGTCTCTGGTGGTTTGCACGGAGTAGGTATTTCTGTAGTGAACGCACTCAGCCGCGACTTATCAGTAATTGTGCAACGCGACGGAAATTTTTGGTCGCAAAATTATAAACTTGGAGTTCCAACCGCACCTCTTAAAAAAGGGGAGGCATCAACAACATCTGGCACAACAGTTAGGTTTTGGCCGTCAGAGGAAATTTTCGAAACAACAGATTACTCATTTGAAGTTCTTTCGACTCGTTTCCGAGAAATGGCCTTTCTGAATAAAGGTTTAACTTTAACTTTAACCGATAATCGTGCGGGACGCGTGGATGAAAAGGGCGAACAACTAATTGTTCGCTACCAATATCATGGTGGTATTACAGATTTTGTTAAACATTTAAATTCAACTCGTGGCGAGACACATAAATCGATTATCGTTTTTTATTCAGAGGACACTAAACGAAAAATAGCGCTAGAAGTATCTATGCAATGGAATGCTGGTTTCTCTGAATCGGTATATACCTTTGCTAACACTATTCACACACACGAAGGCGGGGCACACGAAGAGGGTTTTCGCACCGCACTTACATCGGTTGTCAACAAATTTGGGGAAGAGCAAGGTTTTATCCGCAAAAAAGAAGATCGCTTAACTGGTGATGATGTGCGTGAAGGCTTAACCGCTATTGTTTCAATTAAATTAGTCGATCCGCAATTTGAAGGCCAAACAAAAACAAAACTAGGAAATACTGAGGCTAAGTCCTTTACGCAAAAAGTTGTAAATGAAGAATTAACCACTTGGTTTGAACAAAACCCTGCCGAAGGTAAAGAGATTGTTCGTAAAAGTATTGATGCAGCAGCAGCCCGTGTGGCGGCACGAAAAGCGCGCGATTTATCTAGAAGTCGAAAAGGTTTATTAGAAGGCCGCGGAATGCCAGGAAAATTAGCGGATTGTCAGTGGACTGACCCAGAAAAATGCGAGCTCTATATTGTTGAAGGTGATTCTGCCGGCGGTTCAACAAAAGGAGGGCGCGATTCACGAAATCAAGCAGTCTTGCCAATTCGTGGGAAAATTCTAAATGTTGAAAAAGCGCGCATCGATCGTGTTTTACAAAATAACGAAGTGCAGGCCTTAATTACAGCACTTGGTACTGGCGTGCATGATGATTTTGATATTGCAAAACTTCGTTACCATAAAATTATTTTGATGGCCGATGCCGATGTTGATGGTCAACATATTCGCACATTGTTATTAACTTTATTATTTAGATTTATGCGCCCACTAATCGAAAAAGGTTATGTGTATTTGGCCCAACCACCACTTTATAAGTTGAAATGGGGAGGCAAGGAACCAGTCCAGTACGCTTTTTCTGACCGCGAGCGAGACGGGTTTATTAAAATTGGAATCGAAGCAGGAAAACGCTTACCTAAGGAAGATGGAATCCAACGCTTCAAAGGTTTAGGTGAAATGCCTGCGAAAGAATTATGGGATACAACAATGGATCCAGAACACCGAGTGCTCATTCGAGTAACACTTGAGGATGCATCAGCCGCCGACGCCTTATTTTCAGTTCTAATGGGAGAAGATGTCGAACAACGTCGCGCATTTATTCAACGAAATGCTAAAGATGTAAGGTTTTTGGATATTTAAATGGATGAAATAAAGAGCAACTACGACAGAATTGAAACCATCGACTTACAGGTTGAAATGGCGCGCTCTTATTTAGATTACGCAATGTCGGTTATTGTCGGACGAGCCTTACCCGATGTTCGAGATGGCTTGAAGCCAGTGCACCGTCGCGTTTTGTATGCAATGTATGACGCGGGGTACAGGCCAGATAAGGGTTATTACAAATCTTCGCGCATTGTTGGCGATGTTATGGGTAATTATCATCCTCACGGTGATGGCGCGATTTATGACACCGTAGTTCGTTTAGCGCAACACTGGTCGTTGCGCTATCCATTAGTGGATGGCAATGGAAACTTTGGTTCTCCTGGCAATGATCCAGCAGCAGCAATGCGTTATACAGAAGCACGTTTATCGCCTATTGCAATGGAGATGATGCGCGATATCGATGAAGACACTGTTAATTTTTCACCGAACTACGACGGACGTTCGGAAGAACCAAATGTTCTGCCAAGTCGTTTTCCTAATTTATTAGTAAATGGCAGCGCCGGAATTGCCGTTGGTATGGCAACTAATATCCCACCTCATAATTTGCGCGAAATCGGCAAAGCTGTTGCTTGGGCACTTGCGCATCCTGATGCAAAATCAGATGAAACACTCACTGAACTTTTAAAAATTGTCAAAGGTCCAGACTTCCCAACAAAAGCGTTAATTGTTGGGCGTACCGGAATTGAAGATGCATATCGCACCGGCCGCGGATCGATCACGATGCGCGCGGTTGTGCAAGTGGAAGAAATTAATAAACGAACTTGCTTGGTTGTCACAGAGTTGCCTTACCAAGTTAACCCAGATAATTTGGCGCTAAAAATAGCCGAACTTGTTAAAGATGGGAAAATAAAGGGTATTTCCGATGTGCGCGATGAAGGAAACGAACGCCTTGGTCAGCGCTTGGTTGTTGTTTTACAAAATTCTGCAATTCCTAAAATAATTCTTAATAACTTATATAAGCAAACTCAATTACAAGACACTTTCGGCGCCAATATGTTGGCACTTGTCGATGGTGTTCCACGCACATTGCGACTTGATGAATTTATTCGCTTTTATATCGAACACCAAATTGAAGTTATTGTGCGCCGGACTAAATTCCGTTTGGCTGAGAAAGAAAAACGCGCACATATTTTAAAAGGTTATCTAAAAGCCCTTGATGCACTAGATGCTGTAATTGCATTAATCCGCGCCAGCACGACGCCAGAAGAAGCCCGAACAGGCTTAATGAAATTACTTGATGTCGATGAAATTCAAGCAAATGCAATTCTGGATATGCAACTGCGTCGCATTGCAGCACTTGAGCGCCAGAAAATTAACGATGAATACGACACTCTTATGTCGGAGATGGTCGAACTTAGTACGATTTTAATTAGTCCAGAAAAACAACGTGAAATAATCAAAACTGAGCTATCTAATCTTGTTACAAAATACGGGGACGAAAGACGTTCTCAAATTGTGGCGAGCGAAGGTGATTTCTCTGCTGAAGATTTAATCCCCAATCAAGATGTTGTTGTAACAATTACTCGTGGTGGTTATTCAAAGCGCACCATGGCAGAGTTATACCGTTCGCAACGACGAGGCGGCCGTGGAGTCAAAGGGGCTGCCCTTAAAGAAGATGACGTGGTAGATCATTTCTTCGTCGCATCAACTCATGATTGGTTGCTCTTCTTCACAAATCAAGGTCGAGTTTATCGTACCAAAGTGCATGAACTACCTGATGCCGGGCGAAATGCTCGAGGGCAACATGTCGCAAATTTAATGGCATTTAAACCCGAAGAAAAGATTGCACAAGTTTTATCAATGAAGGATTACTTGATTTCTCCTTACCTTGTGTTGGCAACTAAAAGCGGGTTAGTAAAAAAGACCCCGTTAACAGAATACGATTCACAGCGCACAGGTGGCTTGATTGCAATTTCGCTTAAAACAGGTGATGAAGTTGTTAGCGCATCCCTTGTTAATTTAGAAGATGAACTTTTGTTGGTTTCAACTAAGGCAATGTCACTTCGCTTTACCGCGGATAATGAATCTCTACGTCCAATGAGACGATCAACTAGCGGAGTAATCGGAATGAAATTTCGCACAGGCGATAAATTACTTACTATGGCGCGTATTAATTCAGAACTAATAGGAAATTCTTTTGTATTTACAGCAACCGATGGCGGCTATGGAAAGAAAACAGCAATAGATGAATACCGTCTGCAAGGACGTGGTGGAATTGGAATTAAAGCAGCAAAGATTGATGAGAATTCACGCGGGTCATTAGTTAGCGCACTTGTTTTGCGTAATGAAGACGAGGTCCTTGCGATTACATCAACTGGCACAGTTATACGAACACCAGCGGTGGAGGTGCGCCAAACAGGGCGTGATTCAATGGGAGTTCGCTTAGTCAATCTCGATGATGGAACCTCGCTTGTTTCAGTGACTAAGAACAGCGAAGATGAGATTCCAGCCAAAAGTTAGTAGTGTTCGGACTCTGAGTTTTGGCTCTAGCGGAGTTCAAGGTAACCTTGCGCTTCTGCTCTTTAGATAATTGTGAAAGCGATTAATAAAGTGCGGGCCTATAGCTCAGCCTGGTTAGAGCGCTTCCCTGATAAGGAAGAGGTCGATGGTTCAAGTCCATCTAGGCCCACTCCGCGCTAACACGGGGACCTAGCTCAATTGGTAGAGCACCGCCTTTGCAAGGCGGGGGTTAGGGGTTCGATTCCCCTGGTCTCCACAAATAATTATTAATTCACGCGCCCACTGAACTCGAATAAAAAAGAAAATGGTTACAAAATGTCAAACACAACAGCCACCATGCACACATCAATGGGTGAGATCGTCATCGAATTATTTCCAAACCATGCACCTAAAACCGTGGCTAATTTTGTTGAATTAGCAACCGGTGTAAAGGAATGGACCGATCCCCGTACTGGTGCGAAAACAACAGCAAATTTGTATGACGAAACAATTTTTCACCGCGTTATTTCAGGCTTCATGATTCAAGGTGGAGACCCACTCGGTAAAGGAACTGGCGGTCCGGGCTACCGGTTCGCTGATGAGTTCCACGGAGAGTTAACCTTTGATCGCCCATACATTCTTGCAATGGCTAATTCTGGTCCCGGAACAAACGGCTCACAATTTTTTATTACTGTGGCGCCAACAACATGGTTAAACCGCAAACACAGTATTTTTGGTGAAGTAAAAGATAGCGCCAGCCAAGGCGTGATTGATGCAATTGCAACTGCAAAAACTAGCGCCGGAGATGTCCCATCGACTCCGATTACAATAAATAGCATCACTATTTCATAATTTATTTGCTATGAAACGCTCGGCCACATATTCACTCATAGCGATAATTTGTGGGGCATATTTGGTGCAGATGTTATTGTCCAATCTGCAGAGCGACTTATTACTTCCTAATTTAGATTATTTAAAATCAAGTAACGAGTGGTATCGACTTTTCACCGTGGCGCTCACTCACGGCGGCCTACTGCATTTAGCTTTTAACATGTATGCCTTAATGGTTTTAGGAAATCCAATAGAAGAGGCATTCGGAAAACAAAAGTTTTTAATAGTCTTTTTTTTCTCGCTTTTAACAGGCTCACTTACTTCGGCATATTTTGCTTCTCCATTGAATTATTCAGTAGGTGCATCCGGGGCGATCTTTGGTTTATTTGGGGCCCTCGTTATTGTCGGCAAGCGAATTGGCGCTGACACACGATCGATTAGCGTGGTTATTGGAATTAACTTTGCGATAGGTTTTCTCTTAGGCGGCGTTGATTGGCGCGCTCACTTAGGCGGCTTAATCGGCGGAGTTATCGTCAGCGCCGTATTACTTCAGAAAAGATAGTTATCCACAGAAGTTATCCACGGTGTGTAGAATTACAAAGATGTAATTAGTAAGAAGGTATTAACGCCATTTCGTGGCGAGAGTGAAACCCAAGCCAATAAAACCGAATCCAATGATCATGTTCCAAGCCCCTATTCCAGGAACTGGGTATCTGGTCTGTGTGACATAGAAAATAACAATCCAGAAAAGACCGATTAAGAAGGCCGCAACCATTGTTGGGGCGAGCCACAACGGGCTTTCAAGCGGTGCGGGCGGAGCGTGAGCGACGACTTCCTGCTCGTGAGTTCTTTTTTCAACAACCTTCTTGCGCAATTTTGATTTAGGCATAGGCATTAGGTTACTACGAAATAAGGGAAAGCATAATCGTGCTCGAATGAGGGAGAATGGCGCCCGTGGCCACCAAAATTCTTGTCATCGATAACTATGACTCTTTTGTCTTTAACTTGGTGCAATATCTGGCTCAACTAGGCGCCGAATGTACGGTGGTTCGAAACGATGAAGTATCAGCAGATGCTGCCAAAGATT